>JBBQEB010000077.1:0-16985 GCA_038320275.1 Myxococcales bacterium | reverse complement strand
TGCGCTACGCGGCCCTCCTCGACATCCCGGCCTTCGGCTATTCCGCCTGGGTCGCCCTGGCGTGGATCTCCGCGCTGGAGGCGCGCGCGCGCACCGAGCGCAAGCTCCTCGCCCACGCCAAGCGGGAGAGTAGGGTGCGCGAGGCGTTCGACCGCGAGACCGGCGCCGTCCGGGAGGCCCTGACGGCCGCAGGCCTCACCAGCGTCGCGGAGCTGAGCGCCGGTCTCGACCGGCTCGCCGCGCGGCGGCTGGCCGTGGAGGACGCGCGGGTGGCCCTGGCGTCCCTCGCCACCGAGCTGCGCGGCCCCGCGTCGGAGCGCGCGCGGCTGGAGGAGGAACTGCGGACGGTGGAGTCGCGGCTGGCGGCAGGCTGGGCTCGCGATCCACGCGCGGTGCAAGCGGAGCTGGAGCACCTCCAGGTGGAGGGAAACGGCGCTGCCGCCGCGAGCGCGCCGGCCCCGGGGGGCGGCTTCTCGCCGGTCGATGAGCTCGTCGAGGCCCTCGCGCGCCCGGGCGGGCTGGGCGGGCTGGGCGGGGCGGGAGGGCTGCCCGCACTCCTCACCCGCGCCTCGGCGGCGCTCCTCCTGCTCTCGTGTGGGCGGCTCACGACCCTGTCGAGCGGGGCCATGGGCCCGTCGCTGGTGACGGCGGCGACCGGCCGGATCGGGGCCGCCGCCGAGCTGCCGCCGACGGAGCAGGACTTGGTCTTCCTGGCCCTGAAGCTGGCTGCGCTGGAGCGGGCACTGGAGGGCGCCGGGAAGGTGGCCTTCGTGGACGACGTGTTCTCCGCGCTCTCCGTCTCGGCGCGCTCCGCGGCCGTGGCCGCCTTGCGGGAGCTTGCGCGCGGGGGCCAGCTCGTGCACGCCACCGCGGACGAGGCGGTCCGTCCAGCGGGAGGGGGGAGGTGAGCCCGCGCGACGTACCGGGCACGCGGCTCGGGCGAGGACACGCCGCCGAGAGCGCCGCCGCGGCCTATCTCGAGGCGCAGGGCTTCGCCGTGATCGCGAGAAACCACCGCACGCGAAGGGGCGAGGTGGACCTCGTCTGCCGCGACGGCGGCACGCTGTGCTTCGTGGAGGTGCGCAGCCGCACCCGACTCGAGTACGGCACGCCGGCAGCCTCCGTCACCGCGGCCAAGGCCCGCAAGGTCGTCGCCGCCGCCACCGACTGGGCGATGCGACACGGCGGCCTCGCCCAGGCCATGCGCTTCGACGTGGTGGCGGTCGACCTTTCCTCCAGAGAGCCTCGCTTCACGCACTTCCGCAACGCCTTCGACGCCGAGGGGCGGACCACGTGAAGCCGTCGCCGGGCACCCTCTACGTCGTGGCGACGCCCATCGGAAACCTGGGCGACCTGTCCCCGCGCGCCGCCGCCGTCCTTCGCGCGGTGACGGCGGTGGCCGCCGAGGACACGCGCCGCACTGGCCAGCTCTTCGCCCATCTCGGCGCCCCCGTGCCCAGGATGATCTCGCTGCCTGCCTTCGATGAGCGCGGCCGCGTCGATGGGGTCCTGGAGCGGCTCCTGGCCGGAGAGGACGTGGCGCTCTGCACGGACGCCGGCACGCCTGGCGTCTCCGATCCCGGGCAGGCGCTGGTGGAGGCCGCCTGGGAGGCGGGCTCGAAGGTGGTGCCCGTTCCCGGTCCCTGCGCAGCGGTGGCTGCGCTGGCAGCTTCGGGGCTCCCCTCCGCTCGTTTCCTGGTGGCAGGCTTCTTGCCCAGGAAGGGCGGCGCGCGCGGGGCGGCGCTGCGCGAACTGCGTGGGGTGGCGGCCACGCTCATCCTGTACGAGGCGGGGAATCGCACCGCGGCGACGCTCTCCGACCTCGCCCTCGCGCTCGGCGACCGACGTGCCGCGGTGGCCCGCGAGCTCACCAAGCTGCACGAGGAGATCGCGCGCGGCACGCTGTCGGAGCTCGCGGCGCGCTTCGCCGCCGGGGCGCGCGGCGAGGTCACCCTGGTGGTGGCGCCCCCTTCCGCGGCGCCGTCGCAGCCGGAGCCCCAAGAGCCGCTGGAAGTGGAGCTCGGCCGGCGGCTCGCAGCGGGGGAGGCGCCCACCGCCATCGCGCGGGAGGTGGCGCGAGCCCGCGGCCTCCCCCGATCCGAGGTGTACGCCGCCCTGGAGAAGGCGAAAGGGCACTGACGATGAGGCCGCGGGCGGCGCTGCCGCGCGTCGGGCGAGAGGCCAGCTTCTTGACCACCTCGTGGGCGCACCGCACCGTGACGCGGATGAGGAGCCTCGTCGCCGCGCTCGCCCTCGCCCTCGCCCTGGCGCCCTGGGCCGCACCGGTCCGGGCGGCGCCCGCGGGCCCGGAGATCGCTCCCGCCTTCACGCCCGCGGACGTGGAGCCGTTCTTCACCGGGGGGCGGCTGGCCCGCGCCCGCGCCGACCTCGCCGCGCGCCGCTGGGACGACGCTGCGGCCGAGCTCGCCGGCGCGCGCGAGCCGCAGGCGCGCTTCCTGCGCGCGCTGGCGCTGGTGGAGGGCCGCCGGGCGGCCGACGCGCTCCGCCCGCTGGAGGGCCTCGAGGCCGCGCTCCCCGACATCGCCGATCGGGTGGCGTTCCTGCGCGGACGGGCCTACGACGCGTCGAAGGCCTGGGGCGCCGCCGCGGAGGCCTACGGCGGGGTTCCGCGAGGCTCGTTCTTCTGGACGGAGGCGCAGCTGTCCCGCGCTCGTGCGCTCCAGGCGAAGGGTGACATGACTCGCGCGCTGGACGTCCTCGCGCCCGTGCGGCTGCTCGCGGCCCCTGGGGACCCGACCCAGACCGACGGCGGGGCCGAGGCCCTCCTCCTCGCAGGCCGTTTGCGCGCCGCCCGGCAGGCGCCCGGGGAAGCCGCGGCCGCGCGCGCCGACTTCCTCGCCTGCTGGGCGGATCACCCGCTCTCGGCGGCGGCGCCCGCCTGTCGCGACGATCTCGCGAAGCTGCCCGGCGCCAGCGGCGCGCCTCCGGACACCGAGGCGGCGGTCCGCCGCGCGGAGGTGCTCCTCGAAGACAACCGGAATGCGGCGGCGCTCTCCGAGCTCACCGCCCTCGCCCCGTCCATGGCCTCCCTCGGACCCGGTCCGGCCGGGGCGCTCGCCTGCCGCGCCCGCTTCGCGCTGGGGAAAGCACACCGCAAGTCGAGGCAACCTGCACGGGCGATCGAGCTGCTCCGCCCGGTGGTGGACGCCTGCCCCGACCCCCAGCTCCGGGTGAAGGCGCTCTACCTGCTCGCGAGGGCCTTCGCCATCGTGGCGCCGGAGGAGGCGGTCAAGGTGTACCAGACGCTCGCGCGCGACTTCCCTGCCCATCCGTTCGCGGACGACGCGCTCTTCTACGCCGCCGATCTGCTGGGGCGGCTGGGGCGGTCCGCCGAGGCCCAGGCGGCGCTGGTGGACCTGGCCCGGCGCTACCCGCAGGGCGATTTCAGGGCGGAGGCGCTCTTCCGCAGCGCCTGGATCGACCGCGCCGAGGGCCGAAAGGACGCCGCGGTGGCGGACCTCGCGCGGATCGAGCGCGAGTACGACGGGGTCGATCCCTACGAGCACGGCCGCGCCGCTTACTGGCGGGCCCGCATCCTCGCCGATCGCGGGGCCGCCCCGGACGTCGACGCGGCCCGCGCAGTCTGGCGCGCTCTCGCGGAGCGCTATCCCGCCGACTACTACGGGCTCCTCGCGCGGGCCAGGCTGGAGGAGGCGCGCGCCGGGTCCTCTCCGCCCTGGCCGCGCGCGCCTACAGGCCAGGCGACACCCGGGTTCCGGTACCACCCTGGCGCGCTCGCCGCGGACCGGCACTTCCGGGCTGGCGTCCTCCTCCTGCGCATGGGCCTCGACCGCGCTGCCTCCGACGAGCTGGAGGCGGTGGACCGGAAGGTGGTCGCGGGCGGCGAGCCGCTGCTCCTCCTCGCAGAGCTGCTCGACCGCGCCGGCGATCCACGCTCGGCGCACCGCCTCATCCGCACCGCCGGGCGGAGCACGCTCCGGCAACCGCCGGTGGGCGACGCGCTGCGGATCTGGCGGGTGGCCTACCCGCCCGCTTTCCGCTCCGAGGTGGAGCGCTGGGCCCCGCCCGCCGGCGTCTCACCCGACCTGCTGCTCGCGCTCATGCGCGAGGAGAGCGGCCTCGACCCCACCATCGTCTCGGGCGCGGGGGCGGTCGGCCTCACCCAGCTCATGCTCCCCACGGCGCAGGACATCGCCCGCCGGCTGCACATGCGGCCGGTGAGCCAGGCGGATCTCATGAATCCGCCCGTCGCCATCCGCCTCGGGGCCGCCTACCTGGGCACGCTCCTGCAGCGCTACGGGGGGTCCGAGGCGCTGGCGCTCGCCGCCTACAACGTGGGCGACGGTCCGGTCCGCTCCTGGCTGCGCGCTCGCGGCAGCCTCCCGCTCGACGCCTTCGTGGAGGAGATCCCGGTGCAGGAGACGCGCGGTTACGTGAAGCGAGTGCTGCGCTCCTACGCGGCGTACCGGTTCCTCTACGGCAGCGCGAGCTCGAAACCGGTCCTGATCGGACAGGGGTTGGCGCGTCCCGGCTGACCGGCTGCGCCATGCGGAGATCGAGCTCGGCCGGTAGACAGGAGAGGGCATGCTCGACACCGGCGTCCTCGTCCTCAACCGGGTGTACCAGCCCGTCCACGTCACCTCAGTCCGCCGCGCTTTCGGCCTGCTCTACGCGGGTGCGGCCAAGGCCATCGACGAGGCGTTCCAGCTCTTCGACTTCGAGAGCTGGAGCTCCGTCTCGGCGGCCGCGCACGAGGATGCGGTGGGCACGGTGGGCCGGCGCATCCGGGTGCCGCGCGTCATCGTGCTCCTGGCTTTCGAGCGGATGCCCAGGACGCGGGTGCGGTTCTCGCGGTTCAACATCTACGCGCGGGACGACGACACCTGCCAGTACTGCGGCCAGAAGCTGCCGCGCGCCGACCTGAACCTCGACCACGTCTTGCCCCGCTCTCGCGGGGGCGCCACGGGCTGGGAGAACGTGGTCTGCTCGTGTGTGCCCTGCAACCTGCGCAAGGGTGGCCGTACCCCGGAGGAGGCGGGAATGCGGCTCCGCCGAGCGCCGGCGCGGCCGCGCTGGACCCCCGTGTTCCGCTCCGCGACGCGGCGCGCCTTCTACCGGCAATGGTGGCCGTTCCTGAGCCTGGTCGAGGCGGCCTACTGGAACGCGGAGCTGCTGGAGTAGGGAGACGGGAGGGGTCCCAGCGAAGCTGGGGAGGGCGGCGCCCTCCAGGCAGGGACAGCGAGCGCAGCGAGTGTGGGCCCCTGCGGGCCGGGGTGGGCCCCCGGTCCAGCTCGCTGGCCGGGGCGGGGAAGCATGCCCCGACATAAGGCGCCAAGGTGGTTTGATCCCGGCGGGTCCGCTGCCTTACCATTTGGATCATGCCGCTCATCGAAAACCCGGATGGAGCCCGGCGCCTCGCGCGGGCCATCTGTTCCGACGTGTCGCTGTACAACGAGGAGAAGGTCACCCGCGGCATCGTGGGGGACAGCTTCTTCGACGAGATGCAGTCGGAGCTGGAAGAGGGGCGCCAGCTCTACCGCTCCCGCGTGGCGCCCGACCTGTACGCCAAGACCAACTTCTACGACCGCGCCATCGTCGACGTGATCCTGCGGCCCAAGGGCCACGTGAAGTCCAAGATCTGGTAGCTCGCGACCCCGCTCCTCGCCCGTACGGCCCCCGCTCGGCGGTGGCTCCGACCGCTCTCGCTGGCGCCCGGCTCGACGTCGCGCTCACGCGGCTCGATCCGGGGCTCTCTCGCGCCCGCGCGCAGCGGCTCGTCGACGAGGGCCGGGTGCAGGTCGACGGCCGTGTGCCCAAGGCTGCCGCCAGGCTGAAGGGTGGGGAGCGGTTGGAGTGGACGGTCCCCGAGCCCGAGCCGTCCGGCCTCCTCGCCCAGGACCTGCCGCTCTCCGTGCTGTACGAGGACGAGGACCTCCTCGTGCTCGACAAGGCAGCGGGGATGGTCGTCCACCCCGCCCGCGGCAGCCCTCATTCCACCCTGGTGAACGCGCTCCTGCACCGGCTCGGCCCGTCCGCTGGTGCGAGGCTCGGCCTCGTCCACCGCCTCGACAAGGACACCTCCGGCTGCCTGGTGGTGGCAAAGAGGGAGGCAGCGCTCTCGAGCCTGCAGGCCGCCTTCAAGGCGCGAGAGGTGGACAAGACCTACCTCGCCATCTGTCACGGACGGCTGCCGCAGGAGGGCCGGCTCGAAACGCCGTACGGACGCCACCCCAGGGACCGCAAGCGCTTCACCGGCAAGATGGCGGGTGCCACCCGACGAGCGGTGACAGGCTGGCGCGTGCGCGAGCGTTTCGAGGGCGCGGCGCTCGCCGAGGTGTCGCTTCACACCGGCCGCACCCACCAGATCCGCGTCCACCTCTCCGAGCTCGGCCACCCGCTCCTCGCCGACGCGGTGTACGGAGGGGCGAGGCGGGAGGCGAGGCTTCCGGCGGAGAGCCCGGTGCGCCGTGCCGCCGAGGCCATCGGCCGGCAGGCGCTGCACGCCTCGACCCTCGCCTTCGCGCACCCGCGGACCGGCGCGCGGGTGAGCTTCGAGGCGCCGCTCCCGGAGGACTTCAGGCGCGCGCTGGAGACCCTGCGTGAGGCCTCCCTTCAATCCAGGTAGCCTCGAGCCTGCAAGCGGAACAGGTGGGCGTACCTTCCGTCCTTCTCCATCAGCTCGCGGTGGCTCCCCAGCTCCTCGATCCGACCCTCGCGCAGGACGGCGATGCGATCGGCCATGGTGCGGATGGTGGAGAAGCGGTGGGAGATGACGATGGCGCTTCGGCTCGCGGCGAGGGCGCGGAACTTCTCGAAGAGCTCGTGCTCCGACTCGGCGTCGATCGAAGCGGTGGGCTCGTCGAGGATGAGGAGCTCCGCGTCCTCGCGCATGAAGGCCCGGGCGACGGCGACCTTCTGCCACTGGCCGGCGGAGAGCTCGTGCCCCTTCTCGAACCAGCCGCCCAGGATCGTGTCGTAGCCCTCCGGCAGCGCCTCCAGCACCGCTGCCGCGCCCCCGCGCCGGGCGGCCTCCACGATGCGCGGCCGATCGTTCAGGTGGGCAGGGCTGCCCAGTCCGACGTTCTCGGCGGCGCTGAACTGGTAGCGCACGAAGTCCTGGAACACCGCGCCGACCCTCCGGCGCAGGTCGGCCGCGTCCATGTCGCGCAAATCGACCCCGCCCCAGGTGATCGCGCCCTCGGTTGGATCGTAGAGCCTGAGGAGGAGCTTCACGAGGGTGGTCTTGCCCGCGCCGTTCTCGCCGACGAGTCCCAGCTTCTCGCCCGGCTCGAGCGCCAGCGTCACGTCGCGCAGGGCCCAGGCCGACTGCCCCGGGTAGCGGAAGGAGACTCCCTCGAAGGCGATGCGCGAGGGGGCGCCGCTGGGCGGCGTGATGGGAGGGCTCCGGCGCGCGCGCTCGCCGCCGGTGGGGATGGCGAAGAAGGCGAACAGGTTCGTCATGTAGAGCGCGTCCTCGTACATGGCGCCCACCGCGGAGAGGATGCTCTGCACCGCGCCCTGCCCCTGCCGGAACACCGCCAGGTAGAGGGTGAGATCACCGAGCGAGATCTCCGCCCGCGCGGCCCGGCCGGCGACGAGCGCGTACATGCCGTAGAAGGCCGCCAGGGAGACCAGGCCGAAGAGGAGCCCGAAGACCATGCGGCGCAGCGCGAGCCGCCGGTCCTCCCGGTAGAACTTGGTGAAGAGCTCGCGAAAGCGCGAGAGGACGAGCTCGCCGAGGTCGAAGAGCTTCACCTCCTTCACGTGGCTGTCGCGGGTCAGGATCCACTCCAGGTAGTTGAGCCGCCGGCCCTCCGGCGCGCGCCACGAGCTCAGCCTGAAGGAGGCGGCGGCGAGGCGCGCCTCCGCCACGAAGGCGGGGATGGAGGAGGCCACCACCACCAGCACGCTCCAGGGCGAGAGCCGGACGAGGAGGGCCGAGAGGGCGAGGAGCGTGACGGCGTTCTGCGCGATGGCGAAGAGCTGCATCACGAGCGAGAGCGGCCGCGAGGAAGCCTCCCGCCGCGCGTTTTGCATCTTGTCGTACACCTCCGAGTCCTCGAAGTGACGCAGCTCGAGCTCGAGCGCCTTCGTGAGGATGCGCTCGTTCACCGCGTTGCCCAGCCGCGCCCGCAGGAGCTCGCGCTGGAGCCCGAGGAGGCGCGACGCGGTCAGCGACAGCGCCATGAGGGCGAGCTCCAGGAGGACGAGCCGCGCGGGCCTGCCGGGCGCGCCCGCGCCGCGAGAGGCGGCCACCACCGCGTCCACGATGAGCTTGCCCACCCAGGCGATGGCCGCCGGCAGGAGCGCCGAGAAGGCGGTGAGCGCCGCCACCGCCAGGGCTCCCGCCCGGTCGGCCCGCCACACCAGGGCGAAGGTGGCCGGCACCTGCGCGAAGGCCTCGTTAAGCGCGCGAACGCGCGCGTGGAGCGCGGCCGGCGGCGGCGGGAGCGGCGCGGAATGGGCGGGGGGCACGCGCGCGGTGGATAACGTGCGCCGCGCGGGGCGCGCGACCTTTCTTTCTCCGGTTGCGCCTTGTAGAAGAGGTCCGCGATGGCGACCCCCGAGTCCCGCATTCCCGAGCACACCAGCGATGCGACCGCGGGCACGCGGCCCTCCGACTGGTCCACCGAGAAGGCTGCGCAGCACTACAACGTGGCGGGCTGGGGGGCGGGTTACTTCTCGGTGAACGAGAAGGGGCACCTGGTGGTGCATCCGCACGGCCAGCCGGGTCCCACCATCGACTTCATGGACGTGGTGGAGGACATCCAGGAGCGCCGCATCGGCTTCCCCTGCGTGGTGCGCTTCCAGGACGTCCTGCGCGCCCGGGTGAAGGCCATCAACGAGGCCTTCTCGCGCGGTATCGCCGAGGCCAAGTACGGCGGGCGTTACCGCGGCGTGTACCCGGTGAAGGTGAACCAGATGCGGGAGGTGGTGGAGGAGATCCTCGACGCGGGCGCGCCGTACGGCTACGGCCTGGAGGCAGGCTCCAAGGGCGAGCTGCTGGTGGTCCTCGGGTACAACGTCGACCCCGAGGCCATCACCGTCTGCAACGGCTACAAGGACGAGGAGTACCTGCGCCTCGCGCTCCTGGGCCGCAAGCTCGGGCGCAAGGTCATCGTGGTGGTGGAGAAGCTTTCCGAGCTGCCCCAGCTCCTGCGCCTGGGCGAGGAGATGGGCGTGGAGCCCATGATCGGGCTGCGCTCGAAGCTCCACGCCAAGGGCACCGGGAAGTGGGAGTCGTCGGGCGGAGACTTCGCCAAGTTCGGCCTCACCGTCCCCGAGCTCATCCACGCGGTCGACATCCTGAAGCGCGCCGGAAAGGAGCACCTCGCGAAGCTCCTCCATTTCCACGTCGGCTCGCAGCTCACCGACATCCAGGTTGTGAAGGACGCCATCAACGAGGGCGCTCGGGTCTACGCGAAGCTCCGCAAGATGGGGCTGCCCATCGAGTACTTCGACGTGGGCGGTGGCCTGGGCGTCGACTACGTCGGCACCCACGCCCTCGGGCAGAGCTCGTCGCTCAACTACACCCTCGACGAGTACGTGGGCGACGTCGTCTACAACCTGCAGAGCGTCTGCGCCAGCGAGGGGGTGCCCGAGCCGCACATCGTCTCCGAGTCAGGCCGCGCCGTCACCGCGCACCACTCCTGCGTGGTGATGAACGTCTTCGGCCACATCGAGATCGGCGCTCCGGAGGAGATCGCCGCCGCCTCGGTGGCGCATCCGGACGAGCCGGCGGTGGTGCGCGAGATGCGGGAGATCGTGACCGGGCTCAATCCGCGAAAGCGGGAGGAGGCCTATCACGACGCCGTCGCCAAGAAGGACGAGGCCCTGCAGATGTTCAAGCTGGGCTTCCTCGGGCTCGAGGAGCGCGCGGTGGTGGAGAGCCTCTTCTGGAAGCTCTGCCGCGGGCTCGTGGAGCTCAACCGCGGGCGCAAGCGGCTGCCCCGCGGAACGCGCGACCTGGGGGACAAGATCGCCGACCAGTACATGGCGAACTTCTCGCTCTTCCAGAGCGCGCCGGATCACTGGGCCTTCGATCAGCTCTTCCCCATCGTGCCCTTGCACCGGATGGACGAGCCGCCGACCCGCGACTGCACCATCGTCGACATCACCTGCGACTCCGACGGCAAGATCGATCGCTTCATCGAAGGGGAGGGCGTCGACGAGACCCTCTCCTTGCACGCCCTGGAGCTGGGAAAGCCCTACTACATCGGCCTCATGCTCACGGGCGCCTACCAGGACGTCATGGGCGACATGCACAACCTCTTCGGCCGCGTGAACGAGATCCACGTGTTCGTCGACGACGAGGACCCGGAGGACTTCTACATCGAGGAGGTCATACCGGGCGACCGCATCGAGCAGGTGCTCTCGCGCATGCAGTACTCGCCCGACGACCTCGCGCGGCGCGTGAAGTCTGCGCTCGACGCCAAGGTGAAGGACGGCACCATCCGGCCGAAGGAGGGCGTCCAGCTCGCCGATTTCTACGAGCAGGTGATGCGCGGGTACACGTATCTCGCCGGCGTTTGAGCTTGCGTGACGCATTGCGTTGCTCAAACGATTGACGCGCCGCGCAGCTTGAGACCCGTATGGGCTCACCGTGCGCTTTGCACCCAACGTCACCACTCGCGGCGCTAGGCGTTCCACCCTCGGCTGACCAACCCGCACCAGGAGGAATGCATGTCCGGGACGTACAAGAAGATCGAGCTCGTGGGAACTTCCCCTGTCAGCTTCGCCGAGGCGGCCAAGGCCGCCATCGCCGAGGCCGCCAAGACCGTGCGCCACATGAACTGGTTCGAGGTCGCCGAGCAGCGAGGCGTCATCGCGGACGGAAAGGTCTCCGAGTTCCAGGTGACCATCCGGGTGGGGTTCAAGCTCGACGCGTGAGGACGGGCCGGGGAGCGCCGCTCTCGCGCGGGAGCGCCTCCCCGGAGCAGCACCCTTCCTCACCGTGACGACGCAATGCGTGAGGAAATTTCCGCGCCCCATGGCTTGATGCGCATCAATCTGGGGTGTTAGGTTCCGCGGCTGTCCCCGCGCCTCCGGGCCCCCCAGGCCCGCCCACGTCAATCCGCACGAGCGCCTCGCGCTCGCGCCGCTGGAGGATTTGCCCCTATGGCCGTCCCCGCCGCCGAAGTCGCCGCCACCGAGAGCCTCCGCACCCTGCCGGGCGACGACGTCCGCTACGTGATGTGGCGCATCGCCGATCGCTATGACCTCCAGATGCTGGTGCAGTCGGTGCGCGCGGTCGCCCGCGGGCCGGTCGCGCGCATGGTCGCGAACGGCGCCCGAAACACGCACGAGTGGACCGCCGAGAAGAACGAGCTTCTCGAGCACTACGACGCCTGCGGCGTCACGGGCGTCTTCATGGACCCGCACCAGGGCGGCTTCATCGAGGGCCCGAAGAACATGGCCATGGCGCTCGCCGCCTTCGAGCTCGCCTGGGTCGACGCCGGCGCCGCCACCGGCAGCCTCGCCGGCCACCTCGCCCTCTCGCCCATCCACGAGCGCGGCACGCAGGAGCAGCAGGACAAGTACATGAGCCTCGCCGCGCCGGCGAAGCCGGGTGAGGACCGCAAGCCCTGGCGCGGCGCCTTCGCGCTCACCGAGCCCATCCCGTACGTCGGCGTCGACACCGGCATGCTCAATGGAAAGGTCCGGATCGCCTCGTGGGAGGAGGGCAAGGAGCCGATGCTGCACGTCGAGAAGCGCGGCCGCTTCATCACGAACATGGGCTTCGCGAACTTCGTCACGGCGGCGGTGGACTCCGGCGACGCTCGCATCAAGGGCTCGTGCATGGTGATCCTCGAGGAGACCGACCCTGGCACCTACGACAGGGGGACGCCCACGAAGAAGCTGGTGCACCAGCTCTCGTCCACGAACGATCCCATCCTCAGCCTCACGGTGCCCGCGAACCGCATCATCGGCGGCTACTCGGTGAAGGACGGCGTCATCATTCCCAAGTTCTCCCACGAGGAGATCATCGCGGCCGTGTTCAAGCACACCCGCGTGCCGGTGGGCATCATGACCGCCGCCAAGCTGCTCAGCGCGGTGGAACCTGTCATCCGCTACCAGCGCAGCCGGTTCCGCGGCGCGCAGCAGGCGAGGCCGGGATCGCCGCGCTTCGACCTGGGGCTCCAGGTCCGGCAGGACGTGCTGCACCGGCTCATCGACGTCTGGGCGGCCGGCGAGGCGGCCACCTCGCTGGGCTTCCAGACGGCCCGGCTCTTCGACGAGCTCGACCCGCTCGAGAAGGTGAAGTTCGACATCCTCGCCAAGAAGGGCATCACCGGCCGCGGCGAGCTGAAGGTCTTCAAGGAGATCAACCAGAAGGCCGTTCAGCTCGTGAAGGAGCGCTCGAAGCCCGAGGCCGAGCGCGACGCGGCGCGCGTCGCCGAGCTCGAGGCGGACGACCTGGTCCGGTATGCCATCCTCGACTCGGCCGGCGCGGTCCTCTGCCCCGCCACCAAGCTCTGGGACACGGGCGTGGGCGCCACCATCATGCGCGAGGCGGTGAGCCTCATGGGCGGCTACGGCATCACCGAGGACTGCCCCGGCTTCCTGGGCAACAAGTGGATGGACGCCCAGCTCGAGGCCACCTACGAGGGTCCGGAGTCGGTGCAGCGGCGCCAGCTCAGCGTCTGCATGAACCACGAGGTCTTCCTCGCGCAGTACGAGGCCTGGACGAAGGAGCTGCGCGAGATCGCCTCCCAGCGCCCGGACAGCGGCGCCTGCAGCCTCGCGACCGCCTTCACGCTGTGGCTCTACACCTACCGGCACCTGCTCGGTGCCACCGACGCCGATGGAGAGAAGCTCATGCAGGCCCCGCGGCAGGGCGTGAGCTTCCCGCTCTCCGACGCCCTGGCCTGGCTGATGGCGGCGCGAGCGCTGGTGCTCGACGCGCGCGAGCTGGAGCGCAAGGGCGGTGAGAACGCGGTGGTGGCGGAGGGCCTCCCCGGCCTGGTGCAGTTCTACGAGGACCTCGCGCACGTGCAGTGCGCCCGCGCCGCGGGCGAGGTGGGGCGTATCTGCGCGGAGCTCGTCTACGGCTACAACAAGCACCCGGCCTGGGGCGCCGACGGCAACAAGCTCGCGTACCAGACGAAGGAACTGGAGGCGCTCGAGGGCATCATGCCGGGCATCGGGAGCTGCGCCGTGGACGTCCTGGGCGATGACGGCTCGCACCCGCACAAGGCAGGCCCCTGCGCGCAGTGCGCCAGCCTGGGCGACTTCGCGGCCATTCGCACCAAGCTCGACGCCTGCCTGACCGGCTCCCGGCTCGCGAAGGACCGGGCCGCCGAGGCCGCGTCGAAGGTGATGATCCCCGAGGCGCTCGACTACCCGGTGTAGGACGGAAGAGAGGCTGCAATGTCACTCGAGAGCACCGCCCCGGAGCCAGCGACGCCCGCCGAGCCCGCGCCGTCGAGCGAGCCCGAGCGCCAGACCATGGACGTGGACATCGCCTGCGTGGGCTTCGGCCCCGCCATGGGCGGCTTTCTCACCACGCTCTCGCGCGGGATGGCCGCGCCCGACGGCACCCCGCTCGTCGAGAGCGTGGTCTCTCCCGGGATGCCGCCGCAGGTAATGTGCTACGAGCGCTCGGAGGGGCTCGGCTTCGGCGTCTCGGGGGTGGTGACGCGGGCCCGCGGGATTCGCCAGACCTTCCCCGACCTCGACGCCTCGCAGATCCCGCTCGCGACGAACGTGAAGGACGAGAAGGTCTTCTACCTCCTCGATCCGGTCGGGGCGAGCCGGCGGTCGGCCACGCTGCGCGCAGGCGACGCCATGCTGAAGGCGCTCGGCTTCATGTTCAAGGTGAAGGACCAAGCCTTCGAGCTGCCCTACACGCCCGACTTCCTCCACAAGAAGGGCGGCATCATCCTTTCGGTGGGCCAGTTCAACCAGTGGGTGGGCGAGCAGCTCATGGCCACCGGCCAGGTGCAGCTCTGGCCGGCCACGCCGGTGGAGAAGCCCCTCGTCGAGAACGGCAAGGTCCACGGGGTGCGTCTCCTCGACCAGGGCGTGGACAAGGAGGGCAGGCCCGAGGCGTCTTACATGCCCGGCCTCGACGTGAACGCACAGCTCACGGTGATCGGCGATGGACCGGTGGGCGCCATCGGCCAGGCCCTCGACCGCGAGCTCGGCTTGCCTCCCGACCACCACCAGCGCGAGTGGGCGGTGGGCTGCAAGATGGTGGTGGATCTCCCCGAGACGTGCACCCTCGAGGAGGGGCTCGTCTACCACACGTTCGGCTTCCCCGAGCCGGAGATCTTCGGTTTCCTGTACGTGCACCCGGGCCGCGTCGCCTCGGTCGGGATCTTCGTGCCCTCCTGGTTCGACAGCCCGGTGCGAACGAGCTACCTGTACCTCCAGCACTACATCCAGCACCCGCTCATCTGGAAGGAGCTCCAGGGCGGAAGGATGCGCTCCTGGGGCGCCAAGACGCTGGCAGAGTCGGGGCGGCGCGGCGAGCCGTGGCTGTGCGGCGAGGGGTTTGCCCGCATCGGCGAGGGCTCCGGCTCCACCAACGTGCTCACCGGCTCGGGCGTGGACGAGGCGTGGACCACCGGCGTGCAGCTCGCCGAAGGCGTCCTCGAGCTCCTCAAGGAGAAGAAGCCGTTCACCAAGGAGAATCTCGATGCCGCGTACGTCGCGCGGCGGCGGGCGAGCTGGGTGGAGAAGGAGGGACAGGTGGCGGAGAAGGCGCGCGACGGCTTCGGCCGCGGCGTCGTGACCGGCCTCCTCGGCATGGCCATCGCCGGCATGTCCAAGGGCAAGCTGCACCTCGGGCCGGAGCCTGTGGCGCCGCATACCCGCATCCCCTCCATCGAGGAGTATTACGCGGGCCGCATCACCCCGAACGAGATCGCCTCCATCCGCAAGCACTGCGCCGAGACCGGCACCTCGCTCAACGCGGAGCTCATGACGCGGGCCGGCTGGCCGGAGATCCGGTACGACGGGCAGCTCCTGGTGAGCCACCAGGACGCGCTGCTCATGGGCGGCAAGGTGCAGGCGCCCGCGGGCTACGCGAACCACGTCATCTTCATCCAGCCGGCGGTGTGCGCGAGCTGCGACACCCGGACCTGCATCGAGATCTGCTCGGCGCAGGCCCTCACGCCCGGCGAGCCGGGCGGCACTCCGGCCTTCGACCGCGAGAAGTGCGTTCACTGCGGCGCCTGCATGTGGAACTGCACGCAGGCGCTCGACGGTGCGGAGAACACCAACATCCTGTTCCGCGCCGGCGCCGGCGGGCTTCACTCCGCGGAGAATTAGCCCGTCACCCCCGTCCACTCTCACCCGAGGAGCTACGACAGCATGGCAGGATTCCACATCGTCGTGTGCGGCAGCGTCGTGCCCGATCCACTGCAGACCCTGGAGCCGCTGACGACCCCCACCGGCCCGGCGCTCAAGAACGAGCTCATGCTCCCGGCGGTCCTCGACCCCTGGGTGAACCACGCGCTCTTCGAGGCCGCCAACCTGGCCGGCAAGAATCCTGGCTCCAAGGTGTGGCTCGTCTCGGTGAGCCCCAAGGCGAAGCTGCAGCAGGTGATGATGGCGGTGGGGCAGAAGGTCCCCTTCGAGCTGGTGGCGGTGGACGGCCCCGCTGGCGGCTTCGTCGATGCGCACGAGACCGCTGCAGCGCTGGCGGGGGCAGTCAAGGCGATCGCGGGGCTCGACACGTCCCGGACCCTGCTCTTCGGAGGCTGGGAGTCTGCCTCGCGCGGCGCGGGCGCTACCCTTCAGCTCGTCGGCGAGCAGCTCGGCATCCAGGACCAGTTCCAGGGCGTCGATCAGGTGACCGTGCAGCCCGACGGAGGGCTCGAGATCCTGGAGCGCGTGGAGGGTGGGCAGCATCAGGTCTCGGTGGTGGTCGGCCCGCCCGCCGTGCTGGGCTGGGCCACCGGCAACCTGCCGGAGCCGCGCAACAACCCCCAGGTCGGCATGGCCAACATGAAGCTCATCATGCCGGCGCTACAGAAGGCGAAGCCGGCCAAGCTGGGCACGGGGGACATCCAGTACGTCGCGGTGAACGTGCCCAAGGGGCAGCGCGAGACGCGCGTCGTCAAGAACATGCCGGCCGACGAGATCGCGAAAGAGATCGTCGCCTGGATCAGCGAGTAAGGAGCCTACACGTGGAGAAGATCCTCTTCATCGCCAACACCGAGCAGGACGGCACCATCGCCCGCGCCGGGCTCGAGACGCTCGCCACCGCGGCCGAGACCGCCAAGGCGCTCTCCGCTCCGCTCTCCATCGGCCTCCTCGGCGCGAACACCGCGCCGGCAGCGGCCCAGCTCGCCGGAGTGGGCGCCGATCGCGCGCTCGCCGTCACAGGCCCCGAGCTCGCGAGCGGCCGCTACGCCACCGACGCCGCCGCCGTCGAGGCGCTGGTGCGCGCCTCGGGCGCCACGGTCGTCCTCGCCGCCCACACCTCGCGCCTGGCCCGGGTGTTCCCCGGCGTCGCACAGAGGGTGAACGGGCGCGTGGACACCCACGCCACCTCCGTGTCCGCCGCGGACGGCGGGGTCGCCATCCAGCGCTGGTTCTACAAGCAGCGCATCGAGGCCACGTTGAAGCGCACGCAGCGGCCGTGGCTCGTGCTGGTGGAGCCGGGCACCCGCCCGGCGTTCGCCGGGTCGGGCGCCGCCGTGGTGCTGGAGGCCGTCGCGGCCCCCGCGCTGGCCGAGGCGGCCAAGCGCACGCGGGTGATGGGCCTCCGCTCTCCCAAGAGCGACGCGCAGACCATCAAGCCGGACGCGAAGGTCCTGCTGGTGGCGGGGGCGGGATGGACGAAGAAGCAGGCCGACGGCAAGCCGCACATGCACGAGGCCGAGAAGCTCATCCTCGACTTCCTGAGCGGCGCCAAGGCGTCCCTCGGGTCGTCCAAGTCGCTGGTAGACCTCTCTGGCGAAGGGAACGAGGTCTTCAAGTTCATGACGCACATGAACCAGGTCGGCCAGACCGGGGCGACGCCGCGCCATCCCAAGGGGCTCGCCACCTGC
>JBBQEB010000076.1:0-17251 GCA_038320275.1 Myxococcales bacterium | reverse complement strand
GGCTTGCTGCAGACGGTGGCCCCGAGCTCCATCAGCGCCTGGTTCCAGTCGCCCGGGCGCCCGCGGGGAACGAGCGCGCTCGCGAGCCCCGCAATGCGTTCCCGGAACGCCTTGGACTCGGGCGCGCCCTCGACGGCGAAGAGCCGAGAAAGTACCCGCGCGACGTTGCCATCGACGCAGGCCTCGCGAAGGCCGAAGGCGATGCTCGCCACGGCGCCGGCGGTGTAGGCCCCGAAGCCGGGGAGCGCCGCCAGCGCAGCCCGGCCGGCCGGGAGCCCGCCGTGACGGGAGAGCGCCAGCGTCGCGGCCTCGCGGAGCCGTCGACCCCGCGCGTAATAGCCGAGGCCCGCCCAGGCGTGGAGCACCTCGCGTTCGTCCGCCGCGGCGAGCGTCTTCAGCGTAGGGAACCGGGCAACGAACTCGAGGTAGCGGGGGGCCACCACCTCGACCCGCGTCTGCTGGAGCATGACCTCCGAGATCCAGATGCGGTACGGGTCGGCGGCGGCGGCGGGCGCGCGCCAGGGCAGCGCCCGATGGCCGGCGTCCCACCAGGCGAGGAGCCGCCGCCGGAGCGCGGCCCCTCGCGCAGGCGCGAGCGCTATTTCCGCAGCCGCTTCTCGCACGTGTCCCAGCAGATGTTCTTGAAGAACGCGTCCACGTACTTGCCGCGCTCGGTGGCCTGGTAGTCGCGCATGAAGGCGTGCTCCCAGCCGTCCATGACCAGGATCGGCTTGAAGCCGGCCGGGTGGCCGTCGTTGTGCAGCGTGATCCAGTGGTTGGAGATCCAGCCGTTGGAGGGATCCTGGTAGGCGATGGCCCATCCCACGCCCGGCATGGTGGCGACGGCCCGGAAGTCGGCCAGCCAGAGATCGTACTTGCCGCCGAAGGAGCTCTCGATGGCGGTGCGGAGAGGGCTCCCCGCGGGCGGCTCGGCCTGGGCGCCGGCCTTCATGTTCCCGAAGTAATACTCGTGGAGAATCATCCCGTCGTACTCGAAGCCCATGCGGCGCGTGAGCTCCGCGTACACCGGGTCGGCGCCGGACGCCTTGCCCTCGCTGCACAGTGCGAAGAGCTTCTCGGTGAGCGCGTTGGTGCGCTTCACGTACCCAGCGTAGAGCTTGAGGTGCTCCGCGACCTGCGCGTCGGAGATGCCCGCCAGCCCCTTCACCTTCGAGAAGTCATGCTCGACGTACTTCTTCACCTGGTCTGCCATCTGGCTTCCTCTCCCGGGCCGCAGCGGCCGCGGCGTAGTCTCGAACCGCCGGGGCTTATCGGTGCCGACGGGGGGGGGCAAGGCGAAGATGTGATGCGGGAAGCTCTCACCGTGCAGGCTACGCCTCCCGCATCTGCGCCTTCCGTGCGGCCTCGCGATCGCGCCCCGCTCGCCCGCGAACCGAGGGTGTGACCCGGTCCAGGCCGAGCCGCACAGCCGTGGACGGCCGCCGCAGGGCTCTACGCCGAGCCCCGCCCCGCCCTTCCTCCGGCGCGCGCAGCGCTCCGCTTGCCAGCCCCGCGCTTCGCGGCTTTCTCGCCGGCGCGCGCTCCGGCCTTCTCGCCGGCCTTCGCTCCCGCCCTGGCGCCCGCCGTGCGCGCCACGGCCGCCCCCTTCCCGCCTCCGCGCGCGCCCGCCTTGGCGCCTCCGGAGCGTCCGCCGCGACCTGCCACTGCCTTGCCCCTGCCCCCGCCGGCCGTCTTCCCGCCCGAGGCCGCCTGGGCGCCGCCGCGCTTTCCTGCGGCAGGCTTGCGGCCCGCGGTCACCTGGCCCCGGGCAGCGGACTTTCGGCTGGCAGTTCCCTTGCCTTTGCCGCCGGAAGCTTTGCGCGCCGCGCCGCCGCGTCCGACCGACCGCGCCCCAGCACCGCGCGAGGCCTTGGCGGCGCCGCCCACGGCCTTCTTGCCGCGCCCGCCGCTCTTCGCGCCCTTCGCGCCGCGGCCGCCTTTCGTGCCCTGGCCGCCCTGCGCGCCGCCCACGTCCACGTTCTCACGCGACACGAGCCTGTTGAAGTTGCTCGGTTCGCCGTCGGCGGTCTCCTCCTGGAGGATGAGCGCCAGCTTGCTCTGCTCGAACTTCTCGAACCACTGCTCCCAGGGGATCTCCTTCAGCGATCCCTCGCCCGAGTACCCCGGGAAGTCGAGCCGGAGGATCCCGGTCTGCCCGTCCTTCTCGGTCGCCTCCACCTCGGAAGGCTTCGCCCCGCGCTCCTCGGCCCACGCCCTGATCTCGTCGTGATCGGTGGTCGTCGTGCTGTTGCTCGCCATCGTGCGGTGCCCCTCGTGTCGTGGAGCTGCGCCGGCGCTCACCCCCCGTGAATGGTGCTGGCGCGCTCTCCCGGTGGAAGAGCTTAGGGTCGGTTCACCGGCGGCGCTAGGCCACCTCGCGCTCGCCGGGCCGCGCCGCGCCGGTCTTGGAGCGAGCGCCGCGCGCTCACGGCGCCGCGACGGTGGGCGGCGCGGCCGGGGTGAACGCGCAGGAGGCTTCGCTCCCGGTGTCGCTCGGCGCCGCCGGAGTCGATGCCTGGTAGACCAGGGCGAAGCGGGTCGTGTTGCCGCTCCAGCACTGGCTCTCTGCGAAGGAGCCTGCCGCGCCCGCGAACTGAGCGTCGCCCCGCCCCGCGCCCGCACCCGTCCAGCGCGAGCGAAGGGTGAAAGAGTCTCCCGAGACGAGGTTGCGCGAGGCCACCTGGAGGTCGCCACCCACGGGGCTCCCAGCGTAGCGATAGGCTGCGTTCACGGTGGTCCCGGGATGGTCCGCGTCCTTCGTCCCGAGGAAATGCACGCCAACCGTGGGCGTGCCGCGACCGTCGTAGGTGGCCTCGATCCTCCCGCTGCCGGGGCCGGGGTCATCCGTGAAGCGGTCGAGCGACGCCGTCGCGGCGTCGAGATCGAGCGTGAAGTCCCCGTGTCCTGCCTGCTGCGTCGCGCCAGGGAAGGCCTCTCCCGAGAGGACCGTCACGAACCCCACCCCCGGGCGCGAGCGGGGAGAACCTGCGAGCGACCACGCGTAGGTGCCGCCCTTCCTGGTGACGGTGAGCCGCCAGTCGTTCAGCTCCAGCGCCCCCCCGGAACCCGAGCCACCCCAGGTGCAGGCTTCCCCTTCGCACCTCGTCGGCGGAAGGGCCGCGATGGCGTGCACGATGACGAGCGACCAGAGCACGCCGCCGTTCACCGCCGCCGCGAGCGCGATGGTGCTCACCGCGAAGGGCGCGGTGGCGCCCGCCGCCTCCGCACCCCGCGGCGCTCCGGCCAGCGCGGCGGAGTCGGGCGCCGCGATCTTGGCCTGACCCTCGGTCGGCAGGGCGCCGCGCGCCTCCTCGGCCGTCAGGGGCTGGTTCGGGCTGCTCCCTCCGCACGCGGTCAGGGACGCTGCGGCGATGACGGACAGTGCACGCTTCATGTCGGGCTCCTTCGGGGCGATCGGGAGCGTAGCGTGCCCGAGACGGGGCACGTCCGGAAAGGACCGGCCGGAGGAACGGTGCGCCGGCGTGCGGCGCGGTGTGCTCTCAGCCTCTCGAGGCCTTCATGCGCGCCCGGAAGAACTCCACCGTCCGCCGGAGCCCTTCGGCGAGCGCGACCTCCGGCCTCCAGCCCAGCGCGACGGCCGCCGCGGAGGGATCGATGCAGGATCGCTTTTGCTCGCCGGGGCGGCCCGGGGCGTACTGCGGAGCGGAGGTCACCCCAGCGGCCGAGGCCGTGAGCGCCTGCAGCTGATTCACGTCGGTCTCGAGCCCGGTGCCCACGTTGAGCGCGCCCGAGAACCTTTTCTCGGCGGCGAGGAGATTGGCGCGGGCCACGTCGCCCACGAAGACGTAGTCGCGCGTCTGCTTCCCGTCGCCGTAGATCGTGCAGGGCTTCCCCTCGAGCAGCTTGCCCGAGAAGATCGCGACCACCCCCGCCTCGCCGTGCGGGTCCTGGCGCGGCCCGTACACGTTCGCGTACCGCAGGGCCGCGTAGTCGATTCCGTAGTTCGCCTTGTACACGCCCAGGTACAGCTCGCTCGCCGACTTGGCCACGCCGTAGTGCGACACGGGGCGGGCGGGATGGTCCTCGCGGGTGGGGATGCTCTCCGTCTCGCCGTACATGGCGCCCCCGCTCGACGCAAAGAGCACCTGCTTCACCGAGCCTACCTTCACCGCCGCCTGCATGACGTGGAGCAGCCCGCCCAGGTTCACGTCGCAGTCGAAGCGGGGGTCGGCCATCGACTTGCGAACGTCGATCTGCGCGGCCTCGTGGGCGATGACGTCGGGGCGCTCGCGCTCGATCGCCTCCGTGGCCGCTGCGCTCCGGACGTCGCACGGGTAGAAGCGCGCCTTTGCGGGCACGTTCTCGCGCTTTCCGGAGGAGAGGTCGTCGAGCACGGCGACGTCCCAGCCCGCCTCCACGAAGAGGTCGGCGATGGTGGAGCCGATGAAGCCGGCGCCGCCGGTGATCAGGATCTTGCGGTTCATGGGGTCTCTCTGGCCGTCAGACGGCCACGGCAGCGGTGTCGCCGCCTTGGATGCGCTGCTCGAACCAGGCGATGGTCCGCCGCATCCCGTCCTCGAAGCCCACCGTGGGCTCCCAGCCAAGGACCTCGCGCGCGCGGGTGATGTCGGGCTTCCGCACGCGCGGGTCGTCCTGCGGAAGGGGGCGGAACACGATGTCCACCGAGGCGCCCACGGCATCCCGGATCCAGCGGGCGAATTCCAGCATCGTGAGCTCGTGCGGATTGCCGATGTTCACCGGATCCGGTGTCTCCGAGCGCAGGAGCCGCCAGATGCCCTCGACGTTGTCGTCCACGTAACAGAAGCTGCGCGTCTGGGTGCCGTCGCCGAACACGGTGATGGGCTCACCCCGGAGCGCCTGCGCCGCGAAGGTGGGCACCACCCGCCCGTCGTCGAGCCGCATGCGCGGTCCGTAGGTGTTGAAGATGCGGGCGATGCGGGTCTGCACGCGCTCGTAGCGGTGGTAGGCCATGGTGATGGCCTCCGCGAACCGCTTGGCCTCGTCGTACACGGCCCGGGGCCCGACGGAGTTCACGTTCCCCCAGTAGCTCTCCCGCTGTGGGTGCTCCAGCGGATCGCCGTAGACCTCCGAGGTGGAGGAGAGCAGGAAGCGCGCATCGTGACGCTTCGCCAGCCGGAGCGCGTTCTCCACGCCGATCGACCCGACGTGCAGCGTCTCGAAGGGATGTTTGAGGTAGTCCACCGGGGATGCGGGGGAGGCGAAGTCGAGGACCGCGTGGACCGGGCCCGCGACGTTCAAGGGCTCGCAGATGTCCGCCTGCACGAAGTCGAAGCGCACGTCGGACTGGAGGCCCTCGAGGTTCCGCAGCGTCCCCGTCACCAGGTTGTCGATGCCGGTGACGCGCCAACCCTCCGCGAGGAAGCGGTCGCAGAGGTGGCTTCCGATGAAGCCGGCTGCTCCGAGGACCACCGCGCGCTGTTCAGCCATGCGCCTGGGTTACTTCCTCGTCCCGACATCATCAAGTGAAAGCTGCCCAGGAAGGGCCCGCCGGTACTTCTCCAGAACGAGGTCGATCCCTTGCCGGATGTACTCCGCGACTGGCACCTTGGTCCGGTGGTTGAGGAGCTTGAGCTGCTCGTTCTGCTCGGGCGTGATGTAGATCGTGGTGGAGATCTTCTTCCGGGGCACCCGATGAGCGTAGGTGACGCTCTGTGTAGTGTCAAACGCGTGCAGCGCTCCTGGCGAGGCTCTGCGCTGGTCGCGCTCGCCTCCGCGCTCGCGCTCGGCTCCGCGAGCTGCCGCACGCCGGCGCCTTCCCCTGCCTCCGCGGCTCCCGACGTGCGGCCTCGTCCCGCCGGCACGCCGCACCGTCCCGGCGCGGGAGAGCGCATGGACGCGCTCGATCTCGACGGGGACGGTGCACCCGACACCTGGCGCTTCTGGGGGCGCAGAGAGAAGGGCCGGCCCGTCCTCGTGCGGGAAGAGCGCGACCTCGACGGCGACGGGCGGACCGACCTCTGGCTCGAGCTCGGGCCGGAAGGTGAGGTCACCCGCCGCGCGGTGGACCTCGACGGAGATGGCCGGCCTGACCTGGCGCTCCGGTACCAGAGCGGGCAGCTCGCCGAGAAGACCTATCACTTCGGCAAGGACGGGCTGCCCCACGCCTGGGCGCACTTCCGGGTGGACGGCAGCCTCGCCCGCCGCGAGCGCGACCTCGACGGCGACGGCCTCCCGGACGAGCGCGAGGTCTGGGAGGGCGGCGAGCCCGCGCGCACCGAGCCCCTCGACGGCGCTCGGCGGGGTCAGAAGTAGGCGGCGAGCCGCAGCGTCCCCAGGAGGCCAGCGCCGCTTCGGGCGCCTTGCGCGAGGGACATCGCCGTCACGGTCGCCTCCCCCACCGCGGCAAGAGAGAGATCGGCGGCGAAGAAGAGCTCCACGCCCGCACCCCCGCCGAGCCGGATCCCCGTGGCGGTGGCCTCGAACAGGCCGGGCAGCCGCTGGATCACGGCGAGGTCGGCGACGAGCTCGGGCCGAAGTGCGCCGCCTGCTAGCGCGAGCCGTAGCCCGGGCCCTGCCTCCACGAGGGCGTCCGTCTCACGGCCGGAGGTCCGTTGGCCGGCTCTCCAGGCGGCGCGCAGCACGACGTCGAGGCGCTCGTCGACAGCCCAGGAGGCGAGCAGCGCCACCGGGACCGCGGACGGGAGTGCCGCGCCCGTTTCGCCCGCCATTCCGAGCTCGATGGCGATGGAGCGGGGCGCGAGCTGGCCGGCCGCGAGGCGCGGAACGGAGAGGCAGAAGAGGGCGAGAAGGATCGTGCGCATGCGGCACGGCGGTTGCGAACCGCAGGCCAGCATGACAGTCCGCCCTGTGGCCGCCCTCGTCTCCGTCGCCTGCGCTCTCCTCTCCTGCGCAGCGTCGCCGCGAGTTCACCCTCGCGCGGCCGAAGAGATCGTTCGCGGCTACGGCTATCTCGGGGCGGGCGACCTCGAACGAGCCGAGGTCGCCTTCGCGCATGCGCTGGAGTTCAACGACGACATCCCCGAAGCACAGAACGGGATGGGCCTCGTGGCGCGCCGGCGGGACGATCTCGGAGGCGCCCGCCGCCGCTTCGAGCGCGCGGTGAAGCTCGCGCCTGACTTCGCCGAGGGGCGGGTGAACCTCGGCGAGCTCGACCTCACCGAGGGGCGCGAGCGCGCGGCCGAGGCGAGCTTCCGCGCGGCGCTGCGCATCGACCCCGACCTAGCGGTAGCGCGCCTCGATCTCGCGCGCGCCCTGCTGCACCGGGGGCGCCGCGAGCCGGCCGAGCGCGAAAGGCTGTGGGCGCGAGCCCGGACCGAGTACCTGCACCTCCTGGAATCGCGGCCCAAGACGCCGGAGGCCCACCATGACCTCGGCTTCATGGACTACGAGACGGGTGCTTTCGCGCGGGCCGAGGTGGCGTTCTCCCGCGCGGCCGAGCTGGCGCCGGGCTACCTGGAGGCGCTGCACGGCACCTGCATCGCCCGCGTGCGGCTGGGGCGCTGCGACGACGCGGCGAAGGCATGCAGGGCATGCCTCGCCGTCGCTCCCGGCGCGGAGGCGTGCGCGAAGAGCCTGCGGGGGGCGCTCGCCTGTGCGAGCGCTTCCGCCCGCTAGCGAATTTCCCAGGTGTCCTTGCCGGCGAGGAGCTCGCGCAGCCCCGCCCCAGCCTTCTTCTCCTTCTGCTCCGCGATCTGGGCCCAGTTGAGCTCGTCGTGGGTGGGCCGGCGCACGTCCCGGAACACGCCGATGGGCGTGGGGAAGCCCAGCTTCTCGGTGAGGTTCGCGAGCATGAAGGCGAGCGTGGGATCCTCGCGGCCAGCCCGGTGGACCAGCACGTCCTCGACGGTGACGCCGTCCACCCCGACGGTCACGACCTCCAGCTCGGCTGTCTTCGTGTTGAAGCGAATCCCCTTCTTGTTGTCCTTCCCGAAGAGGAGCGGCTTGCCGTCCTCCATCCGGAGCTGCGTGTCGGCCTTGCCGGTCTTGTCGGTCAGGGAGACGTACGCACCGTCGTTGTAGACCGGGCAGTTCTGGTAAATCTCGACGTACGCGACACCCTTGTGCAGCGAGGCCGCCTTCAGCACCTGCCCCATGTGCGCGCCCTCCGCGTCGATGGCGCGCGCCACGAAGGTGGCCCCGCAACCGAGGGCGACCGCGGGCGGGTTGAAGGGGTAGTCCGGGGAGCCCTGCGGCGTCGACTTCGTCTTCTTGCCCAGCTCGGAGGTGGGGGACGTCTGCCCCTTGGTCAGCCCGTAGATGCGGTTATTGAACATGAGGACCTTGAGGTCCATGTTCCGCCGCATCATGTGGATGAAGTGGTTTCCTCCGATGGCGAGCGCGTCGCCGTCCCCGGTCACGACCCAGATCTGGAGATCGGGCCGCGATGTCTTGAGACCGGACGCGAACGACGGCGCCCGGCCGTGCAGCGTGTGCATCCCGTAGTTGTTCATGTAGTACGGGAAGCGCGAGGAGCAGCCGATGCCGGAGATGAAGACGATCTTCTCGCGCGGCACTCCCACCGACGGAAGCAGCTTCTGCACCTGGTTGATGATGGAGTAGTCCCCGCAGCCCGGGCACCACCGCGGGTCGATGCCCGATTCGAAGTCTTTCCTGGTGTAGGCCGGCGTCGCCGCCGCGGGGGGGGCCAGGATCGTCGCGTCGCTCATCGCGTCTCCTCCTTCGAGCCCGCCTCGAGGATCTCGACGACCCGCGCCGAGAGCTCCGAGACCTTGATGGGCTTTCCGTTGATGCGGTTGAACTGCAAGGGATCGAAGCCGGGGAAGGTGCCGCGCAGCACGAAGGCGAGCTGGCCGTCGTTGACCTCGGGGACGAGCACCTTGCGGTAGCTTCGGAGGGTCTGGAGGAGGTTCTTGGGCATGGGGCTCAGCCAGCGGAGATGCAGATGCGCGACGCTCTTGCCGTCGCGCTGCAGCTCCTCGGCCGCGGTGCGCACCGAGCCGAAGGTGCCTCCCCAGGAGAGGAGCAGGAGCTCACCCTGCGCCGGCCCAAAGGGTACGGCGTCGGGCACGTCCTCCACCACGTTGCGGACCTTTTGAGCGCGGGTCTTCACCATGCGCTCGTGGTTCATGCCGTCGTACGACACCATGCCGGTGAGCGAATCCTTCTCGAGGCCGCCCACGCGGTGCTCGAGGCCGGGCGTTCCCGGGATGGCCCACGGCCGCACCAGCTTGGCGGAGCGCAGGTAAGGCAGGTAGGCGCCGTCGTCGCCGTTGGGCTCCGTCTGGTACTCCACCTGGGGCTTCTGCAGCTCGCTCTCTTCCGGCACCCGGAACGGCTCCGAGCCGTTTGCGAGATAGCCATCGGTGAGGAGGAGCACCGGCGTCATCCACTTGGTGGCGACGCGCATCGCCTCCAGCGCCGCGTAGAAGCAGTCGGAGGGGCTCTGAGCGGCGATGACGGGCATGGGCGCCTCGCCGTGGCGGCCGAAGAGCGCGATGTAGAGGTCCGACTGCTCCGTCTTGGTCGGCATGCCGGTGGAAGGCCCGCCCCGCTGCACGTCGACGATGACCAGCGGCAGCTCGGTGATGACCGCGAACCCCATCATCTCGGCCTTGAGGGCGAGCCCCGGGCCGGAGGTGCAGGTGGCGGCGAGCGCCCCGCCGAAGGACGCGCCGATGGCGGAGCCGATGCCGGCGATCTCGTCCTCGGCCTGGTAGGTCACGACGTCGTGCTCCTTCAGCTGCGCGAGCTCCTGCATCACCTCCGTCGACGGAGTGATGGGGTAGCCGCCCATGAAGAGCTGCTTTCCGGCGAGCTTGCCGGCGGTGGCGAGCCCGAGCGCCACGGCGAAGTTCCCGGTGACGTTTCGATAGGTGCCGGGCCGGAGCGTGGACGGCGGCACCTTGTACTGCTGGAAGAACACCTCGCTCGTGTCGCCGTAGGCGTAGCCGGCCCGGAGAGCCTTGAGGTTGGCGTCGGCGAGGGCCGGCTTCTTCGCGAACTTGGCCGCGATGTTCCGCTCCTGCTGCGCGAGCGGCCGGCTGTAGAGCCAGTACATGAGCCCGAGCGCGAAGTAGTTCTTGCAGCGCGCGACGTCCTTCGACGACAGCCCCGAGCCGGCCAGCGCGAGCTCGGTCAGCTTGCTCATGTCGACGGGGAAGAGCTTGTAGCTGTGCTTCAGGGACGGGTCGTCGAGGGGATTCGTCTTGTAGCCGGCCTTCTCCAGATTGCTCTCGGTGAAGGCGCCGCTGTTGGCGAGGAGCATCCCGCCGATGCGCAGGTCGGCCAGGTTCGTCTTCAGCGCGGCCGGGTTCATCGCCACCAGCACGTCCGGCTGGTCACCCGGCATGTGGATGTCGCGCGACGAAAAGTTGATCTGGTACCCGGAGACGCCGAAGAGCGACCCCGCCGGCGCGCGGATCTCGGCCGGATAGTCGGGGAAGGTGGCGAGGTCGTTTCCCTCCAGCGCGGAGGACTTCATGAACTCGGTGCCGGTGAGCTGCATCCCGTCGCCGGAGTCGCCGACGAAGCGGATGGTGACGGTCTCGAGCTGCTCGACGGGGTGATGCGGGGCGGAGGCGTCGGCGGTGGACATGAGCTCCTGATGCTCCCGGACGGCGAGGTGACCGAAGGTCGGCTCTCGAGGCGTCTCGGGAGCCCGCGAAGGCGGATTCCACGGGTTATCTCCGTTCGGCTTCGAGGCTGTCAAGGTTCTGCCCGAGCCGCCTGCGCTTCACCTGCCGAGGCCCGCGTCAGCCGGGTGGGAAGATCTTGCCCGGGTTCAGGATCCCCAGCGGATCGAGCACCGCCTTCAGCCTCTTCTGGAGCGCGATGAGCTCCGGCGCCTGCTCGTACGCGAGGAAGTTCCGCTTCGAGAGACCCACCCCGTGCTCCCCGGTGATGGAGCCGCCCAGGTCCACCGCCGCCCGCACCATCTCCGCCAGCGCCGCGTCCACCTTGGGGCGCTCCGCCGGGCTGTCGAAGAGGACGTTGGCGTGCAGGTTCCCGTCGCCGGCATGGCCGTAGGTGGCCACCGCGACGCCGTGGCGGGCGCCGATCTCGCGCGACCTGCGCACCATCTCGGCGAGCGCCGAGCGCGGGACCACCACGTCCTCCGACAGCTTCAGAGGATGGACCTTGCGCAGGTTGGCGGAGAGGTCGTTCCGCAGCCGCCAGATCGCGCGGCGCTGCGTCTCGTCGCGCGCGACGAGCACCTCTCCTTGCCGCTCCGGACCGACGGCTTCCGCGATCCGCGCCAGCGACCCCAGCACCGCGTCCGGCTCCTCGCCGTCGGCTTCCACCAGCAGCGCCGCCCCCGCGCCCGACGCCAGGCCCCCCGGCGCGGAGCGCGCGCAGGCCTCCAGGGCGGCCTCGTCGAACAGCTCCAGGCAGCGCGGGAGGAGCCCAGCCTCCAGGATGCGCGAGACGGCCCTCGCCGCGTCGTCCACCGAGCGGAAGGCGATGAGCGCGGTCCCCACGTGACGCGGCAGCGGCAGGAGCTTCAGCGTGATCTCGGTGACGACGCCCAGGGTCCCTTCGCTGCCGACGAGCAGCGCGGTCAGGTCATAGCCTGCCACCCCCTTGGCCGTCCCGTGGCCGAGGCGGAGGAGCTCACCCGTGGCGAGCGCCACCTCCAGTCCCAGCACGTAGTCGCGCGTCACCCCGTACTTCAGCGCCCGCGGCCCTCCCGCATTCTCGGCCACGTTGCCGCCCAGGGTGCAGGTCTCGAACGAGTTGGGATCGGGCGGGTAGAAGAGGCCGCGCTCCTCCACCTGCGCCTGGAACGCTCCCGTCCGGAGGCCGGGCTGCACCCGCGCGGTGAGGTCGCCGGGGCGGAGCTCGAGCAGCCTGTCCATGCGTTCCAGCGAGAGGGCGATGCCGCCCAGCGGCGCGAGCGAGCCCCCCGATTTCCCGGTGCGGGCGCCCATCGGCACGACCGGGATGCGCCGGCGGACGGCCACCGCGAGCACCCGGCGCACCTCCTCCGCGCTCTCGGCGAGGACCACCACCTCCGGCGGAAAGGCTCCCAGGGAGGACTCGTCGCGGCCGTAGCGCTCCAGCGCCTCGGGGTCCGTGAGCACGCGCCCGGGCGAGAGCGCCGCCCGGAGCTCGGGGACGGCCTCGCCGGCCGCGCTCACCCGAAGACCTCCACGTTGGCGCCGGTCATGGCGTCGGGCGCCTCGCACGCGCACCAGGCGATGACCTTGGCGACCTCCTCGGCGGTCATCAGCGGTGGGAACGGGGTGCCGCGGGCCATGGCGGTGGAGACCGTGCCAGGGGAGACGGAAAGGCACTGCACCCCGAACGGCCGGAGCTCCTCGGCGAGGCACTTGGTGAGGCCCAGGAGCCCCCACTTCGAGGCGTTGTAGGCGCTCGCCGCCGCGGTGCCCAGGGTGGCGGAGATGGAGGCCACGTTGACGATGCGGCCGCGCCCGCGCGACTTCATCCCCGGCACCACGGCCCGCGAGCACAGGAACGCGCCGGTGAGGTTGACGTCCAGGACCGCGCGCCAGCGGGCTGGCGAGAGCTCCTCGACGAGCCCGCGGTCGAGGATGGCCGCGTTGTTGACGAGGAGGTCGGGGGGCCCGAGCGCGCGCTCGTGCTGTACTGCCAGCCGCCCCACGTCCTCCTCCCGCGAGACGTCGCCCACCACCGCGAGCTCCGCGGCCCCGGAGCTCACGATCGCCTCCAGCTCGGCCGGCGTGCGGGCGATGACGGAGACGCGCAGGCCGGCGCGGGTGAGCAGGGCGGCGGTCGCGGCGCCGATGCCGCGCCCCCCGCCGGTGACGATGGCGCTGCGCCTGCCGGGCGAGCTCGTCATCGCCGCGCCCGCCGGACCGCTGCGGCCCGGCCCCCTCGCAGGCGCGCGGGCTGTGGCAGGGCTCCAGGGCCGGGCAGCAGGGCCTGAAAGCGGCGCTGCAGGGCTGGTTCCGTGGCGAGCGTCCCGAGGAAGCACTGAGCGTGGGCGCGCGCGGCGGGGCGCCGTTCTCCGCGCACGGTGAGGCAGGACTGCTCCGCGTCGAGCACGCAGGCCGCGCCGCGCGCGCCGAGGTGCGTCATGAGGGCCTCGGCGACCCGCCTCGCGACGTCCTCCTCCAGGGTCAGTCGGTGCGCGAAGACGTCCACCAGACGCGCGAGCTGCCCGAACCCCACCATGCGTTCCCCGGGCACGTACCCGACGTGCGCCACGCCGCGCGACGGAAGCAGGTGATGGGGGCACATGGAGTGAAAGTCGAGGTTCGTCACCGCGACGAGGTCGCGCCCGCGGGAGGGCATCGTCTCCGCCAGCGCGGCGGCGGGATCGTCCCGGTAGCCGCTCAGGAGATCGCCCAGCCAGGCCTCCGCCACCCGCTCCGGCGTGCCGTCCAGATCGCCGTCGGCGCGCGCTTCGGGAGGCACCACCGCATCGAGGAAGCTCGCGATGGCCCGCGCCGCGCGCTCGCCCGGAGGGAGCTTCGCGCTCTGCTCCCCCTCCCCGGGCCCCCGCGCGCGCCGCGGCTTACCCGCCACGCTCTCCCCGGTAGGTCACGCAGCAGTCGGGGATCTCCCACAGCCGGATCTCGAGGAGCCCTGGCAGATGCGGGCTCAAGGTCTCGTGGATCCAGCGGGCGATGTTCTCCGCGGTGGGGTTCTCGAGGATGTCGTTCAAGGTCCGGTGGTCCGTGCGCGCGAGCACGTGCTCGCCGACGAGGTCCTTCACCCGGCCGAAATCGGCCACCATCCCGGTGTGGGGGTCCACCTTGCCTTCCAGCGCGGCCACGAAGCGATAATTGTGGCCGTGCATGCGGAAGCAGGGGCCCTCGTAGCGGGGAAGGCGGTGCGCCGCGGCGAAGCGGAACTCCACCTCCAGGCGGGCGCGGCGCCGGTCGGCGTAGTCGATGGTGGCCATCGTGGCGCAGTCATAACTCCACCTCGACGGCGTCGCCCTCCAGGTGCACCGGGAAGGTGCGAACCCGGACGCCCGGGAACTCGTCGCAGGCGCCGGTCCGCACGTCGAAGCCCCAGGCGTGCAGGGGGCAGAACACGACCGGGCCGCGCAGGTCGCCGAAGGCGAGCGGGCCATCGCGATGCGGGCAGCGGTTCTCGACCGCGTGCACCGCGTCCCCGACGCGGAAGATGGCGATGGCCTCCCCCGCCACCTCGACGAGGTAGCCGCGCCGCTCGGGAAGGTCGGAGAGCCGGCAGACGGTGTGGCGCACACGCGGTAGGTAACGCCTCCGCCGGCGCGCCGCCCCGGGCACGCGGTCTCTGCTACTCTCGACCGCACCCGCCCTCGACCTGCTCCCGCGCCCTTGTCCCTTCGCCTTCAGATCACCGCCCTCTTCGGCGCCATCCTGGTGGTCACCATGGCGATCGCCGCCTACCTGGGCGAGTCGATCGCGGCCCGCGCGGTGGAGGAGGCGATCCGCGCGCGCACGGAGGAGGTGGCGCGGTCGGTCGTGGTGGAGATGGACTTCACCCGCGAGCTGCACGACAGCGACCGGGCCCGCATCGCCGAGCGGCTCGCTGCCGCCGTGGCACGGCACCGCGGGCTCCGCCTCGCCGAGCTCGCCATCCGGAAGGCGGGCAAGGACGACATCATCCGCATCTCGTTCGGCGGGAACGGGCCGGAGACGGTGTTCGAGAACCGAGATGTCATCTTCCAGTCCTCCACCCAGTCCCGCATGGTGGGCGACGGGGACGCCCGGGTAGCCCAGGTGGACTTCCCCCTCAAGGACTCCTTCGGCCGCCCGGTCGCGAACATCCGCATCGAGGCGCTGGTGGCGGACGCCGAGCAGATCGCCTCCCGCGAGCGGCGCGTGTTCCTGTGGGTGACCGTGGCGAGCTCGCTGTTCCTGGTGGCGGCCTTCACCCTCATCCTCTCCCGCATGCTGGAACGCCCGCTCTCGCGGCTGGCCGACTCGATGGCGGCGGTGGAGTCGGGCGCCGCCGTGCCGCCGGCGATCCCCGGGTCGGAGCGCAACGACGAGATCGGGACCGTGGCGCGGGGCCTCGGCGCCATGCTGGCGCGCGTGCGGGGATTCAGCCGCGAGCTGCAGCGCGAGATCGACGCCGCCACCGCCGACCTCGCCCGCAAGAACCGGGCGCTCGCCGAGCTGAACGACCTCCTGGTGGAGGCCCGGCGGGATCTCAACGCCAAGGAGCAGCTCGCCGCGCTGGGGCAGCTCTCGGGAACCATCGCGCACGAGCTGGGCAACCCGCTCAACGCCATCAGCGGCCACGTGCAGCTCCTCGCGCGCATGGCGAGCTGTCCGCCCGACATGCGGGAGGGCTTCCTGGTGGTCGAGCGCGAGGTGAAGCGGATGACGGCGATCATCCGGCGCTTCCTCGACTCTGCGCGCGCTCTCACCCCCGATCCCGAGCCGGTCGAGGTGGCGGCGCTCATCGACGAGGCGCTCTCGCTCACCGTCTCGGCCGAGGCGCGCGGGCGGCTGGAGGTGCTGCGGGACGTGCCGCCGGAGATGGGGCACGCCGCGCTCGACCCTTCGCTGGTGCGCCACGTGCTCACGAACTTCATCTCCAACGCGGTGGACGCCATGGCGGGGCGAGGCCGGCTGACGGTGCGGGCCCGGCGAGAGGGCGAGCTGGTGGCTCTCGCCGTGGAGGACACCGGGCCCGGCATGGGTCCCGAGGAGCGAAAGCACATCTTCGAGCCCTTCTTCTCCACCAAGCCCAAGGGCAAGGGTACCGGGCTCGGGCTCGCCATCTGCCGGGAGATCGCCGCCGCGCTGAAGGGGCGCATCGAGGTCGCGAGCGCTCCCGGGCAGGGCGCCACCTTCACCCTCTACCTCCCGGCGCCGCTCTCGCTTCCCCGCGCGACGCCGGCCGCATAGGATCGCCTTCCGTGGACGCGCCCGCTCGCATCTTCGTGGTCGACGACGACGCGTCCAGCCGCGACCTCCTCTCCCGCATCCTCTCCGGCGCCGGGCACCGCGTGGTCGCGCTGGGCGACGGGCGCGAGGCGCTCGACCGGCTCGCCGCGGACGGCGAGCCCCCAGACCTGGTCGTGTCCGACATCAGGATGGGCGAGATCGACGGCCTGCAGCTCACCGACGAGCTGCGCCGGCGCGCGGCCGACACGCCGGTGCTGCTGGTGACCGCCTTCGGGAACATCGACGGGGCGGTGGAGGCTATCCGGCGCGGCGCCTTCGACTACATCTCGAAGCCGTACGACGTGGACGGGATCAAGCTGGTCGTGGCGCGCGCGCTGGAGCAGCGCCGGCTCGCGCTCGAGAACCGCTCCCTGCGCCGCGACCTGCGCGACAAGTACAAGCTGGACGACGTCGTCGGCCGCAGCGAGGGGATGCTGCAGGTGTACAAGACGGCCGCGCGCGTGGCGGCGACGGACGCGACGGTGCTCATCGAGGGGGAGAGCGGCACCGGCAAGGAGCTGGTGGCACGCGCCATCCACGCAGCCTCCCCCCGCTCCGCGCGGCCCTTCGTGGCGGTGGACTGCGGCGCCATCGCGGAAGGGGTGCTGGAGTCGGAGCTCTTCGGACACGCGCGGGGAGCCTTCACCGGGGCCCAGGTGGCACGCCGCGGGCTCTTCGAGGAGGCGGATCGCGGCACGCTCTTCCTGGACGAGATCGGCGATGTGGGACCGAACCTCCAGGCGCGGCTGCTGCGTGCGCTGCAGGAGGGAACCATCCGGCGGGTCGGCACGAACGAGCCGGTGTCGGTGGACGTCCGGGTGGTCGCCGCCACCAACAAGGAGCTCGCCGCCGCGGTCAAGGAGGGGCTGTTTCGCGAGGACCTCTTCTACCGGCTCAACGTCGTCAACATCCGGATCCCACCGCTCCGCGAGCGCCGGGAGGACATCCCCCTCCTGGCCGAGCATTTCGCCGCCAAGCACGGGCGGGCCGAGGGCGCGGCCATCTCGCCCGCCGCGCGCGACCTCCTCCTCGCACACGACTGGCCCGGGAACGTGCGTGAGCTGGAGAACGTGGTCGCGCGGGCCCTGGCGCTGAACCCATCGGGCGTGGTGCTCCCGGAGGATCTGCCCGACCACCTGCGCGGCCCACAGCGCGGCCCGCAGCCTGCCGGCGGGTCGCTCTTCGAGGATCGGCCCACCCTCGCCGAACTGGAGCGTCGCTACGCGGCGCAGGTGCTCGGCGAGACGGGCGGCAACAAGACGCGCGCGGCGGAGATCCTCGGCATCGACCGGAAGACGCTGTACCGCCTGGTCGGCGACGAGAAGTGAGGAGAGCCGCGCTACGAAAGTCAGCTCGGAGCGGGCACCGCAGGGTCCACGTTGGGAGCGCCCGCCGCGGAGGTCTCCGGAGAGGCCGCGCCAGGGACTGAGGCACCGGCCGCGTGGCTCCCTGCC
>JBBQEB010000075.1:0-17361 GCA_038320275.1 Myxococcales bacterium | reverse complement strand
ATGGCGTCGCGTCTGCTGTTCTTGCCGCTGGTCGCCTACGAGCGAATCGTCAATTCGACGCCGGCCCTCGCGAGGTTCCGAGCGAACATCCTCGCCGTCCTCCGCAAGCCGTGACCGCGGCGTCCCCAGCCTGGACCCTCGGGTCGCGGGCGGCCCGGCTGCTAAGGGCGCTCTTCCGCTCGCGCGCGTTCGAGACGGCGACCACCGAAGGACGAGCCTTCGAGCGCGAGCGCCGCGCGATCCAGGCTGCTCTCGCGTCCGGTTGCGCCAAGGCGCTCAATGCCCTGCTGACGCTCGCCCTCCTGCGGCTCGCGCTCACGCACTTCGGCCCCGACCGGTTCGCGCTATGGGCGACCGCGAACTCGGTCCTGCTGGTCCTCCCGAACCTGGATCTCGGGATCGGCAGTGGCCTCGTCAATCAGGTCGCCAGCGCGAACGGCCGGGACGACCGGGATCACGCCGCCGCCGCCGTGTCGAGCGCGCTCGCGCTGCTGGCGGGCTCGTGCCTGAGCCTTCTCCTGATCCTGGCCTGCGTCTACCCTTTCGTCCCGTGGCCCCGCCTCCTCGATGTGGGCGTGCTGGCGCGCGACGAGACGGGGCCCACCCTGGCCGTCGCGGCGATCTTCGTGGCCATGAGCATGCCGCTCGGGATCGCCCAGCGCGTCCAGATCGGGTACCAGGAGTCCTCCTCGAGCTCGGGATGGACCGCTCTCGGCAACGCGCTCGGGTTCGGCGCGTTCGTCCTCGCACTTCACATGCGTGCTGGCGTGCCGGCGACCCTCGGCGCGTTTCTGGGCGGGCAGGCGCTCGCGGCCGTCGCCCAGACCTGCTGGCTCTTCGGACGCAGCCATCGCTGGCTCGTTCCGCGCTGGGCGCTGGTGCACGTGCCCGTCATGCGCTCGCTCGCGCAGCAGGGAGCCCGGTTCGTCGTGGGTCAACTGGGGAGCCTCGTCCTGGCGGCGGCTCCACCTCCGCTGATGGGCCACCTCTACGGCTCGAGCGCCGTGGCGAGCTACACGCTCGCGGTGCGGCCGATCTGGGCCTTCGTCCTCCTCTCTTCGTTCTGGGTGATCCCGCTCTGGCCCGCCTACGCGGAGGCGCACGCGCGCGGGGACCGGCGCTGGGTCGCCCGCACCTACCGGCGCTCCCTCGCCCTCGCCACCGCCATCGCCTCCACGGGCTGCCTCGCCTTCGCCCTCTGGCACGGCGTCGTCTTCAGGGTGCTGGGCGGCGCCGCGTTCTCGCCGAGCCGGACGGCGATCGCCGGGTTCTGCACCTTGATCGTCGCGCACAGCACCCGCTGGGTCGCGCTCATCTGCCTCAACGGTTGCGGCCGGGTCGGACGCCCCGCCAGCTACCAGGCCCTGGGTGCGGCGCTGACCGTCGCCGCCGCGCTCGCCTTCGGCGGGCTGGTCTCGTTCGAAGGTTCGCTCTGGATCTTCGTCGCTGGAGAGAGCCTGGTGACCGCGGCGCTCCTGCTGGACGTGAGCCGCATGCTGCGAAAGGGTGGAAGCGCCCATGCTGACGACGACCGCTGATCCTGCGAGAGTGCTCGCCATCGGGCCCTTGCCTCCGCCCGTACACGGGCTGTCCAAGGCGTTCGAGGTGGCCGTGCGGGGGCTCACTGAGCGCGCGTGGTCTCTCGACCTCATCGACACCTCGGAGGGGTCGCACGCGCGACGGGGCTCCGCCTTCACCCTCGCGCGAGCGGCGCAGGCCCTCTCCTACGTGGCCCGTGCAGCCCTCCTCCTCCGGAGGTGCGAGGTCGTCTACATCGCCATCACCCAGTCCAAGCTAGGCTTCCTGAAGGATGGCCTGATCCTGAACGCTGCCCGCGCGTGGCGGCGTCCGGTCGTCGTTCACCTGCACGGTGGAAACTTCCCGGCGTTCTTCGCGGCGCTCCCGCGCCTGGCGCAGGCGCGCGTGGAGCGCGCGCTCTCGAAGGTCTGCTACTTCGTCGTCGAAGGCGAGACGCTTCGAGACCAGTTCGCGATGCTCCCGGGCGGACGCGCGCGCACCCGCGTGGTGTACAATCCTTCGGAGATCCCCGCCTTTCGCGAGCTCCGCGCGCCACCGACCGGCGAGATGCACGTCCTCTATCTCAGCAACTTGATGCTGGAGAAGGGATACCTCGACGTCCTCCAGGCCGGTGCGATTGCCCGGCAGGCGAGCGGGATCAGGCTGGAGCTTCACTTCGCCGGCGCCTTCGTCGCCGGCGACGGGTCGGCCTCGTCCGCGGCCGCCATGCAGAAGGCGTTCGAGGAGCAGGCCCAGTTCGCCCGAGCCGCTGGGGTCGGCGTGAGCTATCATGGCGTGGTGCACGGGGAGCAGAAGCGCGCCTTGCTCGAGCGCGCGCACGTGTTCGTGCTCCCGACTTACTATCGCAACGAGGGCCAGCCCCTCGCCGTCGTCGAGGCGCTGTCCTCCGCGCTCCCCGTCGTCGCCACGGCTCATCGCGGCATCCCGGAGCTCCTTCCAGACGAGATGAGATTACTCTGCGTACCCCCGCGCGAACCGGAGATCATCGCTCGGCGGCTTTGCTCCCTGGTGAGCGATCCAGCGCTCTTTCTGCGCCTCTCCCGAGCTGCCGCGGTCCGCGCCGGGAGCTTCGCGCCCGCGCGCCACGTCGATGGCATCTCCCGCTTGCTGCTCTCCGCTCGCGGGACGTGAGCGCCTGGTCACGTGGAAGCGTCGACGAACCAGCTCTGGCTGATGCTCCTCGCGAGCGGGGCGCTGGCTCTCATCGGCCTGCTCACCTCACGCAGGCGCGATCCGCTGTGGATCCTCGATCCGCGCGGGCTGTTCGGGCTCGTCCTGATGGAGAACGCCGTTGGCGTGGTGGCGCACCGCCTCCTGCTGGGGGAGTACCCCGACCACTTCGGCCTGATCTCGAGACACCTGTTCGCCGCCACCTGGATGCTCGTCAGCGTGCAGGCCGGGGTGCTGGCGGCCACCTTCCTGCCGGTCAGGTGGCTGGTACGATTCGCTCCCCGCCTCTCCATCCGGGAGGCGCGGATCGCGCCTCTCCTTCGGACGATGTTCTGGGGAAGCTGCCTCAGCGCCTCATTCGTCTACTGGCGCATCGAGCTGGAGGGCGTGGAGAGCTTCCTGGCCCGCTACGGCGCTCTCCAGTGGTCGGAGAACCTCGAGCAGCTCCCCGCCTACCTGAACCTGGGGCTGCTCTCGGTTCCCACCCTGGTGGCGACCATCCTGCTCTGGGGCGCCGCCGGTAGACGGCTCACCAGCCCCAAGCTGTGGGGCGCGATCATCTTCGTAGCATTGCCAGCCTTGGCAGGCGGTGGACGGCGCGACCTCATCCTCATCGTCCTCGCGCTGGTCGCGGCGGGGAGCGTGGGCGGGCGAAGACCGATCCGCTCCCGGCACGTCCTCTCCACCGTCGTCGCGGTGGTCCTCTTGAGCTACGGCGTCGCCATCAGCCGAGAGGGCGAGTCGCTCGGCTTCGCCGACCGGCTGTCCGCCGCGGCCGGGAGCCTCTCGCTGGAGGGGCAAGCCGTCGCCGCTCACGTGCTCACGATGTACGCGGGCACCGGCGTCCTGACGGCGGCCATGGAGGTGTTCCCGGATCGGGAGGCCTTCGCCGGGGGAGTCACCTACCTCCAGGCCCTCGGGAACGTCCTCGTCCCGCACGTCCTCACCGGCTACTACGCCTTCGTCCCCGCGGGAGTTCGTTTTCGCGAGCTCTTCTACTCGGACGTGGTGGGCTTCGGGATGGACTACTCCCTGGCGGCCGAGGCCTACCAGAACTTTGGAGTCGCCGGGCCCTTCCTGGCCAGCCTCGCGCTCGGCCTCCTCGTGTCGGCGATTTACACCATCGCGCGCGCCCGGCAAGGTACCTTGAGCTTCTGGCTGGTCATCCACCTGCATGTGTTCTGGTCGGCGCTGTGGAGCATCCGTACGGACTCCAACACGACCATGAAGCTCTTCGTCTTCCTCATCGCCTGGTTCTTCGTGCTCTGGTTTATCTCGCGCGCCGTCGGGCGGTTTTCCTCCGTCCGGCCAGACAGGCCCGGCGCCCTGAGCTCGGCAGGACGAGAGAACTAGCGTTCAACTCGGGCCGCAGCGCTCACCGCGCAAGCGGCTGGAGGACGTAGGTGACGCCCAGGACCCGCACTGGCTCGGCGTCGAGCGTCCGCATCTCCACCGTGTGAAGTCCGGCGGCCAGGTCGTCAGCCACCAGCACGGACGTCGGATACTGGGTGACGCCGGGTCGCCTCGTCTCGACCGTCATCATGCGCTGGTCCGGGGAGCCGGCGTCGACGTAGACCTGCACCGTCCCACCGGATGCCTGGTCCACGACGAAGTGCGCCCACACCTGGGCCACCTGCGCTGACGGAAAGACCACCCGCGAGCCCGCGCTGGTGGAAACCTGAGCCTGGTCCTCGAGCGTCGCGATCCGCTGGAGCGAGGTGTGATAGGGCCGGTACGGGGTCGCGACGGGCGTGAGCGCCCACGTTCCGCCGGTCGGCTGACCGAACAGGTGGTTCGCGACCATGCCGGGCAGGTCGGGCTCGGCGTGCAGGAAAGGACCGCTGCTCTGCAGCGCCGCGGCGATCCAGCTGCCGATTCGAGACACGCCCACTTGGCGCGACGGATGAGCCACGTCGGCCATGAGCTGGTTCACGGTGAGCTGACCCGACGAGACGAGCTCGAGGAAGCGTCCATAGGTATCGACATGTCCGGTGTTCCACCGCGCCGCGACGGCCTCGGTCGCGCTGCGATAGGGCAGGGTGCGCGCCGGGTCGGTCACATCCCACCCAGAGAGGTCCGGCCGAGCCGCGGGAGGCGCGCTGCCGGACACCACCGCCGGAAAGTACTTCGTTCCCTGCGCCGCCACCTTGTCGTAGGCGCGCTGGAACGCTGGCGGCGGCTCCCCCTCGTTCGCGTCGTTGCGGAGGAACTCGAAGACCAGCGCGCTGTAGCTGGAAAAGGGAGCTCCGCGGGGACGGTCCTGCCACGCACCGTCGAGGTAGGCGTCCGTCGAGTCAGCCAGCTCGAGCAGCCCGGTGCCGACGACCGTCCCGCCGAAGGTGGCCCATTCGCTGGTGACCGGGGTGCCGGGCAGGTTGGCGGCCACCGCGTCACCCAGCTCGTCGAGGTTGTAGATGGAGTCGCTCAACCACAGCAGGTGTAGCGCTGTGGGCCCTTCCGGTCCGAGGTCCGGCCCTCCTGCCCCGGGGACTCCAGCGCCCGCGTCCGCCGCGCCGATTCCCGTTGCGGATACAGGGTGCGTCTGCCCCGCCGCGCCTGGACCACCGAAAGCGCACGCGAGGAGGATCGTGCCGGTCATCGCCACCACCCGCATCTTCCAACGTTAGCCCGCCGCGGCGGAGCTTTCCACTGTCCGGCGAGGCTCGGGCCGCCCATCTACGAGCTTCGCGGAGGGAAAACGAGCGCGGCGGCGGGAGCCGGAGCCCCCACCGCCGCGCATTGCCTTCAGGTGGTCTCGGGGGCGCTCAGGCGAGCGCTCTCGAGACCGCCGTGTCTACTGCAGGAACTGCCAGTCCGTACCAACCGCGCCGAGGCTCGCTCCGGAGGAGAACGTGCTCCCGTTCATGAACCACATGAACAGCTCCCCGGTGGTGCTGTTGCGCCACAGAATGTCGGCCTTGAGGTCGGCATTGTAGTCCGCCACCTGCACCACCTGCCAGACCGCGGGCACCGTCCCGAGCGATCCAGCCGACAAGAAGCTCGCTCCGTTCATGAGCCACACGTAGACCTCTCCCGTCGTGGCGTTGCGCCAGAGGACGTCGGCCTTGTTGTCTGCATTGAAATCCGCCGCGGCGATGACGTTCCAGGCGAGCGGCACGGTGCCGAGCGACGAAGCGCTCGTCATCGAGGCCCCGTTCATCATCCACACGTAGACCTCACCGGTCGTCGTGTTGCGCCAGAGGACGTCCGCCTTGCCGTCGCCGTTGAAATCCGCGACCTGCGTGACCTCCCACACCGCGGGGATGGTGGCGACGGACGCGAGGGAGGTCATCGTCGCCCCGTTCATGAACCACAGGTAAACCTGTCCCGAGGCGCTGTTGCGCCACAGGATGTCGGCCTTCCCGTCGCCGTTGAAGTCGGCGACGCCGATCACCGACCAGGTGGGGTCGACCGTCGTGATGGACGCCTGCGAGGTGATCGTCGTCCCGCTCATGAGCCACACGTAGAGCTCACCCGTAATGTCGTTGTGCCACACGATGTCCGCGGTGCCGTTCCCATCGAGATCGCCGATGCCGGCCACCGACCATCCAGCGTCGCCGTTGAGGGCGGTCGAGCCCGTGGCGTACGGGCTCGGCGGCAGGGGCGCGGCGCTGGTGAGCGCCGAGCCGTTCATGAGCCAGGCGTAGAGCTGCCGGGTGTTCACGTTGCGGAAGAGGATGTCGGACTTGCCGTCGGCGTTGAAGTCGGCTGAGCCGAGCACCTTGGCGCCGCTGGGCAGGATGACCATCGGCCGCATCATGTCGTTTTCTTCGTGGCCGAGGAGGTGGCAGTGCCACACGTACTCGAAGCCGAAGTTCATGACCTGGTTGGTGGTCGTGGTGGGGTTACCGGTCTGCGGATCGATGTTCGTGAACTGACCGGAGTCCCTGTTGAGGGCGGAGGTAGGATCGAGCGGGCGGATGCTCTGGGCCGTCGTGAACGGCGTCACGGGGCGTTTGGGCTGGAGCGCCACGACCACGTCCTCGAGCGGGTTCATCCGGACGGTCTCCTTCCAGCCGATCTCGTTGTCCTCTGGCGGGCGGATGGCGCCATCCCAGCCCACGCGGTTGATGAGCTGCACGTTGAACAGGTGGAAGTGGATGGCGTGGGTGTCCACGCCGTTATGCGTGATCTTCCACACCTGCGTCTGGCCGGCTCGGATGACCTCGGTAGGCGGGTCCACGTAGCCGAGCGGGATGGTGGTCTGCGTGTTGATGTTGGTGTACGGCAGCTCCACGCCGAAGGTCGCATTCATGCGGCCGTAGTCGACGGTGAAGAGCTCCTGGATGGCCTTGGGCTGGAGCGGCAGGGTCGTCGGGCTCCCGCCCACGGGCGTGAACGTCACGTTATTGTCCTGGATGCGGACGTACGTATCGACGGTGTACCCGGTGCCCAGCGCCGAAGCGTAGGCAGTCTGCGGGATGATCGGGGGCGGCTGCGAGTCCTTGTACGCAGCGGCCAGCGCATCGTTGAGGTTGGTCGTGCTGACGGTGGACCCGGTCACATTGGCGAGGTCCCCGGAGGGGTTCCCAATCACGAACTGCATGACGGTGCGGGTGTTAGGGCCGTATCCCGCGACGGTGGTGGGAGCGCCGCCGGTGGAGGTCTGGTCAGGATCGTCCGTGTAGTAGTCGTACCGAGTGTCGAACGCAGGAGTCGGAGTGCCGCCGTCGTTGTAGAGGATCAGCGTCGACCCGGCCGGAACGCCGGTGAAGTCGACCAGGAAGTCGGCGCGCTCGGCAGGACCCAGGAACAGGTTCTTGTCCGAGATGTTGAGCACGACGATGTCGCGGCGATTGTAGTTGAAGTTCAGCGGCTGGTTCGGGTGGTCCACCGACTTGGGCAGGAACCCGCCCTCGGTGCCGATCTGGACCAGGTGTGGGCCGGAGGTGGCCGGATCCGGGACGCCGCCGTCACGGCCGTCGGTGGGGTAGCTCTCGAGGTAGCAGCCGGTGGGCTCATACCTGGTTGCGCCGCTGGTGTCGCACCAGCAATTCGCCGTCACGGTCGCGCTGCAGGCCTTGTACGGGACCGAGGTCGCGGTGTGCGGCACGGCGTCGATCATCTTCACTTCGGTGCAGTCGGTGGCGGGGACGCCGGGGGTCGCCCTGCAGACAGCCCCAGTCACCTTGCTCGCCGCGTAGAACATCGACAGGTTCCAGCCACGATCGTTGGAGCCGTTGAGGATGCGGAAGCGGTAGGGCTGCGCCTTCACCGTCAGCGTCGGGTAAGGCGTGCCGTTCACCACCGGCGTGTCCATGAACGCTTCGGGAACGATGGAGGGGTTCGGGGTTCCGGGGACCGCGACGCCGACGTGGTTCGGGTCATTCCTGAGCTCACCATGCACGAGGCCGGAGTACGGCGGCCAGAACCACGGGCCGTAATCCCACCGGCCCACGTCTCTCGCGCCGGCGAGCACGGACGGGTCCTGGTTTGGCACGTACACGTGCGGGAACCAGAGCGCGCCGGAGGTGGTCGGGAGGTTGAGCCTCACGTAAGGAGCCGGCGCGGTGTTGCCCCAGGTGGGATCCTGCGTGTTGATCGTGGCGCTGTCGACGAACGTCTTGTCCTGGAGGACGAGCGGAATGCCGTAGCGATAGGGATTGCCGGCGGCAGCGCCCGGCAGCGTGCGAGAGGGAACCGTGGCGGCGCCGATGGTGCCGCCGTCGATGAGCTTCCCCTCGGTCGCGTCGGTCAGCAGGTACCCGGTCACCAGGCCTGCATACACATTGAGGCGCGTCAGCGCGTAGGCGTGGTCGTGATACCACTCGAGGCGCGCGCTCTGGTTGTTGGGATAGTAGTAGGTGCCGACGCCGTCGGGCTCCACGCCGCCGTCCATGTCGGGGACGTTGCGCTGGCTCACGCCGCGCTTGTAGGGCGTGGCCGTATCGTTCTGCGAGGTGATCCACTGGTGCGGCGTGCCGTCGCTGATCCAGGGCGTGTCACCACCGTGGAGGTGAAGCATGGTGCGGCTCTGCGGGTACAGCTCGCAGCTCTGGGTCGTGGGATCGCACGGCGTGCCGTTGGCGAACAGCGGCCCTCTGCCGGCGCCCATGAGCGTGAGGTCCACCGGGAGGAACAGATTGCCGGCAGGCAATTTATTGGTGAACTTCACCCGGACCGGGGTGCCCTTCGTCGCGATGATGAAGCCGCCGAGGTAGTGCTGGCTAGAGGCGCCGGCCGGGGTGCTGTCGTGGTACCCGCGCAGCTTCGTCGCGGGCAGGTCGCTGTGCATCTTCTGCGTGTACTGCTCGGCGGTGATCTCGTAGTAGTCGGCGTCGTTGGGAACGCCGGGGGGGGGCGTCACCTTCCCCGCGATCGGAATGTAGTTGTGGAGGTTGTTCGCGTTGCACGCGACGTCGTTGGCGCAACCGGGCAGGCCGAGGCCGGGCAACCCATCCACGAACTTCCGCATCGACGGCGGGCTGTTGTGGTAGTTGCGGTTGTAGTAGTCGGCCGTGGGCTGCGTGGGCGCGTCGGGCGAAGGCGCCTGCTGCGCGCTCGCGCGGCCGGCTCCGATCGTCAGGAGGGCGGCGAGGGCCGCTGCTCCCTTCAAGACTGCTGACCTTCGATGCATGCTTCTCTCTCTTTCTGGTGCTGCTCTCACTTCGGGGCTGGGTGCGGGGTACGTCAGGCGATCACGGGACGAAATTGGGACTGTGCGTGTGGGAGGTGTGGTCGCCCCCAGAGCAAGGCGCAGGCCACGTTTGGGAAAGAGCCCGTCCCGCACAGCCTTGTCCCACGAATCCTCTCCCCGGTAAGGGGGCTGACGACGGCGGGCTTGCTTGACTGGCGTCAACATGGCGAAATCGCACCGTATCCCGTTCGAGGTGGGTAGGCCCTACCCTATAGGTCCACTCCGACAGGTGAGCGCGGGTACGATGGTGTCGGTTGGCAAAATATACAGCCGCGCACTGGTAACAAATACAGCCGTCACCCCCCGAAGGACGTTTGGCCTCGTCCGTCAGACGCCCAAGAAACAAGCACTTACGCAGGGAGCGCGTGTAACCAGAGGGGTGACACCTGGATCGCATTGCTCACCGCAGTGACGAGGCGCGGTTGGCGAGATCGGCCGACTGCCAGATGCCCTGGATGGTGGGCAGCATCTGGAGAACCACCCGGTTGAAGCGCGCCAGCTCGTACGTGGAGACGAACACGATATCGCGCGGCTCCAGCGGGAACAGCGTCGCGAGCAAGAGCGCGTCGGGTGAGCTGGCATCGAGGTGGAAGACGTGCGGCGCCTCGTAGTCGCCGCGCAGGACGTAGATCTTGGACACGTTGGAGGCTGCCGGGTCGAAGCCGTTCATCACCGTCCCAGGGATGCCGCCGGGCGATCCGCCTGCCGGATCGAGCAGCGCCTCGGCCAACGTCATCCGCCCGCGCACCATCTGCTTGGCGTGCTGGGCACGCACCTCACCGAGGACGAAAACTTTGTTCCTGCTGCGGTCTGGCACGTTGACGACGTCCCCATCCTGCAAGGTCCAGTTCTGGCTCAGGTCGCCCCTCTCGTAGAGCGATTGAAGATCCAGCGCGACGGTCTTGCCGCCCCGGGAGAGCGTCACCCTCGAGAAATCGGCCTCGGGCGTGAACCCCTTGGCCGCGGCGAGCGCGTCCTGAACGCGCAGGGGCACGTCGGTGATGGGCACCGCGGTGGGCGCGGTCACTTCGCCGGTGACCTGCACGCGCTTGCCGCGAAACGACGCCACGCGCACGTCGAGCTGGGGGTTCCGCACCACGCGCGCGATGCGGTCGGTGAGAAGCTGACGGATCTCAGGCACCGTCTTGCCCAGCACCGCCACCGTGCCGACGTGGGGGTAGAAGACCGTCCCATCGGCGTTCACCGGGTTGCCGTTCTCCTCAGGCGACCGGAACTGGCCGGTTGGCGCGGTGAGCTCGGGATGGTCCCAGACGGTCACCTGGAGCACGTCGTGAGGGGCGACCGTGTACTGGTAGTGCGCGGCCATTGCGGCGAGCGGATCGGCAAGGCCCGGAGATCGGCGCGCCCTCTCCGCGCTGAGCCGCGCCACCAGCGCCGGAGTGACGCGCTCGATCTCGAACTTCGGGTCCTTGGCACGGCCGCGCTCGAGGGCCGCGCCTTCGTCCATCCGCATGCCGGGCGCGAGCGCGCAGCCGCAGAGGAGCGCGAGGGGTGCCGCGATTCGCAGGGTCTTCACGTGGGGGTTCTCCAGAAGGCGGCCTCGAGGTCGGCGAGGCCGCGCTCGATGAGGGCAAGGGTGCTCTCGAAGGCCGAACGGGGCTTTCGGTACGGATCGGGCACCTCGAAGCCCCCGAAGTGCCCGACCCGCCGCACGCGCCCACGGGCGCTCGGGTGCATCGACTCGACCACCCGCTGCTGGCCAGTCTCCATGACGAGGACGAGCTCGAAGGCCCGCAAGAGCTCGGGCGTGAGCTGGCGGGCGCGATGACGGGAGAGATCGAGCCCTCGCTCGCTCATCAGCTCGATGGCCATGGGGTCCGCCGAGTGCCCGACGAGCGCTCCGATCCCGGCGGACTCGATCTGCGCGGAGAGGCCCGCCAGGCGCAGGCGTTGCGCGAAGACCACCTCGGCCATCGGGCTCCGGCAAATGTTGCCGGTGCAGACCATGAGGACGCGTTGGAACACGGCGCGGAGTCTGCCATAAAGCGCTCGCGGGCAGGCGGACGGCCGCATGGAGGGGCAGCGAATGGGCTTCGACTGGGCACATGAGCGCGTCGCGGTGACTGGCGGGGCTGGCTTCCTGGGAAGCTTCGTCCTCGAGGAGCTGGCGCGGCGCGGGGCGCGAGAGGTCTTCGTGCCGCGCTCGCGCGAGTACGACCTGGTGGACATGGCGGCGGTGCGGCTGCTCTACGAAGACGCGCGGCCGACCCTGGTGCTGCACCTCGCGGCGCGGGTGGGCGGCATCGGGGCCAACCGCGACAATCCGGGCAAGTTCTTCTACGACAACCTCATGATGGGCGTTCAGCTCCTCGAGGCCGGAAGGCAGGCCGGCCTTCGCAAGCTCGTCGCCCTGGGGACGATCTGCGCGTACCCCAAGCACACCCCGGTGCCCTTCCGCGAGGACGACCTGTGGAACGGCTATCCGGAGGAGACGAACGCGCCTTATGGCCTCGCGAAGAAGATGCTGCTCGTCCAGAGCGAGGCCTACCGGCAGCAATACGGATTCAACTCGGTGGTGCTCTTCCCGGTGAACCTCTACGGCCCGCGCGACAACTTCGACCTCGCCAGCTCGCACGTGATCCCGGCCCTGGTGCGCAAGTGCATCGAGGCGCGCGAGCGGGGCGAGCCGCGCATCGTGGCATGGGGCGACGGCTCGGCCTCCCGCGAGTTCCTGCACGCGCGCGACGCGGCGGAGGGCATCGTCGATGCGGCCGAGCGCTACGATTCGAGCGCGCCGGTGAACCTGGGCGCTGGCTTCGAGATCACCATCCGCGAGCTCGTGCCGCTGGTGGCCCGGCTGTGCCGCTACCAGGGTGAGATCGTCTGGGACGCCACCAAGCCCAACGGCCAGCCGCGGCGCATGCTGGACACCTCCCGCGCGCTCGCGGCCTTCGGGTGGAAGGCGCGAACGCCCTTCGAGGAAGGGCTGCGGGAGACGGTGGCGTGGTACGAGCGGGAGCGGGGGACCATCGCTGAGCTCAACGCCCGCTTCGCGGAGCACCCACACTCCGAGGAGGTCGGGAAGGCCGCCGTCGAGGCCATCCGCGCGACTCGCGACTCATGATCCTCCGAGCGCGCTCAGGTCCGCGACGGGCGCCGCCCGGGAGCGCGGTTCACCCAGGCCGCAATGGCCTGACGGAGAGCTGCATGTAGCGTGAGGCCCTCCGTCTCAGCGCGTTTTTCGAGCTGTGCCCAAACATCAGCCGGAAATCGCACCGAGCGGGGGAGGGTGGGCCCGTCTCCTCACCTTTCCTCGGCCGGCCACGGCCGACGACCACCTGGATGCCTCCCTCGGCGATGCGTTCGGCCTAGGGGTTCTTCCGTACGATCGCGCGCGAGAAGTCGATCTCTGGGATCTCTTTCAGGGATGCGCGGGATGGTTCTCTGGTCAGGTGCCTTCTTCATGGCGTCTCCTCTCGTGAGCGGTGGCGCCGAGCGCCACCACCCGGTCACCCGAACACCTCCGCCTCCTGAAACGCGCTCCCGGCCGCGTCCTTGGACGAGACGACGGGCTCCGCGCCTCGGTTGCGCCAGTCGATGGCGAGGTCGGGGTCGTTCCAGCGGATGCAGCGCTCGTCCCCGGGCGAGTAGGAATCGGTCGTCTTGTAGAGCACCTCGGCGCCCTCCGAGAGCACGTGGAACCCGTGGCCGAAGCCCTCCGGAACCCACATCTGGAGCCGGTTCTCCGCCGAGAGCACCTCTCCGATCCAGCGGCCGAAGGTGGGCGAGCCGCGGCGCAGGTCGACGGCGACGTCGAGGATCTCGCCCCGCACCACCCGCACCAGCTTCCCCTGCGGGCGGCCGAGCTGGTAGTGCAGGCCGCGGAGCACGCCGCGGGCGGACAGGCTGTGGTTGTCCTGCACGAAGCCGCCCGGGACGCCGGTGAGGGCCTCGAAGGTCTTCGCGTTGAAGCTCTCGTAGAAGAAGCCGCGTTCGTCCTGGAAGACCCTGGGCTCGAGGACGAGGACGCCGGGCAGCTGGGTGGGTCGGGCGCGCATGGCGTGGTGGTCTATATCCCGGGCAGGAGGCATCGTGAAAAAGGCGCTCATCACCGGCATCACCGGACAGGACGGCAGCTACCTCGCCGAGCTGCTCCTCGAAAAGGGCTACGAGGTGCACGGCATCATGCGCCGGTCTTCGTCCTTCAACACCGGGCGCATCGACCACCTCTACCAGGACCCCCACACCCCAGGTGCCCGCCTGTTCCTGCACTACGGCGACCTGAACGACGGGTCGTCCCTGAACCTCATCCTCAAGAAGCTGCGGCCGGACGAGATCTACAACCTGGGCGCGCAGAGCCACGTCCGCGTGTCCTTCGACGTGCCGGAGTATACGGGCGAGGTGACGGGCCTCGGCGCGGTCCGGCTCCTGGAGGCGGTGCGGGAGATCGGGCTCGAGAGCACCCGCATCTACCAGGCGTCCTCCTCTGAGATGTTTGGCGCCTCCCCGCCGCCGCAGAACGAGCGGACGCCCTTCTATCCGCGCAGCCCCTACGGCTGCGCCAAGGTGTACGCCTACTGGATCGGCGTCAACTACCGGGAGGCCTACGGGCTCCACATCTCCAACGGCATCCTGTTCAATCACGAGGGTCCCCGGCGCGGCGAGACCTTCGTCACCCGCAAGGTCACCCGTGCGGCGGCGCGCATCAAGCTGGGGCTCCAGGAGAAGGTCTTCCTGGGAAACCTCGAGGCCACCCGCGACTGGGGCTTCGCGAAGGACTTCGTCGAGGCCATGTGGCTCATGCTCCAGCAGGAGCGCGGCGACGACTACGTGGTGGCGACGGGGGAGGGGCACAGCGTGCGCGAGCTGTGCGAGCTGGCCTTCAGCGAGGTGGGGCTGGATTACCGCGAGTACGTGGACGTGGACCCGCGCTACTACCGGCCCACCGAGGTGGACGCGCTGCGGGGTGACGCGACCAAGGCGCGGGAGAAGCTGGGGTGGACGCCGCGGACGAGCTTCCGCGAGCTGGTGAAGCTCATGATGGCGTCCGACCTCGAGCTCGCGGAGCGGGAGAAGCGGGCGGGGGCGGGGCCGGCGGTGTCGCGGCACGGGTGAGGGTACCGTCGCCTCGACGGCGCGACGGCGCACCCCTCAGTAATACCAGCTCGCCTCGAGGGTGCCCTGGCCCTGGCTCCAGTGGGCCGCCCGCTCGTAGCCGCCGCGGGCGCCGAGCGCGCCGCGGATGAAGCGCAGCTCGGCCTCGGCCCGGAACCCGGCGCTGCGTCCGGCCGCCGACGGCGCGTAGAGGTTCTCGGCGAAGCGATCCTGCACGAAGACGAGGCCGCCCAGCCGCACCCGCGCCTCCCAGGGCTCGGCGGCGGCGGTGAGGCGCAGGGCGTGCCCGTCGCCACCCAGAGGATCGCCCAGCGCGGTCTGACCGGTGGCCCAGCCCCCCGTGTATTGACCGTGGGTGTACCAGGAGAGCTGGTCGCGGCAGCAGATCCGGCCCAGGTAGGCGTACTCGAAGCCCACTGCGGCGGTGGTGCCGGGGATGAACGGCGTGGAGAGGCCGGCGATGATGGCGGGAGCCTGGAACAGCGCGCCGCCGTTGTCGTCGGTGCCCCACTCCACGCGGGCGGTGAGGGGGAGGAACGCCTCGGTGGGCAGTCGCAGGCGCGCGGAGAGCGACGCGACGTTGTTCTCCCGGTAGTTGTCGATGCCGAGGAGGATGGTGGGCACCTTCTTCGGCGGCACCCCGGCCCAGACGGTGCCGCCCAGCATGACGCCGCGCGCGACGCCCAGCGTGAGCCGCTGGAAGGGCCGCCACTGCACCTGGACGCCCGAGAGCAGCGGATGGTACGGGTGGCGGGCCTCGTCGAGCCGCGCCAGGAAGCCGTCCAGGGCAAAGTCGCCCAGATATCCCAGGAGCCCCGGGAAGCGCAGGGGCTCCGTCGTCATCGCCTCCAGCCGGTCGAGCGGGGCGGTGCCGGTGAAGACCACCCCGCCCACCTGCCCCGGCCCGTACCCCACCGGCGCCCGCCCCACCGACAGCGCGAGGGGCCCTGCGGCCGCGACGCCCTCGACGGTCGCGAGGCGCATCGCCCAGGGGGTGGCGCGCACGTCCGCGCCGGCGCCGAGGTGCGCGCCGTAGGCGACCCCGCCGCGCGCCTCCAGGAAGGGGTCGTCGGGCGCACCGTCCAGCCGGAGCGCACCGGGCCCGGCGGGCAGCGCGCTCTGGGGCACGCGGATGGAGCTCGCCGCGTAACCCCCGGAGACCTGCGCGCCGATCACCGCGCCCGGGGAGCCGGCGCCGCGCCACTCGGCGGCGAGCCGCTGGCGCCAGGCGCTGACCAGCGGGACGAGGTCGGGCCGCTCCCGCAGCGCGGCCTCCTCGGCCTCGGCCAGCGCGGCCGCCACGGTGAGCACCGGGACGGCTCGCTGCGCGGGCATCCAGCGGGGGAGGAGCCCGGAGGCCTCGGCGCGATCGGCGGCCTGCACCGCCCAGTGGTCGGGGGCGAGGAGCGGCGACGCGGGCGAGGCGAGGGCGGGCCCCGGGCCGAGGGCGGCGAGGACGAAGGCCAGGGCGAGCGTGGCGGATCGCACCGGCGGAAAGAGAGCACGGCGGGCACACCCCGTCGAGCCCGGAACCTGGGAACTTGGGAACGGCGGGGGCTCGCGGTAAGGATGCGGGGGTGACCTCGCTCTCGGTGCTCGTGCCCGTCTACAACGAGGAGCACCTCGTCGCCGCCTCGCTGGAGCGGCTGGAGGTGCTGGGGACGAGCCCGTTGCTGCAGCGGGTCGAGATCATCGTGGTGGACGATTGCTCCACGGACGGGACAGCCGAGGCGCTGAGGCGGTTCGAGGAGGGCAAGGCCGGCGGTGACCCATCCGCGGCGGTGCGCGGGGAGGGCGAACGGACGGCCCGCGACCCCTCGAGCGCCAAGCTCACCTGGACCTTCCTGCGCCACGGGCGGAACGGCGGCAAGGGAAGGGCGGTCCGGACGGCGCTGGCGCTGGCCTCCTGCGAGCTCGCCATCATCCACGACGCCGACCTCGAGTACCACCCGCGTGACATCCTGCGCATGGTGCAGGTGTTCGTGGAGGAGAACGCCGACGCGGTGTTCGGGTCGCGCTTCGCGGGCGGCGAGGCGCGGCGGGTACTGCTCTTCCGGCACGAGCTCGGGAACCGGCTGCTCACCTTCCTCACCAACCTCGCCACGAACCTGAACCTCACCGACATGGAGACCTGCTACAAGGCCGTCCGCACCGACCTCTTGCGCTCCATCCCGCTGCGGTCGAACGACTTCCGGCTGGAGCCCGAGCTCACCATCAAGCTCGCCAAGCGCGGGGCGCGGCTGTTCGAGGTGCCCATCCGCTACTCCGGACGGACCTACAACGAGGGCAAGAAGATCGGCTGGCGCGACGGGGTGCGGGCGCTCGCGGCCATCGCACGCTTCTCCGCCTCCGGCGACGTCGACACGCGCACCGGGAACGGGAGCCAGCTCCTGGCCCGCCTCGCCCGCGCGCCCCGCTTCAACGGCTGGATGGCCGACGTGGTCCGTCCGTTCTGCGGGGACCGGGTGCTGGAGATCGGCAGCGGGACCGGAAACCTCACCCGCCAGCTCATCCCCAGGCAGCGCTACGTCGCCACCGACGTCGATCCGCTGCACGTGAGGGTCCTGTCCGCGCTGGCCACCGATCGCCCCTATCTCGAGGCGCGCGTCTGTGACGTGAGGGACCTCGCCTCGCTGCCGCGCGTCGAGGGCGGCTTCGACACGGTGGTGTGCCTCAACGTGCTGGAGCACCTCGATGACGATGCCGGAGCGCTGCGCAACATGCGGGCGGTGCTCGCGCCGGGTGGGCGCGCGGTCGTGCTGGTGCCGCATGGCGAGACCCTCTTCGGCACGCTCGACGAGGCGCTGGGCCATCGCCGGAGATATTCGGAGCGCGCGCTCTCCCGGCTCGCGGAGGCCTCCGGCTTCACGGTACGTCACGTCCTGCGCTTCAACCGCGTCTCCACGCCTCCCTGGTGGCTCAACGGCAAGGTGCTTCGG
>JBBQEB010000074.1:0-17614 GCA_038320275.1 Myxococcales bacterium | reverse complement strand
GGCTGAACCTCGAGGTCGATCTCGTGGGCAAGTACATCGAGCGGCTGCTCGGACCGCGCGCGCAGGATGGCGGGCTGACCCTCGCGACGCTGAAGGAGAACGGCTATGTCTGAGATCGTCAACCGCACCTCGCGCGTCCGCCATGCACTCGACGAGATCCGCGCTGGCAAGATGGTCATCCTCGTGGACGACGAGGACCGGGAGAACGAGGGCGACCTCTGCGTCGCCGCCGAGCTGGTCACTCCGCAGGCGATCAACTTCATGGCGAAGCACGGGCGCGGGCTGGTCTGCCTCGCGCTCTCCGAGGACAAGGCGCGGGAGCTCCGGCTGCCGCTGATGGTGGAGGAGACTTCCAACACCTCCACCTTCGGCACTGCCTTCACGGTGAGCATCGAAGCCGCCAAGGGGGTCACCACCGGCATCAGCGCGCGGGACCGCGCCCACACCATCCTCACCGCCGTCCGCGACGGAGCGCGGCCGGAGGACCTGGCCCGGCCCGGCCACGTCTTTCCGCTGCGGGCTCGCAAGGGCGGTGTCCTGGTCCGGGCGGGCCAGACCGAGGGCTCGGTGGACCTCGCCCGGCTGGCGGGGCTCAAGCCCGCGGCGGTGATCTGCGAGGTGATGAACGACGACGGCTCGATGTCGCGCCGCGACGACCTCGAGAAGCTCTCGCTGAAGTTCGACCTGCCCATCGTCTCGGTGGCCGAGCTCATCGCCTACCGCATGATGAAGGACGCGCTGGTGCGCCGAGGGGCGGAGGCGCCGCTGCCCACTCTCTTCGGCGAGTTCACCGCGGTCGCCTACGAGAACGAGGTGGACGCCAACCAGCACGTCGCGCTCGTGCTCGGGTCCTGGCGGCCCGACGAGCCCGTGCTGGTCCGGGTTCACTCCAAGTGCCTCACGGGCGACGTGTTCGGCTCGGAGCGGTGCGACTGCGGGACGCAGCTCCACGCCGCGCTCCGCCAGATCGCGGCCGCGGGCAAGGGCGTGCTCGTCTACCTCGATCAGGAAGGGCGGGGCATCGGGCTCATCAACAAGCTCAAGGCCTACAACCTCCAGGATCAGGGCTTCGACACGGCCGAGGCCAACGTGAAGCTCGGCTTCAAGCCCGACCTGCGCGACTACGGCATCGGCGCCCAGATCCTGCGCGACCTGGGGGTGGGCAGGATGCGGCTCCTCACCAACAACCCCAAGAAGATCGTCGGTCTCCAGGGCTACGGTTTGGAGGTGGTGGAGCGCGTGCCGATCGAGGCCGAGCCCACCGGCCGGAACCGCGCCTACCTCGTCACGAAGCGCGACAAGATGGGCCACCTCCTCACGCTGGCCCCGGCGCCCGCGGTTCCGCCGCTCCACGATGGCGGCCAGCCCGTGCCCCCCGCGCACGCGAAAGGAAAGAAGCGATGAACGTCTTCGAGGGCTCCCTCGTCGCCACCGGGCTGCGCTTCGCCATCGTGGTCGCCCGCTTCAACTCTCTCGTCACCGAGCAGCTCCTCTCGGGCGCGCTCGACACGTTGCGCCGCCACGGCGTCGATGACGCTGCGCTGGACGTCTTCCGGTGCCCCGGGACGTTCGAGCTGACGGCGCTCCTCAAGCGGGTGGCCCTCTCCGGCAACTACGACGGGGTGGTGGCGCTGGGAGCCGTCATCCGCGGGGGCACTCCGCACTTCGAGTACGTCGCGGCCGAGGCCACCAAGGGCGTCGGCCACGTCGCCATGGAGGCGCCCTGCGCCATCGCCATGGGGATCCTCACCTGCGACACCATGGAACAGGCCCTGGAGCGCGCGGGGGTGAAGGCGGGCAACAAGGGCGCCGAGGCCGCCACCGCCGCCATCGAGCAGGCGAACGTCTTCAAGGCGGTCGAGGCGGCCGGCCGCGGCGTCCACCGCGCGCAAAGGTAGGCTCCTCCCGGAATGGCTCAGGGCAAGCGCACCAAGGCGAGGGAGCGGGCCGTCCAGGCCCTCTACCAGATCGACGTCGCCGCCACCGACCTCGACGAGGCTCTCTCCCGGTTCTGGCGCAGCTTCGAGCCGGTGGAGCGGGAGGTCATGACGCTCGCGGAGGGGCTGGTGCGGGGCGTGGCTGGGCACCGGCGCGTCATCGACGACGCCATCGAGGCGGTCTCCACGAACTGGCGTCTCGATCGCATGGCCAAGGTCGATCGCAACATCCTGCGCCTCTCCGTCCACGAGCTCCTGCACCGGCCCGACGTCCCTGTGAACGTCGTCATCGACGAGGGGATCGAGCTCGGAAAGAAGTTCGGGAGCGAGAGCTCGGGCGCCTTCATCAACGGGGTGCTCGACCGCATCGCGAGCGAGTTGCCTCCCGCCCGCCGGGGCGAAAGCTGACATGCTGCTCACGCGCATCGAGATGGCCGACCTGAGCATGGCCGCCGTCGATGCGCTCGACGTCGATGCGCTGGCCGTGTTCGTCGGCCCGGAGCGACCGCTGCAGGGGTTGGCCGGGTTCGCGGACTGGCGGCTGTGTGGGCTCGTCTCCCGCGCCATCCGCGAGGGGAGCTACGGTCCGGACGCGGGTGAGTCGCTCCTCCTTCCATCCGGCGGCCGCCTGGCGGTGCCGCGCATCTTCTGCTTCGGCGCCCCCACGCCGGCGGCCGACGAGCGGGAGCTCGCCGCCACCTGCGAGAAGGTCTGCGTCGCCATGGCGAGGGCGGGCAGCACCTCCTGGGCGGGGGCGCTCCCGGCCGTGGCGGGCGAGAGCGAGCTGCCCGTCGCGCAGGCTTTGCTGGCAGCGCTGGTGCGCGCCCCTCCCGCCCGGCTGGTGCTGCTGGGGGACGCGCGCTCTCTCTGGAAGAGGCTGCTCGACGCGCGCCAGGCGCTCGCGGCGATGCAGCTCGAGATCGTGCCGCCGCCCACGCGCGAGCCCGCGCGCGCGCCGGAGCCTCGCCGCGCGCGCGCGCCGTGATAGGCTTCCGCCCGAAGCTCCGGTCGCCCCTTTCGGCGGCGAAAGGCGCGCAGGGCTCCTCTCCGCATGGCCGACCGCCCCTCCCAGAAAGCGCTCTCCGACTTCGTCTCCGAGGCGCAGGAGATCATCGAAGCCCTCGACACCGGGCTCGCGCGCCTCGACGAGTCGCGCGGGGGTGAGGAGGCCGATCCGGACGCGCTGAACGCGGTCTTTCGCGCCGCGCACTCGCTGAAGGGCCTCGCCGCGATGTTCGGCATCGAGCGGATGACGAAGCTCGCACATGCCCTCGAGGATCGCCTCGACGACGTGCGGATGGGCCGCAAGCCGCTCGACCGCTCCACCAGCGACCTGCTCCTGCAAGCCCCCCCGCTGTTCTCCCGCATGATCGCGGAGGAGTCGGCTCGGGAGCCGCCCTCGACGGGCGAGGGGGCCGAAACCCTGGCGTCGAGGCTGCGGGGCGCCGCATCGGCCACCGAGCCCGCGCCCGGAGACCTCCTGGACGGTCTCGCGCTCGACCCGGCCGTGCGCGGGGTTCTGACCGAGTACGAGGAGCACCGGCTCCGCACCAACCTCGCCCGCTCCGGCGTGCGCATCGTTCGAGCCCGCGCCGCGTTCGACCTCGCCACCTTCGACAAGGATCTCGACGCGCTCAAGACGAGCTTCAAGGGGCTCGGCGAGGTGATCTCCACCTTGCCCGCCAGCGGGGCCGTCGACCCCTCCGCCATCGCCTTCGAGGTGCTCGTCGGGAGCTCGCGCGCGCTGGAGGAGCTGCGCGCCGCCGCGCCGGGCGCGCAGGTGGACGAGGTGCCGCGCCGCGGGCTCGCGGCGGCCGCGCCGTCCTCGGTCGCCCCCCCCGCGGAGCGGCCCCCCCCGGCGGCAGCGGTCCACCCGCCGCCCGCGCCGGCCCCTGCGCTGCCCACCTCGCTGCCGGTCTCGGCCCAGGAGGCGCGCCAGGCGATCGAGCGCGGCGCGGCCTCCGCCGGACCTGGCGCGGCCTCGAGCGAGCCGGGCATCGCGGAGGGGCTCGCCTCCCTGCGCTCCGTCTCGCAGGCGGTCCGGGTCGACATCTCCAAGCTCGATCGGCTGATGAACCTGGTCGGCGAGCTCGTGCTCGCGAAGACGAGCCTCCTCGGCATCGCGGAGCGACTGCGCGCAGGCGAGCACTCCAGCACCGTGGGCCTCGAGCTCCAGCGCGAGAGCCGCAGGCTCGAGCGCAAGCTGAACGAGCTCCAGGGGGGCATCCTCGAGGTGCGAATGGTCCCGATCGGCCCCGTGTTCGACAAGCTGTCGCGCATGGTCCGCAAGCTCGCGCGCGATCTCGGCAAGTCGGTGGAGCTGGAGGTTCGCGGCGGGAGCGTGGAGCTCGACAAGCTCATCGTGGAGAGCCTCTCCGACCCGCTCATGCACCTCATCCGCAACGCCATCGACCACGCCATCGAGCCGCCCGACGCGCGGCTCCGGGCCGGGAAGCCGCCGGCCGGGCGCGTGGTGCTGGAGGCGGAGCAGAAGGGAAACCACGTCCTCGTCACGGTGGAGGACGACGGGGCCGGCATGGACGACGCCCGCATCCGCGCGGTGGCGCTGGAGCGGGGGCTCGTCACGCCGGAGGCGGTGAGCGGGATGGGGCGGCGGGAGATCCTGAACCTCATCTTCCTTCCCAGCTTCTCGACGGCGCGGCAGGTCACCGCGCTGTCGGGGCGCGGCGTCGGCATGGACGTCGTGAAGAGCAACATCGCGGCGATGAGCGGCATCATCGACCTTCACACCGAGCTGGGCAGGGGCACCCGCTTCGAGATCACGCTCCCCACCACCCTCGCCATCATCCGCGCGCTGGTGGTGCGCGCCTCGGAGCGCATCTACGCGGTGCCGCTCAGCAGCGTGCTCGAGATCGTGACCGTGGAGCGGGCGGAGCTGCGCACGCTGTCGCGGCGGGAGGTCATCACGCTCCGGGGCGCCACGCTGCCCATCGTCCGGCTGGGGGCGTTCCTCGGGCGGCCCAGCGAGCCGCCTCCCGGACCCCTCTTCGTCGCGGTGGTGGGGCTGGCGCAGGAGCGGCTGGGCCTCGCGGTGGATGGCCTCGAAGGCCAGCAGGACATCGTGGTGAAGGGGCTCGGGCGGGAGCTCGCGGGGGTCCGCGGGATCTCCGGCGCGACCGACCTCGGGAATCGCCGGACGGTGCTCGTGCTCGACGTGGGCTCCATCATCGAGGAGGTGCTGCATCGCGACGGGATGGTCGCCGCCGGAACGGGGTGACGCCCGGGCAGGACCTCCGCGGTCGCCGGCTCGGAGGCAGGCGCTCTCCGGGGTAGACTCGCGGCATGGACCGCGACCCGCTCGACGAGTTCTTCTGGCGCGAGGACGAGCCGGCGCTGGACCTCCCGGAGCTGCTCGTGCCCGGGGCGGCTCGGGCGCGCCCGGAGCTCGCCGAGGCTCTCCGGGACTGGCTCGTCTTCGATCTCGCCGGCGAAGAGCACGCCATCGGCATCGAGGTGGTCCGCGAGATCCTGAAAGCTCCGTCCATCACCGAGGTCCCGCGGGCGCCCACCCACGTGCTCGGCGTGATCATGGTCCGGGGCGAGGTGATCGCCGTCGTCGACCCACGGGCGCGGCTCGGGCTGCCGCGAGCGCCCCCCGGGGCGAAGGCTCGGGTCATCGTGTGCGAAGGGGGCGGGGGGCCGGTGGGGCTCCTGGTCGATGGGGTCTCGGAGGTGGTGCGGCTGCCCAGCTCGGCGGTGGAGGCTCGCCCGAGCATCGGCAACGCAGCGGACGAGCTCGTGCAGGGCGTGGGGCGGGTGGGAAACCGGCTCCTCCTTCTCCTCGACCTGGGGGTGCTCCTGCGCTCCGAAGCGGCTCCGGCGCATGCTGCCACAGAGGCTGTCGAGGGCCTGCGGTGAGCGGGCGCGCGCTCACCACCCGGCCGCAGCCCGCGCCGGAGGACCCGCGGGTGGAGCTGTGCGCCTTCCGGGTGGGCGACGAGGAGTACGCGATCGACCTGCGGCGCATCCGCGAGATCGTGCAGCCGCTGCCCATCACCCCGGTGCCGCGCGCTTCCGCGGTCTTCGAGGGGGTGGTGAACCTACGCGGCGAGGTGCTCCCGCTGGTGGACGTGCGCAAACGGCTCGGGCTCGCCCCGGGCGCGGGGAGCCGGCCCAAGATCCTGGTCGTGCGGGTGGCCGACCGGGTGCTCGGGCTCCTGGTGGACGGCGTCCTGGAGGTGGTCCGCACCACCCGCGCAGCCCTGGGACCGGCGCCGCTGGGAGCCGGCACGGGGCGCTCGGCGCTCTTCCTGGGCGTGTGCGGCGCGCGCGAAGGCCGGCCGCCGCAAGCCGCCCGCCCGCCCGCGTCGCCGCGCGCACCGGCTCCCGGCCGTCCCCCCAGCCGGCTGCGGCTCCTGCTCAACGTGAAGGCGCTCCTCCTTCCGGACGCTCCCGCCAGGGCGCTCGCAGCCCGCGCCCTTTCCGGCGGTGAGGGCGGCGCGCCGTGAGCGAGCCGCTCTCGCCGGCAGCCGCCTCGAGCGACGACGAGCTGCGGTACCGGGCCGTCCTCGCGCTCGACGGCCGGGACCCCGCGGCGCTCCCCGGCCTGGTGGCGCACCTCGCTGATCCCAGCTGGCGGGTGCGCAGCGCGGCGCTGGACGCCATCGTCCTCGCGGATGCGCTCGCCGCGGTGGACGCGCTCGTACCAGCGCTCGGAGCAGAGGCAGACCCGAACGCGCGCGGGGCCGCTGCGGAGGCCCTGGTGCGGCTGGGGGCGGCGGCCCTGCCCCCGCTCCTGGCGTCGCTGTCGGCCGGCTCGCCGGAGCTCCGCACCGCGGCCGCCGAGATCCTGGGCGACCTGGGAGACCTGGCGGCGGTGCCCGGGCTCGCGCGGCAACTGCTGGAGGGCGACGGCAATGGCCGGAGCGCGGCGGCGGAGGCGCTGGGCAAGATCGGCGGGCCCGCCGCGCTGGAGAGGCTGACGCTCGCGCTCGACGGAGGGGACGAAACCCTCGCGGCCGCCGCCCTTGCGGCCCTCGAGCGGCTGCGCGCTCCGCCCTCGGCGGCCACGCTGGAGAGGCTGGCGCAGCGTCCGGCCTTGCTCCGGCCTGCCCTCCGCGCAGCGGCCTTCAGCGACGAGCCGCGGGCGCTAGAGCTCCTGGTGCGGGCCCTGGAAAGCCCCTCGCGGGCCACGCGCGAGGTGGCGCTGCTGAGCCTCGGGACCGCGAGGCTGCGACCCGACGCCCCGGCCGCTGCGCTGGAGGAGGCCGCCCGGCGGGCGGCGAGCGAGCGTCTCGCCCGCGAGACTGCCGCGGGCGCGCTCGAAGGCGAGGAGCTCGGCCTTCGCGCAGGGGCCTTGATGCTCCTCCGCTGGTCGGCCGAGGCCCGGCATGCGCCGGCGCTCGCCGCGGCCGGCGCCGACGAGGCGCTGCGAGCCCTGGCCGCGGAGGCCCTGACCGCCTCGGGGTCGGAGGGCGCGCAGGCGCTGGCCGGCACTGCCGGGGACCTTGCACCGGCCGCGCGTGCGCTCGCGCTCGAGCACCTGGCCCGCCACGGTCATCTCGGCGCCGTCGCCGAGCTGGTTTCGGCAGCCACGGCGCCCGACGGGAGCGAGAGGTCCAGGGTCGAAGCGCTGGCCGCCCTGGGGAGGGTCGGACAGGGCGGGGCCATCGGCCCGCTCGCTGCGTGCCTCGATCATCCGGACGCAGCGGTGCTGGGGAGCGCCGTCGCCGCGCTGGCGGAGCTCGCAGCGGCGAGCGCGCGCTCGGGCGCGGAGGTGCTCTCGGCCGCCCGCGCCGTCGACCCCCCGGCGGTGGGAGGCTACAGGCTCGTGGGGCGGCTGGGCGGCCCGGAAGACCTTCCGGCCCTTCGGGATGGCCTGCGCTCGCCCCGGGCCGGGCTGCGCGTGGAGGCCGCGCGCGCGCTGAGCGGCCTCGCCGCGCGCTGCGCGGTCGAGCCGCAGGCGGTGACCGGGCTCCTCCACGCGCTCGGCGACCCGGACGCCGCGGTGCGTGCCTCCGCAGCGCAGGCGGTGGGGGTGGTCGCCGGGAAGGGGAGAGGCTGGCCCGAAGGCCGGCGGGCGCTGGCGGAGCGCCTCGAGGACGGCGAGCCGCTGGTCGCCGCGGCGGCCGCCCTGGCGCTCGGCGCCTGCGGCGCCAGCGAGCACGCGCGGGCGCTGGCGGCCGTCGCGGGAGATGTCGAGGCTCAGGCGCCTGCCGCCGCCGCCGCCGTGCACGCGCTCGCGGCGCTGGGGATGGCGGAGCTGAGCGTCCTCGCGAGGGCCGCCCGCCATCCCGATCCCGAGGTGGTGAAGGAGGTGGTGCTCGCCGCCGCGGCGAAACGGGAGCCCGCCGCGACGGAGCTCCTCCTCGAGGCGGCCCGGCACCCGAGGTGGGACGTGCGCCGCACGGCGGCCCGGACTCTCGGCGCGCGCGGGGATGGGGCGCTCCTCGGGCCGTTGCGGCGCCTGGCCGCGGCGGAGCTGGACCCGCTCGCGTCCGAGGCGCTCCGCCAGGCCATCCGAGCGCTGGAGGCGCGCCTTTAGGGGCGCGGGAGAGCGGTGCTCGAGAAGCTGCCGGAGATGAGCGAGGAGCAGTTTCGCCTCCTGCGCGAGGCGATCCACGATTACTGCGGAATCATCTTCTCCGACGACCAGCGCTATCTCCTGGAGCGGCGGCTCGCCTCCCGCCTGCAGGCGCACGCGCTGACGGACTACAGCGCTTACCACCGGTTCCTGCGCTACGACCCGGGCCGCCGCGCGGAGCTGGAGGCCGCGGCGGAGGTCCTCACCACCAACGAGACCTATCTCCATCGCGAGCCCCACCAGCTCAGGGCGTTCTCCGAGGAGATCCTCCCCGTGCTGGCCCGCGACAACGGCAAGCTGCGGCGGCTCCGCATCTGGAGCGCGGGCTGCTCCACGGGCGAGGAGGTCTACACCGTCGCTGTCCTGCTCGCCCGCAGCGGGCTCTTCGAGGGCTGGGACCTGGACGTGTTCGGCTCCGACATCTCGCGCCGGGTGCTCGCCGTCGCGCGGACCGGCTGCTACGGCCCGCACGCGTTCCGGAGCCCCGAGGCCGAGGGGCTCAGGCCCTGGTTCCGGCCGGAGGAGGGCCGCTGGCGCGCGGGCGACGACATCCGCCGGCTGGTGAGCTTCGGGCACATCAATCTGCTCGACGAGGGGATGGCGAGCCTCGTCCACGCGATGGACGTGGTCTTCTGCCGCAATGTGCTCATGTACTTCGACCTGCCCGCCCGCAAGCGCGTGCTACGGACCTTCCATGACAAGCTGCGCCCGGGCGGGTTTTTGCTCCTCGGACACGCGGAGTCGCTGATCAACGTCACGGCCGACTTCGAGCTCGTCCACCTTCGCCACGACCTCGTCTACCGGAGACCGCGTCCCGCCCCCTGACGCGACACACCCTGTGCCCACCTCGCGCCCGCCACCTCGGCCTCCCCCGCTCCGCGTCCTCGTCGTCGACGACTCGAGCGCGGTCCAGCGCGCGCTCACGGAGGCGCTGGAAGGCGAGCCGGGGGTGCAGGTGGTGGGACGGGCGGTGGACGGAGAGGAAGCCCTGCGCGCCGCGCTCGAGCTCCGCCCCGACTGCGTCTTCCTCGACCTCGAGATGCCGCGCATGGACGGCTTCACCTTCCTGCGGCTCCTCATGGCCCGGCAGCCGATGCCGGTGATCGTCGTCTCTTCCAACGCGCGCAAGGCGGACGTGTTCAAGGCGCTGGAGCTCGGCGCGCTCGACTTCATCGCCAAGGGCGAGGGGCTCACCGCCGAGGCCGCGGTGCGCGCCCTTCGAGAGGAGCTGCGAGGCAAGCTCGCCACGGTGCGCGCGCTCCGGCTCGAGAACCTCCGCGAGGCGACCCCGCGCCCGGTCGTGCCTCGAGCCGCCCGCGCGCCGGTGAGGCCCGCGCGCCTGGTGGTGCTGGGCGCGTCCACCGGAGGTCCCGCCGCGCTCACGAGGCTCCTGGGTGCGCTGCCCAGCGACCTTCCACTCGCCTATGGCATCGCGCAGCACATGCCGGCCCCCTTCACGTTCGCGTTCGCGGAGCGGCTCGGCAAGGCGAGCAGCCTCGACGTGCGCGAGGCGCGGGACGGCGAGGAGCTCCTCGAGGGGACGGCGCTCCTGGCGCCCGGGGGTCGCCACCTCCGCGTCATTCGCGCAGGCGGACCGGCGGGGCCCCTGACCGCTCAGGTGACGGAGCCGGAGGCGCGCGACGCCCGGCGCTACTGCCCGAGCGTGGACGTGCTCTTCGAATCGGCTGCGGAGGCCATGGGCGAACGCGTGTGCGCGGTGGTGCTCACCGGCATGGGGAACGACGGGCGCCGCGGAGTCCAGCGCGTGAAGGAGGCGGGTGGGCTCGTGCTGGCCGAATGTGCCGAGAGCGCGGTGGTGTACGGCATGCCCCAGGAAGCGGCGGACACGGGGGTCGTGGACGCGATCCTCACCATCGAGGACATCGCGGACCGGATCCGGCGCTTCGCGGAGCGGCGCTGACGGTGACCGGCCCGCACCTCGCCCTGGTGGTGGACGACAGCGCGGCCATGCGGCGGCAGCTTCGCCAGTCGCTGGAGCGCGCCGGGCTCGAGGTGGAGGAGGCGGCCGACGGCGCGGAGGCGTTTCGCAAGCTGCGGGGCACGCGGGCGGACGTCATCCTCACCGACATCAACATGCCGGTGCTCGACGGCCTCAAGCTCATCGCCCTGGTGCGCTCGGGAGGGGACCACCAGCGCACGCCCATCGTGGTCATCTCCACCGAAGGAGCCCAGGCGGACATCGACCGTGCGCGGGGGCTCGGGGCGAACGCCTATCTGGTGAAGCCGATCCAGAGCGGACAGCTCGTGGAGCTGGTGAAGGAGCTCCTCGCGGGCGCGGGGTGAGACAGGCGAGCAGGGGTCGAGGCAATTGGGAGGGGCCCCGCCGCAGGCGGGGAGGGCGCGAGCCCTCCAGGAAGGATAGCGCGCGAAGCGCGCGTGGGCCCCTGCGAGCAGGGTGGGGCCCTCGCCGAGCTTCGCTCGGCGGGGCGGGGCAGCATGCCCCGTCCCATGGAAGCCGTGACCCGGTCGCGCTTCCCGCGACCGGTCACGGCGTGATTCTTTCCATCATCCGCGGGAAGGGGATGGTCTCCCTCACGTGGTGCAGCCCGCAGATCCAGGCCACGCACCGCTCGACGCCCATCCCGAAGCCCGCGTGGGGCACGCTGCCGTACCGGCGGGCGTCGAGGTACCACTCGAACGCCTCCTTCGGCAGGTGGTGCTCGGCGATGCCGGCCTCCAGCGTGGCGAGGTCGTCCTCGCGCTGGCCGCCGCCGATGATCTCGCCGTACCCCTCGGGCGCAAGCATGTCGCAGCCCAGCGCCACCTTCGGGTCCGCCGGATCCTTCTTGAAGTAGAAGGCCTTCATCTGCGCCGGGTAGCGATGCACCATCACCGGCCGGTCGTACGCCGAGGCGACCAAGGTCTCCTCGTCCCCTCCGATGTCGTCGCCCCACTTGAACGGGGGGGGATGCTGCACCCCCGCCTCCCCCGCTCGCTCCGGGCCAACCTCTTCCGGCTGCCCCTGCGCTCTCGAGCGGGCCTGGGCCTCGCGGATGATCTCCACTGCCTCGGTGTAGGTGATGCGCGGGAAGGGCGGAACCACCTTGCGCAGCTTCTCGACGTCCCGCTCCAGCACCTCGCGCAGCTCGCGCTCGTGCTTCGCGAGCACCGTCTGCACGACGTAGGAGACGAAGGTCTCCATGAGCTCCATGTCGCCGTCGAGGTCCATGTAGGCGACCTCTGGCTCCACCATCCAGAACTCGGTGAGATGGCGCCGGGTCTTCGACTTCTCGGCGCGGAAGGTGGGGCCGAAGCAGTAGACCTTCCCGAGCGCCATGGCGGCGGCTTCCATGTAGAGCTGCCCCGACTGCGTGAGGTACGCCTTGCCGAGGTCGAAGTAGGGCACCTCGAAGAGCGTGCTCGTCCCCTCGCACGCGCTGGGCGTGAAGATGGGCGCGTCCACCAGCGTGAAGCCCCGCCCGTCGAAGAAGCCGCGGATGGCCGCCTCCACGCTGTGCCGGACGCGGAGGATCACCGTCTGCCGCGGCGAGCGGAGCCAGTTGTGGCGCTGCTCCATGAGGAAAGCCACGCCGTGGTCCTTGTGGCCGATGGGGAACTCGCGCGTCGGCCTCGCCACCACCCGCAGGTCCTTCACGTCGAGCTCGAAGCCGATGGGCGAGCGCGCGTCCTTCTTCACGAGCCCGGAGACCACCACCGACGTCTCCTGGGGCAGGTGGTCCGCCTCGGCGAACACCTCCGGCGTGACGTTGCCCTTGAACACCACGCACTGGATGGTGCCGGTGCCGTCGCGCACCTGCAGGAAGTGCAGCTTCCCGGAGGAGCGGCGGTTGTGGAGCCAGCCGTGGAGGACGACCTCCTTTCCCTCGTGCTTTGCGATGTCGGCGACGTGGACGGGCGGAAACATGCGGTGCCTCCTCGGCTGCGAGCGGTGCGGGACTATAGCTCGCCCGGGATCGCGCCGCGGCGCGGCAGGCGCTACATTCGCGCCCCTATGCCCATGGAAGATCGTTACGACCCGCAGGCCATCGAGCCGCGCTGGCGGCGCCGCTGGGACGAGGCGGGCGCCTTCCGCGCCGGGCGCCACCCCGATCGCCCGAAGAAGTACGTCTTGGAGATGTTCCCGTATCCGTCGGGCGCCATGCACATGGGCCACGCCCGCGTCTACGTCATCGGCGACGCCCTCGCCCGCTACTACCGGATGCGCGGCCACGACGTGCTGCACCCCATCGGCTTCGACGCCCTGGGGCTGCCCGCGGAGAACGCCGCCTTGAAGGACGGCAAGCACCCCGCGGTCCGCACGCGCGAGAACATCGCCACCTTCCGCGAGGACATGAAGCTGCTCGGGTACTCCTTCGACTGGGAGCGCGAGATCGTCACTGCGGACCCGGAGTACTACCGCTGGAACCAGTGGTTCTTCGTCAAGATGCTGGAGAAGGGGATCGTCTACCGGCGCCAGGGCAAGGCCAACTGGTGCACCGGCTGCCTCACCGTCATCGCGAACGAGCAGGTGCTGGAGGAGCGCTGCGAGCGCTGCGGCTCGCCCGTCCTGGAGAAGGCGATCCCGGAGTGGGCCTTCCGCATCACCGCCTACGCCGAAGATCTCCTGGCCGGCCTCGACGAGCTCACCGCCTGGCCCGAGCGCGTGACCGCGATGCAGCGCCACTGGATCGGGAGGAGCGAGGGCGCCCAGGTGGACTTCGCCCTGGAGGGCAGCGCCGAAAAGGTGCAGGTCTTCACCACCCGCATCGACACCATCTTCGGCTGCACCTACCTCGTGCTCGCCCCGGAGCACCCGCTGGTGGAGAGGGTCACCCGGCCCGAGCGACGCGAGGAGGTGCGCGCGTTCGTCGAGCGCCTGAAGCGTGTGGAGGCGGCGGAGCGCACCGGCGAGGGCGCGCCGAAGGAGGGCGTCTTCACCGGTGCCCATGCCACCAATCCCTTCAACGGGGAGCGCGTGCCGGTCTGGATCGCGAACTTCGTGCTGGCGGGTTACGGCACCGGGGCGGTCATGAGCGTGCCCGCGCACGACCAGCGCGACTTCGAGTTCGCACGAAAGTACGGCCTCGCGGTGCGCACCGTGATCCAGCCGGCGCAGGGCGAGAGGACGCCCGCTGGGGAGGCGCTGGCCGCCGCCACCACCGAGGACGGGGTCCTGGAGGGCTCGGGCCCCTACACCGGTGCCGGGAGCGCGGAGGCGCGCTCGCGCATGGCCGCCGACGCGAAGTCGAAGGGCTTCGGCGAGCTGGCGGTGCGCTGGCACCTGCGCGACTGGGGATTCTCGCGCCAGCGTTACTGGGGGACGCCCATTCCGATCGTCTACTGCGAGGAGCACGGGGCGGTGCCGGTCCCGGTGGACGAGCTCCCCGTGAAGCTGCCCGCCGAAGCCATCATCACCGGGACCGGCGAGCCGCCGCTCGCCAAGGTGCCCGAGTTCGTGCGGGCGACGTGCCCGACCTGCGGCAAGCCGGCCCGCCGCGAGACGGAGACGATGGACACCTTCGTCGATTCGGCCTGGTACTACGCGCGCTACCTCTCGCCGCACGACGCGACGGCGCCCTTCCAGGTGGAGGAGGCGCGGCGCTGGCTGCCGGTCGACGTGTACGTCGGCGGCCCCGAGCACGCGGTGATGCACCTCCTCTACTTCCGCTTCTGGAACCGCGTCATGCACGAGCTGGGGCTGGTGCCGACCGCCGAGCCGGCGCGCCGCCTCATCACGCAGGGCATCGTGAACGGTCTCGACGGGCGGAAGATGTCCAAGCGCTGGGGCAACGTGGTCTCGCCCGGGCCGCTGGTGCAGCGGTACGGCGCCGACGCCGCGCGCACCTTCGTGCTCTTCGCCGCGCCGGTGGAGAAGGACATCGACTGGTCGGACGAGCAGGTGGAGGGCGTGCTGCGCTTCCTCGCGCGCGCGTGGCGCGCCTTCTCCGGTCGCCAGGCCTGCTTCGACGCGCCGCTCGAGGCGCTCTCCCGGGCGGAGGGGCCGTTCCTCGCGCTCCGCCGGCGCACGCACAGGACGGTCCAGCGCGTCACCGACGGCTTCGAGGGCGACCTCAAGCTCAACACCAGCATCGCCGCGCTCATGGAACTGGTGAACGAGCTCTCGCCCCTCGACCCGCACACCGACGCCGAGCGCGCCGCAGTCCGGGAGGCTCTGGAGGCGCTCTGCCACCTCCTCGCGCCCTTCGCGCCCCACATCGCAGAGGAGCTCTGGCACGCGCTCGCGGGTCCGGCGGCCGAGGGCGAGCTCCTGGCCGATCAGCCCTGGCCCGTGTTCGACCCCGCCCTGCTGGTGGCGGACGTCGTCACCATCGCCGTGCAGGTGAACGGGAAGCTGCGCGGTCAGGTCCGCGCGCCCGCCGAGGCCACCGAGGCGGAGGTGCGACAGCTCGCCGAGGCGGACGAGAAGGTGGCGGGCTACCTCGCCGGCAAGACGATCCGGAAGGTGGTCTTCGTGCCGAAGCGACTCATGAGCTTCGTCGTATGACCTGGGCGGCCCGCAGCCTTCCGCGCGCGCGTTCCGCGGCTCTCCGCGCCGCGGCCACCGGCGCGCTGGCGGTCGTGGCCTGCGGGTACGGCCTCACCGCGGGGAGGGGGAGGATGCCGCCCGGTGCGGAGAGCGTGTTCGTCCGCCCGCTCGAGAACCACACCACCGACCCCGACGCCGGGGCGCTGGTGGCGGCGTCGATGCGCGCGCAGCTCGCGAGGCGGTCGGCGGAGGGTGGCCCGGGCGCGGCGGCGCGGATCGAGGGCTCGGTAGACGAGGTTGCCTTCGGCCCGTCGAGCCCCAACGGCGCCACGAGCAGCCTCACGCTCACGGTGTCCGGGCGGCTCCTGGTGGGAGCCAAGGTCGTGGCGGAGGGACGGGCGGTCCGCCAGGAGGACTATCTCGCGGGCCAGGATCCGCTGGAGAGCGAGGGGCGCAGGCGCATCGCGCTGCGTCGCGCGGCCGAGGCCGCCGCGCGCGACCTGGTGGAGCGGTTCGAGCTGCCTTGAGGGGAGGGGATGCCCCGCCCGTTGCCTCAATTTGCGGCACTACGTGGCGGCGGGCGCTGCGGCAGGCTTGGCAGCCTTCGCAGCGGCCTTGGCCAGCCGGCCAATGCGCCGGGAGGCGGCATTCTTGTGGAGGATTCCCTTCGACTTCGCCTTCCCGAGCGTGCGGATCGCGACCTGCAGGGGCTCCTTGGCCGCGTCGCCACCGTGGGCGATGGCCTCGCGCGCCTTCTTCACGGCCGACTTGAGTCCGGTGCGGACCTGAACGTTCTGGAGCCGGCGCTTCTGCGCCTGGCGGTTGCGCTTCGTGGCCGAGGGGGTGTTCGCCAACGTTCTCTCCGGAAAAAGGCTTGCGGGAAGGCGGCTTGTTACCCGTGTGCGCCCGGGGAGTCAAGGTGTCTCGGCATTTGCGCGCCCCCGTTTCGCCCGCTGGGCCACGGCGCGGCCGCGGCACGCGGATGCGCACCAACCCTTACAGCGGCGCGCCCTGGCGCCGCACCCGCCTCCTGCGCCCTTGCGCCAGAAGGCCGCGCGGCGCGCCCGGGCTCCGGAGCCGTGCGCCACCTGGCCCTGCGGGTAGCCGCGCCGGATCACTTATCCACCAGCACGATGGAGAAGGGCACGCCACCGACCCCTGACACGGGAGCGCAAGACCCCTTGGAACCGACCGCGCGTAACATCCTGCTCCGACGGACTTTTTTGCCTTCGGTCCACGCCAGATCCACAAGCTCACCCGTCCTTGTCCCCGCTGGTGACGCGGGGTGCCCCACAGTTCTCCACGAACTTTCCACAAATGAGCGAGGTCAACAGGTCCCCCGACAGGGGTCAGCGACTCTTCACCCTTGATTCTGCGGTTTCGATCTCCAGGCGCTTGGCCTCGATCCAGAGCTCGTCCATCTGCTCCGGGGAAGCCTCGCCTGGAGCGACCCCGCGGAGAAGGAGCTCCCTCTCCACGTGCTGGAAGCGGGCGATGAAGCGCGCCACGGTGCCCCGGAGCGCCTCCTCCGGCGCCACTCCCAGCTTGCGCCCCACGTTCGCGACGGCGAAGAGCACGTCGCCGAGCTCGCTCTCGACCGCGGACCGATCGCCGGTCGCCATCGCGTCGTCCAGCTCTCGCAGCTCCTCGTCGACCTTGGCCCGCGCCCCAGCCACGTCGGGCCAGTCGAAGCCCACCCGGCTCGCCTTCTCGGCCAGCCGGTCGGCGCGCGCGAGCGCGGGCAGCTCGCGAGGCACCCCGACGAGCGCGCTCGTGCTCCCGCCCTTGGCGGCCTTCTCCTCCCGCTTCAGCGCCGCCCATTGCCGGAGCACGCCCTCGGCGCCCTCCACCTTGGCATCGCCGAAGACGTGTGGGTGCCTGCGCACCAGCTTGTCCGCGATGGCGTTCGCCACGTCCGGAAAGCCGAACCGGCCCTCCTCCTCCGCGACGCGCGCCTGGAAGACGATCTGCAGCAGCAGGTCCCCGAGCTCCTCGCAGTGCTCGCGCGGATCGCCGTCGTCGATGGCCTCCAGCACCTCGTACGTCTCCTCGAGGAGATAGGGGCGCAAGCTCACGAGCGTCTGCTCGCGGTCCCAGGGGCACCCCCCGGGCTCGCGCAGGCGCGCCATGATGCCGACCAGCCGCTCGATGGATTCGCTGGGTGTGGACATGTTCCCACATGTTTTATCCTCCAGGCCGCGTGTTAGCATCGACCCTGCGTGAAACGGGCGATCGTCGGCCTCCTGTTGCTGCTGCCGCTCGCCGCTCCTGCTCGGACCGGAGACGCGGCGCCGGGCCTGCGCGCCATCGCGCCGGTCCGCGCGACCCGCGGCGAGCTCCTCGCCACCTGGCACGCTCGGCGCCTCGCGCTGGCCGCGGGGGACCTTTCCCGCGCCGGTGCGGAGGAGCGCCGGCTCCGCGAGCTCCAGTCGGAGCTTGCGCTCGACGATCTGGACGACCTGGCGGCTGCGGAGGTTCGCGGCGCGACGCGCGCGCTGGAGGACAACGCGCCCGCGGATGCCCTCTCGCGCGCGGTGGTGGCCGTGGAGCTCGCGCCCGAGCTCCCCGACGCGCACCTCGCCTCGGCGCGCGCCCACCTCGCGCTGGGGCAGGGCGCTCCCGCGCTGGAGAGCCTGCGCCAGGCCGCGCTCGCGGTGGCGCGCTCGCCGCGCCACGGCTCGTCTC
>JBBQEB010000073.1:0-17706 GCA_038320275.1 Myxococcales bacterium | reverse complement strand
TCGGTGCTCACCGTTGCGAGCGCGAAGGGGCTTGAGTTCGACACGGTCGTGCTCGTCGAGCCAAGCAGCGTCCTGGCTGAATCCGCGTGGGGCCTCAATGACCTCTATGTAGCGATGACGCGCGCCGACGCCCAGAGGCGGATGCGTGGCCGGGAAGCATAGCCCGAACACGCTTCGCAGCTACCTCGACATCCACGAGACCGTCATGCAGCGGCTCCGCCGCGAGGGCTTCGTCGAATCCGACGACCTCGCGCTGGTGCCGCTCGGCGGCGGCGACATCAAAATGGAGGGGCAGATCCGCTGCGAGGGTGGCCTCGTCTGCACGGTGGAGAAGATCCTGGCCATCGTGGACGCCACCGACGCCGACAACCCGCTCGTCCAGACCGTCCGGTTCGCCTACAACGTCCACGTCGCGGGCCACCACAACCTGTTCCGCTACGACAATGTCCACGCTTACCCGGGCCACGGCGACGCGAGCCACCGGCACTCGTTCGACTGGCACAGCGGCGACGCGCTCGACGTGCGGTGGGTCGGCCCGGAGTGGCCGACGGTCGGCGAGGTGCTGGAGGAGATGCGGGCTTGGTTCTGGGAGCACCGGGCCGAACTAGGGTAGCCCGCGGAGCCGCGCGCCGGGCTGCTACTTCTTCCGCTTCTCGGCAGCGAGGAGTCGCTGGCGCATCGTGTCGTTGTTCTTCTTCAGCCGCTCGATCTCGGCGAGGAGGCCGCGGACGTACTCGATATTCCCCTTCCCCTGCGACCCGGCGGACTCGAACGCAGCCTTCGAGCAGCGCAGGACGTTCGTGGAGTCGTACTCGCCGCCGCCCAGGTCCACGAGCACGACGTTCCCGGTGAGCAGGCCGAACCGCTTTCGCACGCCGCCGAGCTCCACGCCGAAGTGCGCCGCGACCTCTTGCCCGGTGACGTGCCTGCCGTCCCGTGCCGCCTGGCTCGAGTAGTCATGCAGCTTGTCGGAGTCCAACGCGCCCATGGAGCGGAAGGCTAACACACCGGGTACGCCCTCTGGCGGCGCACCGGAGCGGTGTCCAGAAGGTGTGCAACCCGCGGGGATGGAGGTCTCCTCGTGTGGACTCCCGAGGAGACCTCGTACCCCGCAAGCTGCTGATACGACTGAAACTGCTCTAACGACGCCCGTCTGCCGGTTACCGAACCAGGCCTCCGGAGCCGAAGGCCACTGGTTCGAATCCAGTATCGCGCGCCACGTTTCCCAGGCCCCACCGCTCCACGGCGCGTGGGGCCTTCTCGTGGGTGGTCGCGGCTCGGCCCGGCCCCGCCCGCTCAGCCGCGCTGCCGGGCGCCCCCGGTCAGGTCGCGGTGGACCGTCGTCACGAGGTAGTCGGTCAGCACAGCCCTGAAGTCCGGATCATTCAGGGAGCGCGCCGCGATGTCGGCGTTCTTGTCCATCCGGTCCACGAACGCGCCTCGATCCTCCCCCGTAGTCGGCCTGCCTGTAGACGCCGCGGAGTAGGTCGGCGATGGACCAGAGGAAGTTCGCGATCTCCGAGAAGCCGGTGAAGGCTCGACCGCTCGGGGCGGTCGCGGGTGCGTCGCCGTTCGCGGAAGGCGTGGAGGACATGGCCGCGGAGTGTACCCGAATCGGGAGCTTGGGCCTTCGCCGAAGCCAGCCACGGCGAGGGGTTACCGCGCGTCGCGTCCCTCGACCCGATGAGTCGCGGCCCCGGTGCCCCGAACCCCTGGAGCAGCCCCAGGACGCGCTCTCGAGGATCGAAGCCGGCGCGTTCACCGTGATCTTGCGGACCCCTTCACCCATGCTGCCAGCGTGAGCGTATGGGCGGATAGGGTCAAGGAGCTGGTCCGGCCGGGCGGAGCCGCATGGGGAACCACGACCAGCCCCGACCCGGCTCGACGGTCCCTCACGGGGAGTCGACCGTTCCCACCAGACCCGAGCCCTCCACTCCATGGGGCCTCCCCCGCCTGAGCGCCGATATCGGGCATATCCTTACTCCACGCTGGCGGCACCCGACGTTCGCCGCTCGCCGAGGAGTCTCGCGCATGAGCACCCGAGCGCCGTTCGCAGTTGCCTTCGCGGTCGCCTTCGCGACCCAGGCCCAGGCCACCAGCGAGGTGGGTGTCGTCGGCAACGTCTACGGGCTCTCCACTCCGGCGCAGCGGCACATGGTGCAGGTCGCGCCGGGAGGGCGCAGCCCGACGCTGCTCCTCACGGTCCAGAACGACGGGTACGCGAGCTGGCCGGCCTCGGCGGGACTCGTCCTGTACCGCAGCGACGACGGGGGCGGGAGCTGGCGGTACTACAAGCCGGTTCTCAGCGTGACGGACGGGTCTCTGCGCCCGTCGACGCTGCACATGACGGCGGACCTCATCACGGTCGGTAACGACGTCGCCGCGGTCTACTCCTACGACACCACCAACACCGGCTTCCCCGCCGATGGTTGGGACTCACGCCGGGCGGTGTATTTCCAGTGGTGGTGGTACGACGAGCCCGGCAACTGGAACCCCGGGACGCTGGTCCAGATCGCGTGGCCGGGGTGGAATCAGGCCTACCACCGCGCCGAGCTCGCCCGCGACTCCTGGGGGCGCCTCTGGGTGCAGGCGTTCCTGCGCGACGGCTCCTGCCCGGCGCCGGGGAGGTCCTGCGGCTCGGACGCGCTGCAGGTCTGGACGAGCACCGACGGAGGCGGCAGCTTCGGCTCGCCCAGCACGCTCACGACGCTCTGGGGCCAGCTCGGGGGCGGGCGCCTCGTCAGCGTCGGCTCGAAGCTGCTCATGCTGTGGAGCGGCTACGCGCTCGACCCGGCGAAGATGATGAGCCGGAACGACTCCGACCCGATCTCGAGCTGGTCGGACATCTCCAACGCCTTCCCGGACGGCGCGCACATCTATCACGGGGCCGCGCTCAACGCGGTGGCGGACGGGTCCGGCGGACTTCACCTCGTGTACAAGGAATACGTCGGGCCGGCCGACCAGCAGCAGGTCTACTACCGGCACTATGACGGGTGGGGCTTCGGAGGGAAGCAGGCCGTCGGGCCGCGGGGAGACTGGGCCGAGCAGCCCGCCATCACGCTCGCCGGCGGCGACCTCTACGTCTGCCTCAATGGGCTCCTTTCCACGGGCGCGAACTACGAGCTGCGCTCCTACCGGCTGGGCGCCGGGTTCGGCTCCTATCAGTCCATCGACTCCGCGTACGCCGCGAAGCTCTACCCCACTTCGCCCGAGCGGATGAGTGCCGGCTCCTCGACCTTCCCGTGCGCGTTCGGCCAGGGGGATCCAGGGGCATGGGGCGTCGATCTCCGCGTGGCCCAGGGGTCCATCGCGAATGCCCCGCCGCCGCAGCCGCCGTCACCGCCGCCGTCACCTCCCCCCCCGCCGTCGCCTAATCCGTCACCTCCACCCCCGCCACCGCCTTCGCCTTCACCCAGCAGTGGCCCGCAGGACCCCTTCAATGGCCCCGGGCTCTCCTCGCTATGGAGCGGATGGGTCGACTCGACGGGGAGCTCCTACGCGGTGGGCGGCGGCGTCCTCACGCTCACGCCGCAGGCTGGTACCGGCGCGGCTGGAGTTCACGTGCAGAGCAACAGCACGTACTCCCTCGCCGGCTCGAACTTCCACGTGCAGGTGCCCCGGGTCGTGAACAGCGGCAACGTGAATGCTCGATTCACCGTGGGTCCACCCTCCGACCCGTGGTCGAACGCCGTCGGCTTCGACGTCGAGTGGGGCACGCTCTACTTCATCTACTCGTCGAACGGCACCTGGCACGGCACGAGCGTCCCGTACTCCGCGGCGAACCACGCCTCCTGGCGCATCCGCGAGGCGTCCGGCACGACGTACTGGGAGACGTCCGCGGACGGCGCGAACTGGACCCAGCGATGGAGCGTTCCGGACGCGTCGCTCGGCTTCCCGCTGAGCAACCTGGTGCTGCTCTTCGAGACGAAGGCCTGGGGCTCCGGCAGCCCCAGCCCGGGGCGGTGCAGTTCACGGCGTTGGATCGATAGAAGACGCCCGGGGAGGCTCCCGGCGCGTACGGGACGGCGCCGCGCCGACGCAGCGCCTCCAGAACCGCTGGAGCGCGGCCCGCCTTGCCGTTAGTGTGCCGGGCTTTGCGGGAGCAGACCCTCCCGCGATGAGATTGCGCGCCGATCAGGCTGGATTTCCCGCGCTGTGCGGGCGCAGCTTGGCGAGGCGCGCAGGGGTGCGCGATGGCGGAGGCGCAGGACGACCAGACCAGGACTGCCGCGGCCCGGGGCGAGCAGGGGCCGCCGCCTCCGCGCGGTCCGGATGCGGCGGCACCCCCACCCGCCCGGCGCCTCACCAAGGTCCGCATCGCTGCCGGCGTGGGGGTGGTCGCGGTGGTGGCGCTGGCGTGGTGGCTGCACGCGCGCCACTACGAGGACACCGACGACGCGCAGATCGACGGGAACATCGGCGCGGTGAGCGCGCGCGTGTCCGGCTCGGTCGCGGCGGTTCACGTCGTCGACAACCAGGCTGTCAAGGCGGGCGAGGTGCTGGTCGAGCTCGACACCGCCGACCTGGGGGTCAGCCTGGCCCAGGCTCGCGCGGGCCTGGAGCAGGCCAAGGCCGGCGTCTCCACCGACTCCCCCAGCGTCCAGATCACGCAGACGAGCAACCAGGCAGCTCTTCGCAGCGCGCAGTCGGACGTCGAGAACGCGCGCGCGGAAGCGGCCGCATCGCAGCGCGAGCTGGAGCAGGCGGAGGCCAACGACAAGCTGGCGCAGCTCCAGCTCGGACGGGCGCGGCAGCTCCTCGCCGGTTCCAGCATCTCCCAGGCTGACTTCGACCAGCGCGCCGCGGCGGCGGACGTCTCCCGCGCCACGGTGCAGGCCGCGCGCGCGCGCCTGGGCGCCCGCAAGACCCGCTTTGCCACCGCCCTCACCCGCCAGCGCGAGACGGAGCAGAACGCCCCCCGGCAGCTCGTCTCGCGCGAGGCCAACCTCGATCTCCGGCGCGCGAACCTCGAGCTCGCCGAGGCCCAGCTGCACCAGGCCGAGCTCAACGTGGGCTACGCCAAGGTGCGCGCGGCGGCCGATGGCGTCATCGGCCGCAAGTCGGTGAACGTGGGCGACCGCGTCCAGCCCGGGCAGCAGCTCATGGCGCTCACGCAGACGGGAGAGCTCTGGGTGACCGCCAACTTCCGCGAGACGCAGATCGAGCACATGCGCGCCGGCCAGCCCGTGGAGGTCCACGTGGACGCCGTCTCGCGCGATTACCGCGGCGTCGTGGAGAGCTTCGCCGGCGCGACGGGCTCCCGCTACAGCCTGATGCCTCCAGAGAACGCGAGCGGCAACTACGTCAAGGTGGTCCAGCGCGTGCCGGTCCGCATCCGTCTGGAAGCCGGCCAGCCCGACATGGAGCGGCTGCGCCCCGGAATGTCGGCCGAGCCTTCGGTGAAGGTGCGGTGACGCCGCGCCCCGAGGACGGTGGGTTCACGGGGGGTCACAACCCGTGGACCGTCGCGCTGGTCGTGACGTTGGCGACGTTCATGGAGGTGCTCGACACGAGCATCGCCAACGTCTCGCTGCCCCACATCGCCGGCAATCTCTCGGTGAGCCAGGACGAGAGCACCTGGGTCCTCACCTCGTACCTCGTCGCGAACGCCATCATCCTGCCGGTGAGCGGCTGGTTCTCGACCCGCTTCGGGCGGAAGCGCTTCTACATCACCTGCGTCGCCATCTTCACGGTGAGCTCGGCCCTGTGTGGCTTCGCTCCCAACCTTCCCGCGCTGGTCTTCTTCCGCGTGCTCCAGGGGCTCGGGGGCGGCGGGCTCGGCCCCAGCGAGCAAGCCATCCTGGCCGACACCTTCCCCGCGCGGAAGCGCGGGATGGCCTTCGCGGTCTACGGGATGGCGGTGGTGCTCGCGCCGGCCATCGGGCCGACGCTGGGCGGCTTCATCACCGACAACTTCGGCTGGCGGTGGGTCTTCTTCATCAACATCCCGGTGGGCCTCCTCTCGATGCTGCTCTCGAGCCGCGTGGTGGTGGATCCGCCCTACCTCGTCGAGGCGAAGAAGCGCGTCGGCTCCATCGACTACATCGGATTCTCGCTGGTGGCGCTCGGTCTCGGGGCCCTCGAGCTCGTGCTCGACAAGGGCCAGGAAGAGGACTGGTTCGCCTCGCGCTTCATCGTCCTCTTCTGCGTGATCGCCGCGGTCGCCCTGGTGGCCTTCATCGTCTGGGAGCTGCGCCAGGAGCAACCCATCGTCGAGGTGCGGCTCTTCAAGAACGGGAGCTTCGCGGTGGCGAACGTGCTCATGTTGACGCTCGGCATCTCGCTCTTCGGGTCCACCGTGTTGCTTCCCCAGTACACGCAGGTCTGGATGGGGTGGTCGGCACAGGACGCGGGGATGGCGCTCTCTCCCGGCGGTCTGGTGGTGATCGTGCTCTTGCCGCTGGTGGGTTTTCTCGTCTCGAAATATCAGCCGCGCTACCTCATCGCGTTCGGGTTCGCCGTGCTGTCGGCGTCGCTCTTCTACATGTCGCGCACCCTCTACCCGGGCATGGACTTCAGGACGGCCATCATGCTCCGCGTCTACCAATCGGTGGGGTTCGCCTTCCTGTTCGTGCCTATCAACACGCTCGTTTACGCGACGGCGCCCCCGGGGAAGAACAACGCCGTCTCCGGCATCGTGAATTTGTCGCGCAACATGGGCGGGGACATCGGCATCGCGCTCGTCACGACCCTCGTCGCGCGCCGCTCGCAGTTCCACCAGTCGCGCCTCGTCGAGCGGCTGGACGGAGGCAACCCCGCGCTCCGCGCGCGCCTCGACTCCCTCACCGCGGTCATGGGTCGCGCCGGAGCCTCGGCGTCCGACGCCACGCGCCAGGCCTACGGGGCCATCTCCCGGCAACTCGCGCAACAGGCGCAGACGCTCGCCTACCTCGACGTGCTCTACCTCTTCGGCATCTTCGCTGCGTGCATGGTGCCGCTGGTGTTCCTCACCCGCAGGATCCAGCGCGGCGCGGCGCCGGCAGGCCACTGATCGGGGCTCCGCGCCTCTTGCGCTGGACTCGCCCGTCTCTCGGGGGCAGGTTGATGGCCGTGACCCTCCCACTCGCAGCTCGGGCCGAGGGCGCCGGATCGCATGCCTCACCCCGGCGTGGGCCGTGCGGCAAGAGCGTGCTCATCATCGAGGACAACCCGGACGCAGCCGCCTCCATCGGCGAGCTGCTGGAGCTCGAGGGTCACCTCGTCCACCTGGCGGGGAGCGGGCTGTCCGGGATCGAGAAGGCTCGCGAGCTCGTCCCCGACGCCGTGCTCTGCGACATCGGTCTGCCCGACATGGACGGGTTCGCCGTTGCGCGCGCCCTTCGCCGGATGGAGGCGCTCCGGTCCACCCGGCTGATCGCGCTCACCGGCTACGCAAGCGAGGGGGACCTCGAGCAAGCGCGCGCGGCCGGGTTCGACGAGCACATGACGAAGCCACCCCGGATCCCTGCCCTCCTGGCGGCGATCGCGACCTCCGGGGAGGCGCTCTCCGGCACCGGACCGGGCGAGAGCTGACGGGCGCTGGGGGCGGGCGCACGCCTCGGTCGCAGCACGCGCGTTGTGGCCGGCGGGTGCATCCGTTATCTTGGACGCCGCGCGCAGGGCGGTGGTGAGGCCCTGCGGGAGAGACCGGAACCCCCATGTGCCAGCTCCTCGGGATGAGCTGCAACGTCCCGACCGACATCTGCTTCTCGTTCTCCGGGTTCGCCGAGCGCGGCGGCGCGACCGACGTTCACGCCGACGGTTGGGGGATCGCGTTCTTCGAGGGGCGGGGCTGCCGAACCTTCCACGACGCCCTTCCCGCCTGCTCCTCTCCCGTGGCGGAGCTGGTGCGGCGCCATCCGATCCGCGCGACGAACGTCGTCGCGCACATCCGCAAGGCGACGCGCGGCGAGGTCGCGCTCGAGAACTGCCACCCGTTCCGGCGCGAGTTGTGGGGCCGTTACTGGGCCTTCGCCCACAACGGGACCCTCGACGGTCCAGACGACAGACCGGGAACCCTCTTCCAGCCGGTCGGCGGGACCGACAGCGAAGGCGCATTCTGCTCCCTGCTGGAGGAGCTGCACGCCCAGTTCCCGGCGGGGAAGCCGCCTCTCCCGATCCTCCACGCCACGCTCGCTCGGGCGACGGAGCGCCTGCGCCGTCGGGGCTCCTTCAACTACCTTCTCTCCGACGGAGAGCATCTGTTCGCGCACTGCTCGACGCGGCTGCACTACATCGTGCGGCAGGCGCCCTTCGGCCCCGCGCACCTCGTCGATGCCGACGTGGCGCTCGATTTCGGGACCTGCACCGGCCCCGACGATCGCGTGGCGGTCATTGCCACCCATCCCCTCACCGACAACGAGAGCTGGACCTCGCTCTCTCCCGGGGAGCTCGCAGTGTTCAGGGACGGAGCTCCGCTGCGCATCGTCGCGGCGGGCTGACGGTTCGTGGCGCTCGGGGTCGGGTGCCGGCGGAGCGCCGCCCGCTCACTTCGTCGGGCTCGCCCCGATGCGGAGCAGCTCCACGTCGAACGCCACCGCGGCCCCGCCGGGGACGCTCGGCTCGCGCCCGGCGTCGCCGTAGGTGAGCTCGGAGGGGCAGACGAGCCGGGCACGCCCGCCCACCTTCATGCGCGGCACACCCTCGTTCCAGCAGCGCATCACCTCGTCCAGGCGGACGGTGAGCGGCTTCCCGCGCTTGTCGGTGCTGTCGTAAACGGTGCCGTCGGCGAGCGACGCCGTGTAACGTACCGTGACGAGGTCGGAGGCCTGGGCCGCCGGCCCGGTGCCCGCCCGCAGCTCCCGGTACACGAGGCCGGAGGCGGTCCTGACCGCGCCCTTCTCCCGGGCCGCGGAGGCGAGGAAGCTCGCGGCCTTGTCCTTCTGTCGCGAGGCTGGGCCCTTCGTCCGCGCCGACGCGAGCTTGTCGATGGCGGCGGAGTACGCGCGCGGATCGAGCGCAGGCGAACCGCGCACCGCGTCCTCGAGACCGCGCTGGACGACCTTCAGCTCGGCCGGCGAGAGGTCGAACACGCGCAGTCGCCGCGCGACGTTCACGCCCACAGCGTAGAAGGTGCGGTCCGCCTCGGTCCGCGGTCCCGCCGCGCGCGCGGTGGCCTGTGGAAGGCCGGCGGTCAGGAGGAGGAGCGCTCCCAACCGCGCCGCCACCGTGAAGGATGCTGGAGGAGGAGATCGCACGTACCCTCCATACGGGCGACCGCGTCCCCCCGCCCGCAGTTCTCCAGGGGCGCCCAAGCCGCTCCGGGGGCCACCGCGGCAAACCCGGGCGCAGAGGTCCGGGCACATGTACACACCGTTGAATGGACCACGAACAGCTCGTCGCATCGTCTGCGCAGGTCGTCATCGAGGACCTCGACTGGGCCGCGGCGCGGCGCGCGGGGCTCACCCCAGGTGAACGCTTCGTCCTCGAGTACTTCTCGGACATCGAGGCGGAGACGGCCGTGTACACCCGCGACCTCCTGCGCAGCCGGCTGGTGGAGGAGCCGGACGTGGTGGGCTTCATCGCCATCTGGAACTACGAGGAGTACTTCCACGGGCGGGCCCTGGCGCGGCTCCTCTCCGAGTGCGGGCACCCGCTCCAGGGCGCCCGCGCCGGCCGGATGCTGAAGCCGCCGGGATGGATGAACGCGCTCCAGGGGGTCTTCGGCGCGCTGGAGCGGCGGGTCTTCGCACGCGACTTCCCGGCCGTCTACATGACCTGGGGCGCCTCCAACGAGCTCGTCACGCTGCGCGGCTACGAGGCGCTGGAGCGGCGCACCTCGAACCCTGTGCTGGCCGAGCTGTGCCGCCGCATCGCGCGGCAGGAGCGACGCCACTTCGCCTGGTACTACAACAGCGCCCGTGAACGCCTGGAGGCCTCCGCCGGGGCCCGGCGGCTGACCCGCTTCGCGCTGCAGCGCTTCTGGGCGCCGGTCGGGGCCGGCGAGAAGGGCCCGCCCGCCTCGCTCCGCGTGCTCGACGAGCTCTTCCCCGGCGCCGACGGCGACGGGCTGGCCGCCGAGGTGGACGCGAGGGTCGCCGCTCTGCCGGGTCTCGCCGGCACGGAGATCCTCGCGCGCTTCACGCGCAAGTTGCGGGTTTCCACGAGACCCTCGGTGGGCAAGCGCGGGACCCCGGCAGCGCGGCCCCAGGCCGCCTGAGCGCCAGGCCTCCAGTCACTTCCCGGGAAGGCTCGGAGCGGGCCAGAGCTTGCGCGCGCGCTGGAGCCGTGGTGTCTTTCCGGGTCACTGCGGCGTCCGCCGCCATTCCCTCGGAGAAGACATCGATGAAGAGCCGCTCGACAGCGATCGCCGTCCTGACCGTCTCCGCGCTCCTCCTCGGCTGCACCACGCCTGGAAAGCGCACCGCCATCGGCGGCGGCGGCGGTGCCGCCGTGGGTGCGGGACTGGGCGCCCTCCTCGGCGGCGGCAAGGGAGCCATCATCGGCGCCGGCGTGGGCGCGCTCGCGGGCGGCTCGGTGGGGCTCTACCTCGACAAGCAGGCCCACGAGCTCGAGGCGGTCGCCGAGACGAAGCGCACCGAGAACGGCGTCCTGGTGAAGATGAAGGGCGACATCCTGTTTGACACCGACAGCGCCTCGCTGAAGCCGGAGGCCATCGATCAGATCACCAAGGTGGGCGACATCATCGCCAAGTATTCGGACGACCGCGTGCGCGTGGAGGGCTTCACCGACAGCACCGGATCGGCGAAGCACAACGAGGAGCTCTCCAACCGCCGCGCCGGAGCCGTGCGCGCGCTCCTGGTCGGGCGCGGCGTCAAAGAAGCGCAGCTCACCTCAGAGGGCAAGGGCGAGGCGAGCCCGGTCGCCGACAACGGCACCGCGGCTGGACGCGCGAGCAACCGCCGCGTCGAGCTCCACATCGACGTACCCAACGCGACTTGAGACGAGGGCTGCAAGCTCACCCCGTCCAGCAAAGCTGGGCGGGGCCCCACTCCTGCTCGCAGGGGCCCACCTGCGCTTCGCGCGCTGTCCCTGCCTGGAGGGCTCCGCCCTCCCCAGCTTCGGCTGGGACCCCTCCCCCCAAAAAAACGGGCTGCGCCCTCGCCCTCGGGCGTCCAGCGCGCCTGCACGCTGGACGGCCCGAAGGTGCTCCGCTAGAAGCGGCCGCCCACGCCGACCGTCCGGGCGCTCATCACCGGGTCGCGCGCGGTGGAGCCCATGCCGTCCATGGCGAGCCTGTTCGGACCCACGTCGCTGAGCTGCCGCACCGCTCCGAGGGCAGCTCCCACGATGATCCCCGCGCCGGCGCCGATGCCGAGATCTCGTCCCCAGTTGCCACCGTCGATGAGCGCCACGCCGGCGCCGATGAGCACGCCCGCGAGCCCGCCGTACAGCGCGTCGATGAAGATGGCGCTGGCGCCGGCCTCCCCGGACGCCCCCGTCGCGAGGTCCTCGGCCATGCTGCCGGGCAGGATGCCCATCGAGGCGAGGTCGCCCCGCGCGTCGAGCGCGGTGCCGCGAACGTTCGGCCCCATCGCGTTCGCGTCGGCCCGGGCCACCCCGCTCACGGCGAGGGTTACCATCACTGCGATTCCCTTTGCGTTCATGTCGTTCGCCTCCTTAGGCTGCGCTCAAGGTCTGCCCTGGGGGCCGAACAAGCAAGCGCCTCGCGCGCCCATATGCGCGCGGCGAGTGGCCGGAAAGGGGCCTGAAGCGCGGCCGCGGGCTACGCTGCACCGATGCGGGCCCGCCTACCCGATATCGCCTCCGGTGCGTCCTGGCGCGTGTACCTCCTCCGGTGCGGCGACGGGACGCTCTACGCCGGGGCGACGAACGACCTCGCCCGGCGGCTCGCGCGCCACGCCTCCGGCAAGGGGGCCCGCTACACCCGCGCACGCCTCCCCGTCGAGCTCGTGTACGAGGAGCCCGCGAAGGATCGCTCCGCAGCGCTCAGACGGGAAGCCTCGCTGAAGCGCCTGTCGCGCGCGGCGAAGCTCTCCCTGGCCCGCACCGGCGGGTGAGCACGGCCCGGGCCCCTGGGCTTCGTGGCTCGCGGGCGGCTCCCGTCCTACAAGCCCTGCATGGCTCGCCTGCTCATCGTCTCGAACCGCCTGCCGGTGACGGTGAAGGTCGCCGGCGAGGACATCTCGGTGTCTCGCAGCACGGGCGGCCTCGCCACTGGAATGAAGGGCCCGCACGAGCGGCTGGGGGGCCTCTGGATCGGCTGGCCCGGGCCGGTCGGGGACACCTCACCCGAGGTGAGGGCCGAGATCGACCGGAAGCTGGCGGAGCTGCGGCTCGCCGCCGTCCCGCTCAGCGACGACGAGGTGGCGCGCTACTACGAGGGCTACTCCAATTCGGTCCTGTGGCCGCTCCTGCACTATGCGGTGGCGCGGCTCCCGGTCGAGGTGCGCGACTTCGACGCCTACGAGGCGGTGAACGCGCGCTTCGCCGACGCTGTGGCGGAGCGGTACCAGCCGGGCGACCTGATCTGGGTTCACGACTACCAGCTCATGCTGCTCCCCCAGATGCTGCGCGAACGCCTCCCGGACGCGCGCATCGGCTTCTTCCTACACATCCCCTTTCCCTCCTCGGAGATCTTCCGCCAGCTCCCGCAGCGCGAGCGTCTCCTGCGGGGGCTGCTTGGGGCCGACCTGCTCGGCTTCCACACCGCCACCTTCGTGCGCCACTTCGCCTCGTCGGCGCTGCGGCTCCTGGGCGCCGCCACGGAGGTGGACCACATCCGCTGGGAGCGGCGCGAGGTCCGGCTGGGCGTATTCCCCATGGGCATCGACGCTGCGGCGTTCTCCGAGCTGGCGGAATCGGAGGAGGTCGCGAAGCTCGTCGAGGAGCACCGCCAGGACGGCTCCCTGCTTCTCGTCGGCATCGACCGGCTCGACTACACGAAGGGCATCGCGCGCAGGCTCCTCGCCTTCGAGACTCTCCTGCGCAACCACCCCGAGCTGCTGGGGCGCATCCGGCTGGTGCAGGTGGCGGTGCCCTCCCGCGAGAACGTGGGGGCGTATCGCGAGCTGCGCGAGGAGGTGGACGCGATGGTGGGGCGCATCCACGGCGCCTTCGCGACGCCGAGCTGGTCGCCCATCCACTACCTGTACCGAGGCCTGGCGCTCCCGGAGATCGTCGCCCTGTACCGGGCGGCCGACGCGGTGCTGGTGACGCCGCTCCGCGACGGCATGAACCTCGGGGCGAAGGAGTTCATCGCGGCGCGGCCGGACGGGGACGGAGTGCTGGTGCTGTCCGAATTCGCCGGCGCCGCAGCCGAGCTCTCCGAGGCGGTGATGGTGAACCCCTTCGACGTCGAGCGCACCGCGGAGCTGATCTACGACGCCCTGGTCATGCCGGTCGAGGAGCGCCGCGCCCGCATGGCGGTGCTGCGCGAGCGCGTGCTCACCTACGACGTGCACCGCTGGGCGAATTCGTTCGTGGCGCGGCTCGAGTCTACTCCTGGTACGGCCGACGCCGAGCCGGCTCCCTCTCCGCCCGCGGCGATCCGCGAGGCGGTGGGGCGGGCGCGCGCTGCGGCGCACCTTTCGCTCCTCCTCGACTACGACGGCACCCTGGTGCCCTTCGCGGCCACCCCGGAGCTGGCGGCCCCCGACGCCGAGCTGTACGCGCTGGTGGAGGCCCTGACCCGCCGGCCGCGCACGGAGGTGCACATCGTCAGCGGCCGCAAGCGCGCGACGCTGGAACGGTGGTTCGGCGGGCTGCCGGTGGGGCTCCACGCGGAGCACGGCTTCTGGTCGCGCTTCCCCGGAGGCGACTGGAACGGCTTTCAGCTTCCGCCCGCGACCTGGCGCGAGCCGGTGCTGTCCATCCTTCGCGACTTCGCCGAGCGCACGCCGGGGTCGCTCATCGAGGAGAAGACGGCCGGCTACGCCTGGCACTATCGCGCTGCGGATCCGGAGTACGGGGCGGTGCAGGCCAAGGAGCTGCTCGCGCATCTGTCCAGCCTGCTGGGCAACGTGCCGGTCGAGATCCTCCGAGGCGAGATGGTGCTGGAGGTCCGGCCGGTGGGCGTGAACAAGGGACGCGCCGTGGATCAGGTGCTCGGGCGCGCCGCGCCGGAGACGCTGCTCCTCGCCATGGGCGACGACCGCACCGACGAGGACACCTTCGCCGCCCTGCCGGAGGGCGCCATCGCGATCCACGTCGGGCCGGCGCAGAGCCGCGCACCGCTGCGGGTGCGCGACGTCCCCGCCGCCCGCGCGCTCCTCGCCCGAATCGCCAGCGAGGAGGAGCGCTGAACGGCGTGGGAGGCGATGCCAAATCCCTTCTGGGTGCGCAGCTTTCCTCACCCACGAAGGAGGCCGCGATGCCCCAGGTCCGCATGTACTTCAAGCAGGGTTGCCCCTACTCGGCCAGCGCCAGGCGGCTGCTCGACGAGAAGGGCATCCCGTACGACATCATCGACGTCACGGAGCACCCCGAGAAACGCGAGGACATGGTGCGAGAGACGGGTGGCCCGAGCACCCTGCCGCAGATCTTCTTCGGGCATCGACACGTCGGCGGCTACACCGAGCTGCAGGAGCTCGACCGATCCGAAGGGCTGCGCAGCGCGCTCGTCAACGCCGGGAAGCCGACCGCCTGATATCGCTTCGCCCTCGGCGCCTTGGCCGCTCCGGCGCGAGTCGCGGCGGACGCTTGCCTCGACGCACCGCGCCGCGCACCGGCTCGTAGCCGAGCTCTTCGCCCGCGCGGACGCAGCGCAGGAGGAGCCCGCCCCGGCTCATGTCGCCCCGCCCCACGAAGGCGGAGGGGAAGAGCAGCCTGTCTCCGAACGCCTCCAGAAGCACGTCGACGTACTTGCCCGAGGCGATGCTCCCCAGGAGCATCATCTCCGCCCCCGGCGCGGCCTCCGCCAGCGCCGCCGCGTCGCGCGCCAGGGGCGCCCGATAACGCGCGTCGGCCGGGTCGATGGGCACCTTTGCGTACGCGCGGAGGATGTCGCCGGTCACGACCGTGGACGGCGGCACGAGCCCTGCGCCAGGGGCGATCACGAGCGCGCCGAGGACGTTGCGCGGCGGGCGGGCGAAGGCTTCCGCGTACGCGAGCTTTCCCCGGAAGTAGAGGCCGCTCGTGAAGCTGAACACCGCGCCGAGCGATGCGCCCGGGCCGTCCTGGACCGAGCGCGCCAGGGCGAAGGTGGCCTGCGGGCGGAGCAGAAGGCCAGCCCGCGCTCCTCCCGAGTTGGCGGGGGAGAGCAGGAAGATGCGGGCGGTGGCGGTCTCTGCAGCGGGCATGGGCATGTACGATGTCGCCACCCGCGATGCCGCGCCTCCACCCTTCACCTGTCACGACGTGTGTCCCCGGAGCGCTCCGCCGCCTCGCGCTCTCCGCCGCGGCGGCGCTCGCGCTCGCCTGCCGGGATGGCGCGGCAGCCAGGCCACCGGCGAGCGACGCGGGGCGGGAGGTGGCGCCAGCCCTCGACGTCTCCTCCTGGCTGCGCCTCGGGCCGGGTGAGCTGGGCTGCGTTTTGGAGCGACGCCTCGGGCGCGCCGACCCGAGCTTCGGCTGCGGCCGGCGTCTCCCCGCGCTGCCCGAGGATCCCTGCGAAGACGAGCGAGCGTGGCGTTCGGGCCCGCTCGTCCCGGACGCGCCCGCCTCGAAGCTGCATCCGGCACTGCGCCACGTGGAGCTCGCCTGGGAGGGCGGAGAGCTGCAGCGCGCCACCTTCACCTTCGCGCCGGGGACCAGCCCCGCGGCGATGGCCGCAGCGGTGGGGGATCGGGGCGGCGCGCTGGACGAGGCGGCCCGGCACGGTCCCGGCACTTGCGAGCTGCCCTGCTACGAGGTGCTGGTGTTCCAGCCCACCTTCTTCGAGTGCGTGGAGGAGGACGAGGAAGAGGGCGGCGAGAGGCCCGGCGCGGAGCGCTGAGCGCGAGGGCCCGCGACCCCGACCTCGACCGCGACCGACCTCGACCGCGACCGACCTCGACCGCGACCGCAACCGCGAGCACGAGCACGAGCACGAGCACGACCCCAACCCCCCTGCTCCTACTTCGCCAGCTCCTCCACCAGTTCCACCACCGCCCGCAGCTCGTCCGTGGCGGACGCCTCGTCGAAGCGGACCTCGTTGGCGCGCTCGCCGTCCTCGGCGCGAAGCCGCCAGGCGAAGCGGTCGGCCCCGCGGGCTCCGCCTCCGCCGCGCGGCGTGGGCGGCAGCTCGAAGAAGCCGGCAGCCTCGAGGGCTGCTCGCAGCCGCTCCTCGTCCTCGGGGGCGAGCGCGCCCTCTTCCACCCGGCTCGTGCGCCGGATGCCCGCAAAGCCGCCCGACCGCTCCAGCTCGATCCTCATGCGAGCGCCCTCAGCGGCTGCACGCCCACCTCGGCCCAGGCCGCCTGGACCACCGCCTCGGCCTCGGGACCGAAGAGCGTCCGGGCGGAGGCCATGGTGGCCGCCGCGGCGGAGGCGAAGTCGCTCTTGCGCGCCAGGTTGTGCAGGAGCGCGTGATACCAGATCGCCCCCGCTCGCTCCCACGAGCGGCCCCCGAACCGCGTCGCGGCGAGGTAGAAGGCGCGGTTCGGGATCCCGGAGTTCAGGTGCACCCCGCCGTTGTCCTCCTCGGTGTCCACGTAGCCACGCATGTGCGCCGGCTGCGGGTCCTTGCCCAGCCGCGGATCGTCGTAGGCGGTGCCGGGCGCCTTCATCGACCGGAGCGCGACGCCCTTCACGCCCGGCGCGAGGAGCCCCTCTCCGACGAGCCAGCTCGCCTCGGCGCTGGTCTGCCCGAGCTTCCACTGCTTCACCTGCACCCCCATCACGTCGGCGTAGGACTCGTTGAGCGCGCCGGGCTGGCCCTCGTACACGAGCCCCGCCTCGCTCTCGACCACGCCGTGCGAGAGCTCGTGCCCGATGACCTCCAGGCACGCCGTGAAGCCGGTGAAGAGCTTGCCGTCGCCGTCGCCGAACACCATCTGCCGGCCGGTCCAGAAGGCGTTGTCATAGCTTTTCCCGAAGTGGACGCTGGCGTCGAGCCGCTGCCCGCGGCCGTCGATCGAGTTCCGCTTCATCACCTCGTCGTAGAAGTCGTAGGTGGCGCCGAGCCCCTCGAAGGCCTGGTTCACCGCGGCGTCCCCGGCGGCGGGATCACTCTCCCCGCGCACCAGCTTCCCGGGCAGCTTCTGGAGGTGTCCCGCGTCGTAGAGGGTGCGCCGCTTCTGCCCCGGCGACACCCCGCCGGCCGCCTCGCCGAGGGCGGACCGCTCTCCGCGAAAGCGCTCGGTGGCGAGGAGCGTGTCGAGGGCGAAGCGGCGCTCCTCCCCCTCGCCGTGCGTGGCGATCTGCCGGAGCAGGTAGGGAGGGATGATGAAGTGCGGCCGTGGGCTCCGCGAGGCGTGGCGGTTCATGCGGCGACCATGGCGCGCCTCGTTCGAGGCGGCAAGGGTCGGAGAACCCCGATGGGCCAAGCTGCGGCGCGCCCTTACGGCTGGCCACGCGGGTGCACTTTTTCCTACACTCCACGGGAAGCCTCGCGCACGCGGGCGAGCGCTCTCGAGGCACGCGCATGGCCCTCGCGAACAGCGCCGTCCCAGCCCTCGCCGCACTGGCGCGGCGCATGTCCACCGTGGTCGGTGCAGGCAACTGCATCTCCGATCCGGCCGGCCTCTTCGTGTACGAGTGCGACGGGCTCACGCACGGTCGCACCCGGCCGGAGCTGGTCGTGCTTCCGGGCTCCACCGAGGAAGTGGTCGAGGTGGTGAAGCTCGCGCGGGCGGCGGGCGTGCCCATCGTGCCCCGGGGCGCCGG
>JBBQEB010000072.1:0-17982 GCA_038320275.1 Myxococcales bacterium | reverse complement strand
GCTCATCGCGACGAACACCACCGTGGCGCGGCCGCTCGTGGGAGGCGATCCGCGCGCGGCCGAGGCGGGTGGGCTCTCCGGAGCGCCCCTGCGCGAGCTCGCGCTCCGCGCTGTGCGCCGGGCCTACGCGGCGGCGCGCGGGAGGCTGCCGGTGGTGGGTGTGGGTGGGGTGATGGACGGCCACGACGCCTATCAGCGCATCCGGGCGGGAGCCGCGCTGGTGCAGGCCTACACCGGCTTTATCTACGGAGGGCCGGCCTTCGTCGGGCGCACCCTGCGGGAGCTGCAGGCGCTCGCGGCTGCGGACGGGTTTGCCAGCCTGTCCGACGCGGTGGGAGCGGATGTGCGCAAAGGTGCGCAAACGAGGGGATAGACGCCGTTGCCGAGCCGCCGGCCGACCTGCTAGGACTTTCCTGCCGGGCGGGGAGGCCCGGGATACGACCGGGCACGTGAACCATCGAGCGAGACCCGATTGACGGATTGACCTTGCTAACGCAATGCGTTAGTGGGTCAACTCCCAGTCACGAACCGGGCGTGCGGGGCAGGGCGAGCGATCCGGGCAGGATGAATCCATGGCCGAAAAAATGAGCAACAACGTCAAGGTTCCCGACTTTCTCCGCGAGCCCCTCGAGGCGGCGCAAGCACGCCTCGTCGAGTTCGAGGAGGAGGCGCAGCGCGTCTTCAAGGACCTCATGCAGAAGGGAAAGGAGAGCCGCAAGGACGTCTCCGAGCTGATCCAGCGCCTCTCCAAGCAGGACTGGAAGGGCATGAGCGACCTGAAGGAACGCATGGCGAAGCTTCGCGAGCAGGGCGCGGAGCGGGCCCAGGAGCTTCGCGGCCGCGCCGAGAGCTTCCGCGCCGACGCGATGGAGCGCCTCGAGGAGCTCCAGACGAAGGCCGTCGCCTTCCTGGGCGCCGCCACCAAGGAGCAGGTGGAGGAGCTCTCGCGCGAGCTCGATCGCCTCGCGCGCAAGCTCGACAAGACCGAGCGTCTGAAGCCGGCCAAGAAGGCTGGCAAGCGCACGGGCGGGCAGGGCTAACCATGCCAGAGCTTCAGGAGCGGTTCCGGGCTGCGTGGTCCCAGGCGCTCGTTGGCCTCAATGCCGCCGAGGCCGAGGCCGAGAAGGCGATCGCCAAGATCGCCGACGCGGCCGGCTTCACCCCCGAGGACGTGCGCCGCCAGGCACGGGAATTCGGGGAGCGGCTGCAACTGCAGCGCCGCGAGATCGAGCGCTCGCTCGACGAGGCGGTGAAGAAGGCGACCAGCCGCTTCAAGCTGCCGTCGCGGGACGAGGTCGAGGAGCTGCGCAAGCGGGTCGAGAACATCGCCGCACGTCTGGAGGCGCTCACGAACGCGCGCCACCCGACGCCACCCGGACACGAAGGGCCTTCTGCATGAAGAGACCGACCGTCAAGGGATTTCTGGGAGCGTTGGTTGCGGTGGGGGCGGTGGCGCTCGCGACCGTCCTCCCGCGGACCCTGAGCGAGGCGCCGCACTTTGGCCCAGCGGCGCCGGCCCAGCCCCCCGACATGCCCTCGACGGTCGGTTCCGCCTCCGCGGCGGAGCCCGGAAGTTCCCCCGCGCGGCCGCCTCCCGCGGCCAAGAAGATGCTCGACCGCCTCGGATGGATTCGCGAGCTCAGCTCGACCCTGGCCGAGCGCATGCCGTCGCTCCCGGCGCCCGAGCGCCGGCGGCTCGCCGACGTCATCTACCGCGAGGCCAGGGCGGCCTCGCTCGACCCGCTGTTCGTCCTCGCGGTCATCGCGGTGGAGTCGGGCTTCGATCACGTGGCCGAGAGCGGGCGCGGGGCGCGCGGGCTCATGCAGCTCCGCCCCGAGACGGCTCAGCGCGAGGCGGAGCGGGCCAACCTCGAGGAGGCCGATCTCGACGATCCCATCGTCAACGTGCAGGTGGGGATCCGCTACTACCGCCGCCTGCTCAGCGCCTTCGGCTCGCCCGAGGTCGCCCTCATGGCCTACAACGCCGGGCCCAACCGGATCCGCCGGCACATGGAGGAGAGCGGCGAGATCCCGCACCGGTTCCAGGTCTACCCCACCCGCGTGAACCGGGAGCTCACACGCCTGCGCAGGCGCCATGCGCGCCGCGCCCAGCTCGCGCGCGCGGACCGCGTGCCGGCCGTGCGGCCGGGCGGCGTTGCGGGGCACGGGCGTTCGGGCGAGGCTGCGCAGCTCGCTTCCGCGCGCTAGGTTCGCCGCGCCAACGGGCGCGCACCCATGCGAGTCACCGAGATCTTCTTCAGCCTCCAGGGCGAAGGCACACGCGCCGGGCGCCCCTGCGCCTTCGTCCGCTTCACCGGCTGCGACCTGCGCTGCGGATATTGTGACACCGCCTACGCCTTTCACGGCGGGCGGGACCTCTCGCGGGCGGAGATCCTGGACGAGGTCGCGAAGAGCCCCACGAAGCTCGTGCTCCTCACGGGCGGTGAACCGCTCCTCCAGCGGGAGCTGCCGGAGCTGGCGCAGGACCTCCTCGACCGCGGATACGAGGTCACGGTGGAGACGCACGGCCAGCGGCCGCTCGGCGCGCTGCCACGCGAGGTGGTCCGCATCGTGGACGTGAAGACGCCCGGCTCGGGCGAGGCCCCCGGGGACCTCGGGTATCTCGACGGGCTGCGGCCGCACGACGAGGTGAAGTTCGTGGTGTGCTCGGAGGCGGACTGGCGCTGGGCGGAGGGGATCATCCGCGAGTACCGGCTGGAGAAGCGGGTGTCGGTCCTCGTCTCGCCCGTGCACGGCCTCGTCGCGCCGCGCGAGCTCGCGCGCTGGATCCTGGACAGCGGCCTCGAGGCGCGGCTCAATCTCCAGATCCACAAGATCGTCTGGGGCGCGGAAGCGCGCGGAGTGTAGACCATGGTGCGCCTGCAGCCTCCGCCTCATCGCCTGGCATCGCTTGCCGCGCTGGCCCTGGCCCTCGGCTGCGCCCACGGCCCCTCGGGCAAGGAGCGCCAGGCGGCCGAGATCCACTACCAGCTCGGCGCCGAGGCGCTGCAGGCGGGCCGGCGCGCCGACGCGCTGCGCGAGTTCGACGAGGCGCTCCGCTTCGAGGAGCGCCATCCCAACGCCCACCTGGGCCGCGGCATCGCCTACCAGTACTTCGGCAAGCTGCCCGACGCGGAGCGCGACTACCGACGGGCCCTGGAGCTCCAGCCCGCGCTGCCCGACGCGCACAACGCCCTCGGACAGCTCCTCGCCCTCAGCGGGCGGCAGGAGGAGGCGCTGAAGCAGTTCGACCTCGCCCTCGACGACCTTCTCTACCGCGACGCGTATGTCGCCCGGTGCAACAAGGGACAGGTGCTCTACCGGCTCGGGCGCCGGCGCGAGGGCCTGAACGAGCTCCGCGCCTGCGTGGCCGCCGCGCCGCGCTACTGCCAGGGCCACCGCGAGATGGGCCGCATCGCGCTGGAGGAGGGCGACGTCAAGGCCGCGCTGGCCTCCCTGGGACGATACGCGGAGCTGTGCGAAAAAGTTCCCGATGCCTGGATCCAGCTCGGCGCGGCGCGCATGCGCGGGGGCGACACCGAGGGTGCGCGCGAGGCCTTCGGGCGGTGCGTGGCCCTGGGGGGCGACGACCCTGTGGTCGTGGAGTGCCGCCGCCTGGAGGGGGCGCTGCGGTGACGGAGGCGCGTCCCACCCCGGCCGAAGGAGAGCGGCCGGAGGGGAAGCCGACCGCGGAGTCCTTCGCGCGCTGGCTCCTCCAGGAGCGGGCGCTGCGGGGGCTCACCCGCGAGCAGGTGGGGGCCTCGACGCACCTCGGGAGCGCCATGATCGCGGCGCTGGAATCGGGCGACCCCCAGCGGATGCCGCCCCGCGCCTATACGTCGGCGTACCTCCGGACCTACGCCGCGGTGGTGGGGCTCGATCCGGACGACCTCGTGCTGCGCTGGCAAGAGGTCGCCGGGCCGGAGGACGCGAGGCCGCGCCGCCGCCGGTTCCCGGTCTCGGCCCTCGCCGCCGCCATCGCCATCGTGCTCCTCGCCATCCTGGCCTGGTTCGGCCTGTTCGGCTCGCCGCGCGAGCGCCGGCCACTCCGGCTCGACCATCCGCGCGCCGTGCAGCGGGCGCCTTACGGGTCCGAGCCGGGCCGGTGACCGGGAGTGGCGGATCGTCTGAAGCTCGAGGCGGTGGTCCTGCGCACGGTGGACTACGGCGAGGCCGACCGCGTCGTCTCCCTCTTCAGCCGGGAGCGCGGCAAGCTCTCGGCCTTCGCGCGCAGCGCCCGCGCCTCGCGCCGCCGCTTCGGCGGGGCTCTCGAGCCTTTCACGCTGCTGGCGGCGGAGGTGATCGAGCGGCGCGGGCGGGACCTGTTCACCCTCGACAGCGTCGCAGTTGCGCGCGGATTCGGCGCGATTCGCGGCGACCTCGCGCGCATCGCCTGCGCGAGCTACGCCTGCGAGCTCGCGGGGGAGCTTCTCCGGGACGGTGAGCCGCACGAGAGTCTCTTCGCGCTCCTGGTGGCGTACCTCGCTCTCCTCGACGACGCGCCCGCCCGCCCCACCGCGCTGCGCGCGCTGGAGCTGGGTGCGCTCGCCGCGGCCGGGCTGATGCCGAGGCTCGACCGCTGCGCTCGCTGCGGAGGACCGGCCCCGGAAGGACAGGCGGTGCTCGACCCGGCGGACGGAGGGCTCCTGTGCGAGGGGTGTGTCGCGGCGGCGCCGCGCGGCGCGCCGAGGCTGAGCCGGGCGGCGGTGGAGGGGCTGCGCGCGCTCCAGGCGGGAGGGCTCCCGGCAGCCGCGGGCGAGGTGCTCCCTGGCGCCGCGGGGCGCGAGGCGCGGGGCGCGCTCACCGCCTTCATCGAGCACCACCTGGGGCGGCGCCTCTCGAGCCGGAAGTTCCTCGACGAGATCGCTCCCATGCTGGGCGGCGGCTGAAGGAGGGCGCAGCTCTCCTTTCGGACGAATGACGCGCCGCAGGCGCGCGGCAGGGACAGCGCCACGGAGTGGCGCGTGGGCCCCTGCGAGCAGGTGGGGGCCCCTGACGAGCTCCGCTCGGCAGGGGGAGGGCGCAGCTCTCCTTCAATTGACGACCGGGCCCTTGGGCCGTACGGTCGCCGGCCTCGCGAGGAGGTCCACGTGAACTTTCAAGAGCTCATCCTGAAGCTCCAGTCCTACTGGTCGAGCCGCGGCTGCATCCTGGCCCAGGGCTACGACGTGGAGGTGGGGGCGGGCACCATGAACCCCTCCACCTTCCTGCGGGTGCTGGGGCCGGAGCCGTGGAAGGTAGCGTATGTCGAGCCCTCCCGCCGGCCGGCCGACGGCCGCTTCGGCGAGAACCCTAACCGTTTGTTCCAGCACCACCAGTTCCAGGTGATCCTGAAGCCGTCGCCGCCGGACGTGCAGGAGCTCTACCTGGGATCGCTGAAGGCGATCGGGATCGACCCCAAGGCGCACGACATCCGCTTCGTCGAGGACGACTGGGAGAGCCCCACGCTGGGCGCCTGGGGGCTCGGCTGGGAGGTGTGGTGCGACGGGATGGAGATCACCCAGTTCACCTACTTCCAGCAGGCGGGCGGCTTCGAGGTGAAGCCGGTGGCGGCCGAGCTCACCTACGGGCTCGAGCGCATCGCCATGTACCTGCAGGACGTCGAGAACGTGTACGACGTCGAGTGGGTGGAGGGCGTCCGGTACGGCGAGGTGTTCCACCGCAACGAGGTGGAGATGAGCACGTACGCCTTCCGCGCGAGCGACCCGGAGACCCTGTTCGGCCTCTTCGCCACCTACGAGGCGGACTGCAAGCGGCTCCTCGCGGCCCAGCTGCCGCTCCCCGCGTACGACGACTGCCTCAAGTGCTCCCACGCGTTCAACCTGCTCGACGCGCGCGGCGCCATCAGCGTCACCGAGCGGGCGGCGTACATCGGCCGGGTGCGTGCGCTCGCGCGCGGCTGCGCGGAGGCTTATCTGAAGACGCGAGAGGAGCTGGGCTTCCCGCTGCTCGCCGCGGCCAAGGGCAAGGGCAAGGGAAAGGCAGCGTGATGGCAGACCTCCTGTTCGAGATCGGCACCGAGGAGATCCCCGCCGGCTTCATCACGCCGGCCCTTCGACAGCTGGAGGAGGACCTCGCGAAGGCCCTCCTCGAGGCGCGGCTCGCCCACGGCGAGGTGAAGGCGGTCGGTACGCCAAGGCGGCTGACGGTCTGGGCGCGCGACCTCGAGTCGAAGCAGCTCACGCTCAGGAGCGAGGCGCTCGGGCCTCCTGTGGCGGCGGCCTTCGACGCCGAGGGCAAGCCCACTGTGGCCGCGCTCGGCTTCGCAAAGAGCCAGGGCTGCCCGGTGGAGGAGCTGCATCGCGTGCAGACGCCCAAGGGGGAGCGGCTCGCCGCCTACCGGGTCGAGGCGGGACGGAAGGCCTCGGCGGTGCTGCCGGAGCTCCTGGCCGCCCTGGTCGGACGGCTGAGGTTCAAGAAGGTGATGCGCTGGGGCGACGGGACGGCGACCTTCGCCCGGCCCGTGCGCTGGATGGTGGCGATGCTCGGCGGCAAGCCGATCAAGGTCGTCTACGGGGACGTCCGCGCGAGCGTCGTCACCTACGGCCACCGCTTCCTCGCGCCCCGGGCCATCCCGCTGCGGGGCACGCCGGAGGACTACCTCGCGCGGCTGCGCAAGGCATACGTCCTCGTCGACCCGCAGGAGCGCAGGGCGGCGGTCGAGAAGGAGCTCGCCCGGAGCGCCAGGAAGGGCGGGGGCCGGGCGAGGCCGGACGAGTCGCTGCTGCAGCAGGTGACGAACCTGCTCGAGCATCCCACCGCGATCGGCGGCACGTTCGAGGCTTCCGACCTCTCGCTCCCGCCGGAGGTGGTGGTGAGCGAGCTGCGGGACCACCAGCGCTACTTCGCGGTGCTGGACGCCTCGGGCAAGCTGACGAACCGCTTCGTAGCGCTCTCCGGGACGCCCGTCGTCGATCCCAAGGTGGCGCGCAACGGTTACGAGCGCGTGCTGCGCGCGCGCCTCGCCGACGCGCGCTTCTTCTTCGAGGAGGATCGGAAGCGTTCGCTCGCGAGCCGCATCCCCGACCTCGGCCGGCGCACCTACCAGGCGAAGCTCGGCAGCGAGCTGCAGCGCGCGGGGCGCATCGAGCGCATCGCGCTCGCGCTCGCCGACGCGCTCGGGCTGGGGGAATCGCGAGACGCGATCGCCCGGGCAGCGCAGCTCTGCAAGGTGGATCTGAACACGGGCATGGTCGGGGAGTTCCCCGAGCTGCAGGGCATCATGGGGGCGCACTACGCGCGGCTGGAGGGGGAGAGCCCCGAGGTGGCCGACGCCATCGAGGACCACTATCGGCCCATCGGCGCCTCCGAGGAGATGCCGCGCGGCGACGTGGGGGCGGTGGTCGGCCTCGCCGACCGCCTGCACCAGCTCGTCGGGATCATCGGGGTGGGAGAGAAGGCCACCGGCGCCGCCGATCCCTTCGGGCTCCGGCGGGCGGCGATCGGCATCCTGCGGATCGTGCAGGCGAGAGGCTATCGCCTGTCGCTGGGCGGGGCGGTGGACGCCGCGCTGGAGGCGCTCGGGGAGGTGGTCTCCGGCGATCGCGCGGCAGTCCGCGCGGCGGTGCTCGACTTCTTGCGCGGCAGGGTGAAGGCGCTCTGGAGCGAGGGCCACGACGCCGACCTGGGGGAGGCGGTGCTGGCCGCCGGCCTCGACGATGTCGTCGACGCGCGCGCGAGGCTGGAGGCGCTCGCCGATATCAAGCGGCGGCCCGACTTCGTCCCCCTCGCCGTGGCCTTCAAGCGCGTGGCGAACATCCGCGAGAAGGCTCAGTCCTCGGGCACGCGCGAGGTCGACCCGGCTCTCCTGCGCGACGAGGCCGAGCGACACCTCTCGGAGGAGGTGGCTCGGGTCGAGGGCTCCGCACGCGCGCTGCGCGACGAGCGAGGGAGCGACTACCGGGCGCTGCTGCGCACGGTCGCCGAGCTGAAGCCCGCGGTGGACCGCTTCTTCGACGACGTGCTGGTCATGGCCGAGGAGCCGGAGCTCCGGGCGAACCGGCTGGCGCTGGTCGGGCGCGTGGCGAACCTGTTCGCCGGCGTCGCGGACTTCCGCAAGATCCAGGTGGAGCTGCCCCAGGCGCCCCAGGCGCACGGCGGCTGAGCGCGGCTTTCCGGGTTGACCCGCGCTGGAGGCGCCGGTTACGGTTCGCGCCCTTGTCGAGCGCCATGTCGAAACACACCTTCCTCCCGGTCCTCCTCGCGCTGGCCGGAGCGCTCGCCTGCGGCGACGCTCCGCTCTCCACGCCGCCGCCCGAAGACCGGTTCTACTTCCCCACCGGCCTCACCCTCCGGCACGTGCCCGCGGGATGCCTGGGCGGCGCGCCGGGGTGCCAGACGCAGCTGCTCGTCGCCTCGTCCAACTTCGACCTGCGCTACGACGCGGCCAACGGCGGCTCGCTCCTAGCGGTGGACGTCGAGGCGACGCTGGCGGGAGCCGGTTCGAACGCCACCTCGCCGCTCTCGCCGGTGGTGCTGGGAGGGACGCGGATCGGCAGCTTCGCGGGCGAGATCGCGCTCGCGGACCCAACCACCTGCCCGGGCTGGAGCGGCCCGGCTCAGGCGCTGGTCGCCTCGCGCTCCCAGAACACCCTGTACAAGGTGACGCTGGGTGACGACGGCGCGCTCACCTGCGGCGCCGGCTGCGCCCTTCCGCTCGCCGGGAGCCTCGCCGATCCGTACGGCGTGACGGTGGCGTGCGGCAACTTCCCGGTTGCACAGGGGGAGCCGCCCACGCCGCGCCAGCTGGCCTTCGTCACCTACCTGCGCACGCCCGGCGGGGAGGGCTGGCTCTCCCAGCTCGACCTCGCCGACCCGGGCGCGCCCCGCCGCGAGCTCGACTTCCAGATCTCGCCCACCCACAGCACGGTCTTCGACCCGGTCACGACGCGCCTCTTCGTCACCAGCCGCTTCGCCGGGGTGGGCTTCAGCCCCCTCCGCTGGATCGAGCTCGCCACGCCCGACCGCCTTCCCACGACGGTGAACCTCTTCGACGTGGTGCGCGGCGCGGAGCTGCGGGGGCTCGCGCTCTCCACGGACCGCACCCGCGCCTATGCGGCCCTGCGCATCTACGATGTCGACCTGGCCACCTCCATCGGCGGACGGCCCTCCAACGACCTCGCCGGCGCGCTCGCCGTCCTCGACCTCACCCCGCTCCCCGGAGGTCCTCCCTCCGCGCGCGTGTTGCGGGTGGTGCCGCTCGACAAAGGCGCAACCGAGGTGCGGGTGATCCCTCGGCCCCCGGCCGCTGCGGGAGCGGAGCAGCCCCGCGACCTCGTCGCCGTCACGAGCGGCGACGACGCCACCGTGACGATCTACGACGACCAGGCAGGTGCAATCGTCAAGGTCTTCGCCACCTGCGGCGTTGGGCCGGCGGGCGCGTCCGGGGCTCCCACCCCCTGCGATCCGGGCAATCCGCTCCTGGGACGGCAGCCCTTCGGGCTGGCCGTGGAGCCGCGCGCGAACGGGCTGCAGCGGCTCTACGTCGGCTCCTTCGACCGGAGCTGGGTGAACGTCATCGACCTCGACCCCGCCCGGCCGGAATCGGCGCCCGTCCTGCGGGCGGACGGCGCGCCCGCCTGGTGGCGCATCGGCGCGGAGCGGCCGTGAGCGCCCGGGGGATTCTCGGCCTCGCCTTCCTCGCCGCCGCCGCGGCGGGAGGATGCTCCACGGGGCCCAGGAGCGTGGGTGTCCGCCTGGCGGGCCCGACGGCGGTGGTCCGCTACGCAGGGGTCACCTCCAAGGGGCCCGGGCTGCGCGAGTACCTGGCCGTCACCGCCAGCCGCGGGGACGAGCTCCGCATCGTCGATCCGTCCGACGAGCAGCCGGTGCTCGGCCCGGGGCTCGTGTTTCCGCTCTCCGTCCCCACCGCGCCCCGGCCGCTGCAGCTCGCGTCGGCCACGCTGGACGATGGCGGCGCGGACGTGCTGGTCGTGGTGAGCGCCGGCGCGCGCGGCGCCTTCCTGGGCGGCCCCGTCCTGCAGGTGGTGAACACCTGGACGCCGTACACGACGATCGCCTTCGAGGTGCCGCTCGACAGGGTGGCGAGCGCTGCCGGCGAGGCCGACGTGCTCTCGCTCCTCGGACTGACGCTGCCGGGCGGCGCGGGGGCTCGCGTGCTGGTCGGGCTCGCAGGGGGGCGCCTGGCCGCGGTGGACTTCACCCGTGACCCCGCCACGGGGGGCGTGGTGGCCTCGCCAGCCGTCGCGGTCCAGACGCTGGGGTTCGACCCGGTGGACCTGGCGCTCGACCCGGGCGGCACGCGCGTCTACGCGGCCACGCCGGACCCCATCCCCGTGCCGGGCGGGAAAACCGTGCTGGGCGTCGCGACGATCGACCCTACCGGCGCGCCGCCATGGCCGGTGGGCGCCCTCGACGCGCTCGCGCCGACCGTGTCGGTGGCGGTGGACCGGGTGCGCGAGCGGATCCTGGGGGCGAGCGACGACCTCGGCAACACCGACCAGACCGCGCCGGACCGCTTCCAGGGAGGTCCAGACAGCATCCAGCCTGTGCAGGTCTACGCGGCGCTGGACAACCGCGCCTGCGGCCCGACCTTTGCCATCAATTGTGGCGTGGTCACGCTGCTGCCCAGCACCGGCGGCCTGGCGCCCGACCCGGTGAACGAGCTGCCCTACCGCGCGCCGATGCAGCTCGCGGGCGTGCCCGGCCCGATGACCATCCTCCGGCCGCCGGCGTCGGGAACGTCGCGCATCCTGAACGATACCTACAACCCGAACATCCCCCTCATGCTCACCGCGCCGGGAAGCGGGCAGCGGAACACCAGTCGTGTGGGCGTCGCCGCGTCGTCCGACGGAAGGGTGTACCTCCTCGACCTCGGGCGCTGGGGGCCGATGAACGACATCTCCCTCATGCGCAGCTCGACGCGCGTCTCGGTTCCCCGGGCGTCTTCCGTGCAGCCGACCACCGTGCTCGATCCCGCCAGCTCCGAGTACGGCAAGACGGTGGGCCTCGCGCTCTGGAACGACTTTCCCCAGAACGCCGCGGCGGCGGGAACGGTGACCGGCGTCCTTCTGGACCCCACGCTCCTGCCGGCCTTCTTCCAGGTCACCCCGGGCTACACCGAGGCGGACGAGTGGCGCATCACCTGGCAGGGCTCGCTGCCCCAGCTTGGCGGGCGCGACGGGATCGCCCTGCGCACGGGCGCGGGCGACGTGGTGGTGGCGATGCAGGCTGCCACCGGCAACGCAGGCGCCGCCGCCTGGCTGGTCGGCGCGCAGGTGGGCAATCCCGAGCTGGGGGCGCACCCCGGCGACCTCGTGCACCTCGACTGCACCGATGCCGCTGGAAACGCCGCATCGGACGAGGCGCCCTTGACCGCCATCCTGCAGGTGCCGGCGAGCGGCGCTACCCTCGCCGTGGACAGCGTCCCCCTGCCAGGCGGCGCCCTCCGGATTCCGGCGGGCAGCGGGCCCTGTCTCTCCCAGCTCCCGGCACCCTCCTGCTCCGGCGCGAGCTGCGTCGCGGTGCCGGTGACGACGCTGGTGACCGTCCGCGCGTCGGGGCTCCTGCTCACGAGCCAGGGGCTCGGGTACGCGGGGCGGCCCACCTTCGATGCGCCCTACGCCCTGCAGTGGGCGCCGGAGACGAATCTCGCCGGCGAGGCGCTCTCGCTCGTGCGGAAGGCGCGCCGGCGCTTCTACCCGACGGACCCGCCCTGTCCGTCGGTGGGCCAGCTCGGGTGCTACGCCGGGTACCCGTGGCTCGCGGACCCGCTGGCGCCCGGCCCGCTCGTCGCGTTCAAGGTCGGCCTGGTGGCCCAGGGGGCGCCCGACATCCCGCTCGACTCCACCGATCCCGCGGTGCTGGCCGGCATCCCGCGCGAGGCGGCCATCCCCTTCTCCACTCAGAGCGGGGTGAACCCGACCTTCCGGCGCCCTGGCTCCGGGGGCGCGGGCCCGGGCCGCATGCTGGGCTACGACCGGAGCGGCTTTGCCGGCCACGAGAACGATCCCATCCGCGCCTTCGTCCCGTTCCTCGACGACCAGCTCATCTCGTTCAGCCCGTCCGAGTCGCTGGGCGACGTGACCAGCCTGCGCTGAGAGCGGAGGCCACTTGGTCTGAGCCCGTCGCGAGGCACCCGATGCCGTCGACGAGCCGGGCACACGAGGAGGGAGCAGCGGAGGCGTACCTGGAAGGTACGTCGAGCAGCGGACCGAGGAGTCTGCCCGGCGCAGGCAGGCAGCGTGCGCCGCAGCAGGGATCAGATCAAGCGGTCTCCGCTATGAGCGCGGAGGCCGCTGCGGAACGGGCTGCTTCACCGGAGCGCGGTGGATAAGCACCCCCGCGCATGCCCACGCTCACGCTCATCGACGGCTCGGGGTTCGTCTTCCGCGCCTACCACGCCCTGCCGCACCTCTCGACCACCAAGGGCGTGCCGACGAACGCCGTCTATGGCTTCACCACCATGCTCCTGAAGGCGCTGCGGGAGCACGCGCCGACGCACGTGGCGCTGGTCTTCGACGCGAGCCGCAAGAGCTTCCGGCACGACCTCGACCCAACCTACAAGGCGAACCGCAGCGCGGCCCCGGACGACCTCGCGTCGCAATTTCCCCTGGTCCGCGACATTGCCCGAGCGCTCAACGTGCCAGTGCTGGAGGAGAAGGGCGTCGAGGCCGACGACGTCATCGGCACCCTGGCCTGCCAGGCGCGCGACCGCGGCTGGGACGTCGTGATCGTGACCGGTGACAAGGACTTCGCGCAGCTCGTGGGCGAGCACGTCACCCTCTACGATCCCATGGCCGAGGCGAGCGGTCGGGGCGGGTGGACGTCGCGCGCCGAGGTCGAGAAGAAGATGGGCGTCCCGCCGGAGCGGATGGTGGAGTACCAGGCGATCCTGGGGGACAAGATCGACAACGTGCCGGGCATCCCGGGCGTCGGCGAGGTCACCGCTGCGGCGCTGGTGCGCAACTTCGGCACGGTGGAGGAACTGCTCGCGCGCGCCGACGAGATCCCGGCCGCGGTGGCGCGCGGCGGAGTGAAGCTGCGGGACAAGATCCTCGCCAACGCGGAGCGGCTGAGGCTCAACCGGAAGCTGGTGCAGCTCCGCTGCGACATGCCGCTACCCGACCCGCCGGAGGCCTTCGAGCGGCGCGACATCGACGCCGAGCGCACGCGCGAGCTGTTCACGGAGCTCGAGTTCTCGCGGCTGCTGAAGGACCTGCCGGCGCCGCCCCCCACCGCCCGCGCCGAGGCGACCGAGCTCATCCTCACTCGCGCGGCGCTGGACGAGGCGGTGGCGCTCGCGCGGGCGGCGGGCGAGGTGGGGATCCGCGCCGCGCTCTCCGGCGGCATGCCGCGCACCGAGCCCTCGCCCGGGATCGCGCTCGCGGTGGGAGGCAGGGCGTTCTACCTGCCGCTCTCGCATCGCTACCTGGGGATGCCTGCGCAGCTCCCGCTGGCGGAGGCGCGCGAAGCCCTCCGGCCGCTGCTGGAGGATGAGGCGGTCGCGAAGCACGGCCACGACCTCAAGGCCGAGGAGCACGCGCTGGCGCTGCTGGGGCTCCCGCTCCGCGGCGGCGGGGTGGACACCGAGATCGCGAGCCGGCTCCTCCTGCCCACCCGGCGCGAGCACGCGCTCGCCGACGTGGCTCGCGAGCGCATCTCCTGCGAGCTGGCGCCCCTGCAGGCGCCAGCGGCGGTGGGCAAGCGCGTCGTGAAGGCGATCCCCGGCGAACTGCCGGTGGAGCGGATGGCGGAGTTCGCCGGCCCATGCGCGGCGGTGCTGCCCGACCTCGCGCGCGCCCTGCGGCGGGGCATGCAGGACGAGGGCGTGGCGAAGCTCTACGACGAGGTGGAGCGGCCGCTGGTGGACGTGCTCGTCCGCATGGAGCGGCTGGGCATCCTGGTGGACACCACCGCCATGGACGACATGAGCGCGGAATTCGGCGCGGCCATGGCGGACTTGGAGACGCGCATCCACGGGGCCGCGGGCCGGGCCTTCAACATCGCCTCCACCCGCGAGCTGGCGCAGGTGCTCTTCGAGGAGCTGCGGCTGCCGGTGCTGAAGCGGCTGAAGACGGGGCCTTCCACCGACCAGGACGTGCTGGAGAAGCTCTCCGAGTCGCACCCGATGCCGGCGCTGGTGCTGGAGCACCGCTCCCTGGCGAAGCTCAAGGGCACCTACGTCGATGCGCTCCCGCAGCTCGTCGAGGCGGACGGGCGCATCCACACCACCTTCCACCAGGGCGGCGCCGCCACCGGTCGGTTGAGCTCCTCCGACCCGAACCTCCAGAACATCCCCATTCGCACCGAGCTCTCGAAACGCATCCGGGCCGCCTTCGTGGCGCCTCCGGGGCAGCTCATCGCGTCCGCCGATTACTCGCAGATCGAGCTGCGCATCCTCGCCCACTACGCGAGCGACCCGGCGCTCCTGGAGTCGTTTCGCACCGGCGAGGACGTGCACACGCGAACGGCTGCCGAGACCTTCGGCGTGGCGCGCGACGCGGTGACCTCCGATCAGCGCCGCATCGCCAAGGTGCTGAACTTCGGCATCGCCTACGGCCTGTCGGCCTTCGGTCTCTCGCAGCGGCTCGACATGCCGCCGTCCGAGGCGCAGGGGATCATCGACCGCTACTTCGCGCGCTACGCGGCGGTGAAGGCATGGCTCGACGCGACGGTGGTCCAGGCCCGCAAGGACGGCGAGGTCCGCACGCTCTTCGGGCGCAAGCGGGCGCTCCCGGAGCTCGCCAGCCGCAACCCGGCGCTGCGGCAGGGCGCGGAGCGCATGGCGGTGAACACGCCCATCCAGGGGACGGCCGCCGACCTCATCAAGGTCGCGATGGTGCGGGTCGATCGGGCCCTCGCGAGGAGCGGGCTCGACGCGCGCCTGCTGCTCCAGGTGCACGACGAGCTCGTGCTGGAGGTGGCGGAGGCGGACGCGGAGCGGCTGTCGGCGATCCTGCGCGAGGAGATGGCGGCGGCGGGGAGCCTGGCGGTGCCGCTCGAGGTGGAGGTGGGGACGGGAAAGAGCTGGGCTTCAGCGCATTGAAATCAGAAGAGAGCTGCGCCATGCCCCTTCACGAGCGGCGCGTGCGTCCGCCGGGTGGGAAAGGCGAGCGCGGTCCTCAGGAGCGAGCGGCGGGTGCGGCCTTGGCGCCCTGGCGCCCCTGGGCGTCGGCGGAGGGAGGGGCTGCGAAGGAGGTCATGAGCTCGAGCTGCGCCTCCACCATGGCGCGCAGCCCGGCCTCGAACTGAACCCGCTGACGCCTGAGCTCCGCGAGGTCGTCCAGCTCGCGCAGGTAGCGCTCGTGCGCGCTCTGCACGATCTTCTCGCCCTCCAGCGCAGCCTTGGCGCGGGTGAGCTCCGCCTCGTCGAGCGCCGCCTTGCGGATGCCCTCGCAGGCCTTCTGCGCGGTCACGAGCGTGTCCTGCAGGGTGCGCTCGCGCCCGCGCAGCTCGGCGAGCTCCGCTTCCTTCTTCTGGAGCGTGTCGCGCAAGCCGTTGAGCTCCAGCGCGGCCGCCTCCAGCTCGGACGCGGCGAGCGCCAGCACGGGCTCCACCTCGCGCGGGTCGAGGCCGCGCAGGACGCGGCCGAAGGTCTTCTGGGTGAGGTCGAGAGGCGTGATCTTCATCGCGTGGGCTCCGGGGCTCGTGAGGGACACCGTACCCAAGTCGCGGCACGTATCCAAGATGCGTGCCAGCCTCGCACCTGAGCCCACAGCGTGCGGAAATGAGCGCAACCGCGTGCTATCTTGCGCGCCCTCATGCCGTTCTCGGAGCTCATCGGGCAGGACCGGGCGGTCGCTGCGCTGCGGTCGGCGCTCAGCCGCGGGGCCCTGCACCACGCCTACCTGTTCGCCGGTCCCCGAGGGGTGGGAAAGGCCAAGGCAGCGCTCCTGCTCGCCCAGGCCGCCAACTGCCAGTCCCCCGTGGAAGCCGAACGGCCGTGTGGTGCGTGCTCCCCTTGCCGGAAGATCGATCGCAGTTCCCACCCCGACGTGCTCGTCCTGGCGGAGGAGCGGGTCATGGCCAAGGCGGGCCGCTGGGAGCCCAGGAGTGGACGCACGCCCTCCAGGGACATCGTGGTGGACCAGGTGCGGGACCTCGCCGAGCGGCGGCTCGCCATGCGCCGCTTCGAGGGGCGGCGTCGGGTGGTGGTGATCGACCCCGCGGACGCGATGACGCCGCAAGCCCAGAACGCGCTCCTCAAGACGCTGGAGGAGCCGCCCGACGACACGACGCTCGTCCTCGTCGCGGCCAACCCGGACGCGCTCCTCCCCACCGTGCGCTCGCGCTGCGCCCGCGTCGCCTTCGCGCCGCTGGAGGACGGGCTGGTGGCGGCGGAGCTGGTGCGCCGGAAGTGGGCGCCGGGCGATGCCGCCCGGGCCGCCGCCGTGTCGGGCGGATCGCTCGGGAACGCGCTGGCGTCGAACGCGAAGGCGCTCGCAGCGCGCGAGCGGGCCGTGGCCGCGGCCGCGGCCCTCGACCCGGACGACGCCTCCACCTGGATCGCTTTCGCCCGCGAGGAAGGGGGCGACCGCGAGGCGGCGCGGGACACCTGTGCGCTTCTGGAGGTCTGGCTGCGCGACGTGCTCGCCTTCGCGGCGGCCGGCGAGCGGGCCCGGCTGGCGCTGGAAGGGCTCGCGGAGCGCACCCGCGCGGCGGCCGCCTCGCTGGCGCCCTCGGAGGTCGTCCGGCGCATCGAGGAGGCCCGCGAGGCCGCGGCCGCGGTGAAGGGGAACGCCTCGCCGGCGCTAGCGCTGGAGCGGATGCTCATCGGGTGGTTCCATGCCCCCGCCCGCTAGGCCGAATCCGGCAGGGCACGCCGGCGGAGGGACGCTCGCGGGGCTTCTGGCCGAGGCGCGGGCGGGTGAGATCGCCCCCGTCCTCCTGTTCGACGGCGACGCCTTCTTGTCGGGCCGGGCGGCGCGGGAGCTCGCCCGTGCCCTGGTGCCGGAAGGGGAGCGGGATCTCAACGTGGTGGAGCTCGACCCGGCCACCTCGCCGGCGGAGGTGGCCGCCGAGATCATGACCCGGGGGCTCTTCGCCCGGCCGGGCTCGCACAAGGTGGTGCTGGCTACCGAGCCCGCCTTCCTGGTGTCGAAGGAGGACGGCACCGAGCTGTTCCGCCGGGCGCGGGATGCCTGGGCGAAGGGCGCGCAGCGCGACGGCGCGCGCCGCCTCCTGGCGCTGGCGGCGAAAGCGGGTTGGCGCGCCGAGGAGCTGGCCGGGGACCGCCCGCCCACCCCGGCCGCCTGGAAGCGCGAGCTTTCGGTGGAGGCCCGCCCCGAGGACCTGGCCTTCGTGGCCGCGGCGGCGCGCTATGCGCTCGAGCGCGAGCTGCGGGTGGCGCGCGACGACGCCTCCGCGCTGGAGGCGGCGCTGGAGCGCGGCTTTCCTCGGGGACACGTCCTCGTGATCGCGGCCGGCAAGGTGGACTCGAACCTGCCTCTCGCGAAGAAGCTCCTCGCGGCCGGGCGGCGGATGACCTTCGCCATCCAGCGGGAGGGAAAGTGGGGGGACGGCCCGGTGGTGCTCGGGCCCGTGCTGGAGGCGCTCCTCGCCGGAACGGGCAAGAGCTGCGACGGGGGCGCGGAGGCGAGGCTGGGGGAGCTCGTGGGCGACGACGCGCGCACGCTCGCGAGCGAGCTGGGAAAGCTGGTGGCGTACGTGGGCGAGCGCGCCTGCATCTCCGCCGCGGACGTGGAGGCGGTGGTGACGCGCGCCGCCGGCGACCCTTTCTTCGCGCTGGGGAACGCGGTGGAGGCTCGCGACCTGTCGGGCGCCATGGCGGTGCTGGACCGGAGCCTGGAGGATGGCGTGAGCCCGTTCCTCGTCCTCGCCACGCTCGCCTCCACGCTTCGGCGGCTGGTGGTGGAGCGGGAGCGGGCGAGGAAGCTGGTCGGCGAGCGCCGCCTGGGGAGCGCGCGCGAGTACGAGGCGCTCGTCTTCCCGCACATCCCGGAGGCGGAGGTCGGGAAGCGCCAGCCCTACGGATTCTGGATGAAGTACCAGGCGGCGCAG
>JBBQEB010000071.1:0-18086 GCA_038320275.1 Myxococcales bacterium | reverse complement strand
CAGTGTTCTCCTCTGTGACACCGCAGGAGATCCCTCCCGTCCACGCAGCCCGGTCCGGTCCTTCACTCGCGGTCTCGGAGCGCGACGCGCCATGGCCAAAGGCTCGCGGCGGCGATTATGATCCTCCCGTGCCGATCTACGAATATGTGTGCGCCGCCTGCGGCAAGCTGACCGAGGTGATGCAGAAGGTGAGCGATCCGCAGCCCGCGGCCTGCGCCGCCTGCGGCTCCGCCCAGCTCTCCAAGGCGGTGTCCCGCACAGCCTTCCAGCTCAAGGGCGGCGGGTGGTACGCCGACCTTTACTCCTCGACGAAGAAGGAGGTCGGCGGCGACAAGGGCAACGGCGACAAGGGCAACGGTGAGAAGGGCGGCGGCGAAGCTGCCAAGCCGGGCGCCTCGCCCGCGCCGGGCGGTGCGGCTCCGGCGCCCTCCAGCGCAGACAAGCCCGCCGCCGCCAAACCTGCGGCGGAAGCGAAGCCAGCCCCCAAGACGGCGAAGTCGGAGGGCTGAGCGGCGCCCCGCGGCGGGTCGCTACGCCTTCGGCTTGGGCGGCGGCTTGCCGAGCTCGAACAGGATGTTCTCGCCGTACTTCGCGACGATCTTCTTCTTGGTGTCGAGGCCGTTCGTCTGTTCGATGACGAAGTTGGGCACCCGGCGCGCGCGCCGATCCGAGACCCAGCGCGTGAGCTCCGTGCGGCCGCGCGAGGGGCGCCCGCCGCGCACTTTGGCCGTGCCACGCTTCCCGGGGCGACGGCCGCGGCCGCGCGAGGCGGCGCCCTGGAGCTCGGCGTCCACGTGCTCCGCCGCCATGTCTGCGATGGCCTTGGCGATGGACGCGGAGGCGCGCCGGAGCACCGGCTCCATCGCGCTGCGGAGGATCTCGTCGATGGAACCGCCGCTGGTCGCCCGCCTCGCCATGTGCATCTCCTCGCGCGGGAATTGCCCGCACGATTGGCGCGGGCCCGCTCGCTTTTGGGGTGAGTTACTATCTGGAACCCCTGCGTGCACACAAATCCTTTTTTTGGTAGGTTCCCCCGCCTTCGGCCCTCTGGCGGAATGGTAGACGCGCTCGACTCAAAATCGAGTGGGGTAACCCCCCGTCCCGGTTCGAGTCCGGGGAGGGCCAACCGCGATGGACGGCGTCGTCAGCGGCGCGTTTTCGCTTGCGACCGCGAGCGGGCGCCGTGTATCCCCTGTGCTCCTCCCCATCCGGTGAACGCATGTACAACCTCCTCCTCAGCGTCGCGGCGGGGCTCCTCGTCGCGCTGGCCATCCGGTTCGGCACGAGCGTGGGCTGGGTGGGTTCCATCGTTCCAGGACTGCTCGCGCTCGCCATCGCCTACGTTGCGCTCAACATGCGCGCGCAGCGCAGGCTGACCGCCATCGTCGATGCCGCCATCGCCGAGGCGCAGGCGCGCAGATTTGACCGCGCGGTCCAGATTGCGCGTGGAGCCCTCTCCCTCGCCCCCTGGCTCTTCGGGGCCCGCGCGGCCGTGGCCGCCCTCATCGGTCAGTTCCACTGGTGGAAGGGCGACACGGAGGCGGCCCTGCCGCACCTCGAGGCCGCCGCCGCCTCGCAGTGGCCCGCCCGCCTGATGCTCGCCATCGCCCGCTGGCGGAAGAAGGATCTGGCGGGCATGCAGGAGGTGTTCGAGTCGACGCTGAAGGCGCGCGGCAATGCCAAGCAGGGGCTGCTCTGGTGCGCCTACGCGTGGTTCCTGGAGCGCGAGGGGCGCCACGACGAGGCTGTTCGCGTGCTCGGGCGGGGCGTCGCGGCCAACGGGACGGACGAGAAGCTGAAGTCGGGCCTGCAGGCCCTGCAGAACGGCAAGCGGCTCAAGATCGGGAAGCTTTACATGGAGTGGTACAACTTTGGCGTGGAGTCGCCGCCGCAGATGATGCCGCCAGGGTTCAAGCCGGGTCGCCGGGCGACCTACCGCTGAACCGTCGCCCAGGCCGAGCCCCGAAATCCTTCGCAGGGGCGTTCCCTGCGCGCCAGCGCACCAAGCATGATATTGGACTGCGCGGCAGGGAAGCCGCGGGAGCTCATGGGCGACGACGCACAGCGCATGGCGAGCGAGGCGCTCCGGGACGAGGCGAGCGACAGGGATCCCGCGCTACTCCTGCGCGCTTCGCTGCTGGCCCAGGTGCGCCCCGGTGAGGGAGCTGCTCCGGCCGCGCCCGACGAGCAGCGCAGGGCCGACCTGCTCGCCGCGGCAGGCGAGGACCTCCGCGCCCCCATCGAGGCCCTGCGGCGGCAGATTGCGCGCATTCGCCGCGAGGCAGAGTCTCTTTCACCCTCGGTTCTCCGCACCCTCTCCTCCATGGAACGCCAGGCCAACCGGGCCGCAGCGGTGGCCGAGGCGCTGACCGCGCTGGCGGCGCTCGACGCGGGCCGCATCCAGCTCCTGCGCGAGTCGGTCGACCTGGGCGAGCTGCTGAGGGCTGGGGTGGCGACCGCTGGCGCGAGCGCGACGTCTCGCGGGGTCGAGCTCGTGGTGGAGCTCCCCCCCGCGCCGCTCCGGGTCTCGGCCGATCGGAGCAGGATGCGAGAGGTGGTGGACGCGCTGCTCGCCTCCGCGCTCGCGGTGACGGCCCCGGGCGCGGTGGTGCGCATCGCCGCGGAGGGGGCCCCGGAAGGCGTCCGGGTCACGGTGGAGGACGGAAGGCCCGCGGGCTCCGGCGCCCCGCAGGCGGCCGCCCGGCCCGCGGAGCGGCTCGCCGGCCTCGGCCTCGTCACCGCGGTCTGCCGCGGGCTGGCGGAGCTCCACGGCGGCTCGCTCGACGTGCGCGCGAGCGCGACCGGCCGTTCCGCGCGCCTCACCCTGCCCCTGGAAGCTGCCCCCGAGGCGCCCAGGCCCGTGCCGCCCGCCTCGACGGCCGAGCGGGAGGGCAAGGCTCGACTCCTGGTGGTGGACGACGATCCCGATGCGCGCGAGGCGCTCGCGATGACCCTCGCGGAGGACTACGAGGTCGAGCTCGCGGGCGACGGCCAGGAGGCCATCGACTCGGCCGTGGCGAGCCGCCCCGACCTCGTCCTCATGGACCTCTACATGCCGCGGCTGGACGGGATGGCTGCGCTGGAGGCCCTGCGCGTCGATCCGCGCACCTCGGACGTGCCGGTCATCTTCATCTCCGGGCGCGGCGACGAGCTCACCCGCTCCCGCACCCTCGACCTGGGAGCGGTCGACTTCCTCCAGAAGCCCTTCTCCGGCCGGGAGCTGAAGTCGCGTATCGAGCGCACCCTGCGCTCCGCCCGCCGCGAGACGCACCTGCAGGAACTGGCCCGCACCGATCCTCTCACCGGCCTCGCAAACGTGCGCGCCTTCCGCGCGCGCCTGGAGGAGGAGGTGAAGCGGGCGCACCGCTACCACACGCCGCTCGCCTGCGTGATGGTGGACATGGACCGTCTGAAGCCCATCAACGACGAGCTCGGCCACGTGGCCGGCGACGTCGCCATCGCCTCCCTGGCCGAGCTCATCCGGCGGGAGCTGCGCGAGACCGACTTCGGCGCGCGCTACGGCGGAGACGAGTTCGTGGTGCTTCTTCCCCACACCAGCGCTGGCGAGGCGCGCATCTTCGCCGAGCGCGTGCGCGCCCGGCTCCGCGAGTCCCAGGTGCACGTGCACGGGCACCGCCTGCCCCTGGCAGCCTCGTTCGGCGTGGGCGCGCTGGGCGACGACCCCCCGGACGAGACCGGCGAGCAGATGGTGCGCCGGGCCGACGCCGCGCTCTACGCCGCCAAGCGCGCCGGGCGGGACGGGGTGGTGGAGGACGGCGGCCTCAAGGCTTGAGGACGCCGGCCCTCGGACCGTCGAGAGCGTCGCCCACCACCTCTGCCGGCGTCACGCCCACCCGGTCGCGGGCGAGCGCCGCGTAGCGGTTCAGCTTGTTGTAAAGAGTCTTCTCGCTGATCCCGAGCAGCTCGGCGGTGCGCGACTTGTTCCCGCCGTTCTTCTGCAACGACGCGAGGATGTACTCCTTCTCCACGTTGCGGAGCCCCACGCCCAGAGGCAGGCGCAGCGACGCAGCCTCGGCCCGGGACGGACGCATGTCCGGAGGCAGGTGCTCCTCGTCGATGATGTCGCCGTCGGTGAGGATCATGGCGCGCTCCACGGTGTTGCGGAGCTCGCGGATGTTCCCCGGCCAGGCATAGTTCTGGAGCACGTCCATCGCCCCCGGCGAGAGCCCCTGCACGTGCTTGTTGGTCTCCCCGTTGAACTTCTCGATGAAGTGCTGGACGAGGAGCGGCACGTCCTCGCGCCGCTCCTTCAGCGGCGGCAGGTGGATGGTGAACACGTGCAGGCGGAAGTACAGATCCTCCCGGAACCGGATGCGCTTGATCTCCTCCTTGAGGTCCCGGTTCGTCGCGCAGATCACGCGCACGTCCACCTCGACCTCGGCCTTGCCCCCCAGCCGGCGGAACTTGCGCTCCTCCAGCACCCGCAGGAACTTGCCCTGCATCTCGATGGGCAGCTCGCCGATCTCGTCGAGGAAGAGCGTGCCACCGTGGGCGAGCTCGAAGTTGCCGAGGCGGCGCTGGTCGGCACCGGTGAACGCGCCGCGCTCGTAGCCGAACAGCTCCGACTCGATGAGCGTGGCCGGGATGGCGCCGCAGTTCAGCGCCACGAACGGCTTGTCCTTGCGCTGGGACAGGGAGTGGATGGCGCGCGCCACCACCTCCTTGCCGGTGCCGCTCTCGCCGGTGATGACGACGCTGGCGTTGGCAGGGGCGACCTTCTTCACGAGCTCGAAGACCCGCTGCATGGAGGGTCCCGAGCCGATCATGTCGGTGCCCGGCGCCAGCGCGGCGAGGCGCCGCCGGAGGAGCTGCACCTCGCGCATCGTCTCCTTCTTCTCGAGCGCGCGGTCGAGCACCACCCGCAGGCGCGAGATCTCGAGCGGCTTCTCGATGAAGTCGTAGGCGCCCTCCTTGATGGCCTGCACCGCGGTCTGCACCGTGCCGCGCCCGGTGAGCAGCACCACCGGGCAGTCGGGGAGCTCGGCGCGCAGAGCCCGCAGCAGCCAGAGCCCGTCCATGTTGGGCATGACGAGGTCGGTGAGGATGACGTCCGGGTGCCACTCGATGGCGCGCCGAAGCGCCTCGGTGCCGTCCCCGGCCGTCTGCACCTCGTAGCCCCAGCGCTCCGCGAGCTCGGAGAGCGCGTCCCGGCTGTCGGTCTCGTCGTCGACGATGAGCAGGCGGTATTTCACGACAGCTCCCTCGGCAGCACGAGCACCACCCGGTCGGCGACCTCGCTGGACATCTCCACCAGCCGGCCGCCCATCTCCCCAGCCGACGCGGCCGCTACGCCGCCGATCCAGGCCAGCGGCCCCGCCAGCGTCCCGGGCGCCCCCTCCAGTGCCAGGACCGCCTCCTCGCCCGTCGCGTGGGCGCTCGCCACGAGGCTGCCGCCCTCCGGCGTGCCCGCCACCGCGCGCCAGAGCAAGCCCACGATGAGCCTCGCCGTCCTCGCCGGATCGGCGTGCGCGCGCACGCTTCCGCCGGAAGCGTCGCAGGACAGCGTGAAGCGCCGGCGGCGCGCCTCGTGGACGAAGAGGACCGCCGCGTCGGCGAGGAGCGCGCCCGCGTCGAAGGAGGACGCCGGCGCCGGGTCGGCGACGTCGAGGAAGCGGCGCACGACCTCGTTCACCCGGCCGATCTGCGTCTTCAGGGAGGCGAGGTTGTTGGCGCAGGCGGTGGCGAGCGCTTCACTCGAGCTCCCGATCTTGTCCCCCAGGAGCGCCACCTGGAGCGCCATCGCGTTGAGCGGGTTCTTCACCTCGTGGGAGACGCTTGCGGCAAGCCGCGCCAGCGCCAGCGCCTGCATGGCGTACTCGATGGCGGGCGCGGGCAGCGCCGCCGCGGAGCGCCGCGCGTGCAGGAGCAGGCCACCGCTCCCCGGCACGCGGGTCAGCTCGCAACCGCTCTCGCCCCTCTCCTCGGAGCCGGCCAGCCTGGCCGCGTCGGGGCCCTCGCCGGCGAGGAGCGAGGAGAGCGCGGGCTCGGTTCGCGCGCGCTCGTGCAGGGCGACCGAGGGGTCTCCCGCGCCGAGGCGGAGCTGCGCCCGGAAGCTCGCGTCCATCGCGAGGACCCGGCCCGAGCGGTCGAGGAAGGCGCTTCCTTCAGATATCATCAGGGTCGTTTACCTTTTTACCGCCCGACGTGATGAAGGGACGGCCATGCACTCCATTTTCTTCCACCCGCCGACGACCGCGACTGGAATTCGGGGTGTTCGCTCGAACGGCCCGGTCGTTCTGGGGGCCGTTCTGCTCGGTTGCGCGCTCCTTGCGGGGTGTGCAGGAACCCGCTCCCGCGTGGGAGCCGGCCCGACCAGCGGCGACCCTCCGGCGGGCAGCGTCCTCGCGCCCGGGCCCGCGGTGGGGCAGGAGGCGACGCCGGAACGCGTGGCCGCGGACGCGGGCGGACCCCTCCATCCGGTCTCTCCGCCGTCGCCCGAGGTGCGCACCCTGGCGCGGGTGCGCCTCGCCGCGACGGGTGACGTCCTCCCTCACGGAGCGGTGAAGGACGCCGCGGCGGCCCACGCGGGCCCTGGGCCTCGGGACGGTTTCGGCTGGCTGTGGGCACCCATCGCCGACCTCCTCGCCGCGCCCGATCTCACCTTCGCGAACCTCGAGACGCCGGTGGCCCCGCGCTCCGGCGGCGCGACGCGCAGCTTCGTCTTCAACGCGCCGCCCGCCATGGTGAAGGCGCTCCGTGGCGCGGGCGTCCGGGTGGTGAGCGTCGCGAACAACCACGCCTTCGACCAGGGACGGGCGGGGTTCGAGGAGACGCTGACGGAGGTGCAGGCGGCGGGCGTGGCGGCGGTGGGCGGCGGCGAGGCCGGGCGCGAGTCGGGCCCGCGCGTCCTCGAGGTGAACGGCATCCGCATCGCGTTCCTGGGCTACGCGAGCTTCTTCAATCAGGACGGCAACGACTGTCCGCCCGCCGCGCGGCGCGGGGGCAAGGCCTGCCTCAAGGCCTCCCTGCTCGACCCGCGCCGGGCGGTCGCCGAGGTGGAGGCAGCGGCGAGGGTGGCCGACGCGGTCGTCGTATCGCTGCACTGGGGCGTCGAGTACGAGGGGCAGCCGCGCGCGGCGGACGTGGAGCTGGCCCACCGCCTCGCCGACGCAGGGGCCCTCGTGATCCTGGGCCACCATCCACACGTCCTCCAGCCGGTGGAGCTCTATTCGCGCGCCGACGGCCGCACGGCGCTCATCGCCTACTCGCTCGGCAACTTCGTCTCGAACCAGTCGCGCAATTACGTGCACGGCGCCACGCCGGAGAGCGTTGCGGCGACCCGCGACGGCGTCCTCCTGCGCGCCCAGCTCGCGCGCCGCGACTATGGCCGCGGGGTGATCCGCACCGAGCTGGCGGGCGTCGACTGGCTGCCGCTGTGGACGGAGAACGACACCGCCGACCCGGAGCGGCGGACGCGCGGGGCAAAGACCTCCATCCGCGTGGTGTCGCTCGACCGGGCGCTGGCGGAGGTGCGGGCGGAGCTGGCCTCCTTTCCCGACCCCGTCCCGCCGGGCGGTCGCGGACGCTACGTGAAGCTGCGGCAGCGCGAGGAGCTCTATCGCTCGCGCAAGGCCGCCATCGCAGCGGTGCTGGGGGAGGACCTCGAGGGCACGGCCCCGGCCGCTCCCACCCTGGGAGCCGACGCCGGAAGCGTCACCCCGGTCCCGGTCCCGGGCCCTCGCTGAGCGCCACCAGCTCGATGCCGAGCTTCTTCGCGTGGTCGAAGATGCGCTCGTCCCGGTAGAACTCCCCGAACACGATCCGGCTGCAGCCCGAGTTGCCGATGAGCTTGAAGCAGGGCCAGCAGGGTGACGCCGTGGTGTAGATGGTGGCGCCGTCGATGGCGACCCCGTTCTTCGCGGCCTGGATGATGGCATTCGCCTCGGCGTGGACGGTCGCCACGCAGTGTCCGTCCTCCATCATGTGGCCCACCTCGCTGCAGTGGGGCAGCCCGCGGATGGAGCCGTTGTAGCCGGTGGAGAGGATGGTCTTGTCGCGCACCAGCACCGCGCCGACGTGCTTCCGATCGCAGGTGGCGCGCGTCGCCACCTGGTGCGCGATGTTCATGAAGTACGCGTCCCAGCTCGCCCGTCGGTCCATGCGCCGCATTGTACAGATCCAGGACAGCGGAGCCGACTTGGTCTGAGCCCGTCGCGAGGCACACGATGCCGTCGACGAGCCGGGCACACGAGGAGGGAGCAGCGGAGGCGTAGCTGGAAGGTACGTCGAGCAGCGGACCGACGAGTCTGACCGGCGCAGGCAGGCAGCGTGCGCCGCAGCAGGGATCAGATCAAGTGGTCTCCGCTCTGTGGGCTGCGCGGGGGCTCTGCCTCCGCCGAGGAGACCCGCGGATGGCAGGCGTCGGCAGGGTGCATGCCCTATGTCGAACCCTCTACCGTGAGGTCTCGCCCATGTCCCCTGCCCTCCGCGTTTCCGCCGCCCTCCTGGCCGCTTTCGCGAGCCTCGCCCGCGCGGAGGCGCCCGATGGCGGAACGGATGGAGGCAGGGCGCGCTCGGACCTCAGGACCATCTCGGGCACGGTCGCCGCGGTCGACGCGGCCGCCCGGACGCTGACCGTGCAGGGTCCAGACGGGCTCGCCGCCCTGGAGCTCGACCGCAACACGGTGGTGTTCCTGGACAGCCACCTGGGCACGGTGCGCGACCTGTGGGTGGGAGCGCCCGTGCGAGCGTCCTACGGGGGCGACCGGCGCGCGTTCTGGGTGGAGCTTCGCGCGCGCTCCGACGGTGGATCCGCTCCCGGAGGCGCCGCCTCCCGCGAGACGGCCGGCGGGCGCGGAGGGACGGACGGCGGCCCTCCGGTGCTGGTCATGCCGCCCGCCGCGGACGGGGGGCGTGGCGACGCGGGCCGGGGCGACGGCGGCCCGGTGGCCCCCAGCACGGAGGGCGGCTTCGACGGCGGCAGCGCGGCGCCCGCGGGAGGGGGTCCGACTGCGCCGGGCCAGCCGGGTGGGACCGGCGGCCGCACGGCGCCTCCACCGTCGCCTGGCCCCGCTGGGCCCGGCCCGGTTCCGGGCGGGGTACCGCCGGGGCGCGGCCCCGGTTCGCCGCTGCAGTAGGAGACCCGTCCCCGGCGAGAGCTCGCCCGGGGTGGCGAGCCCTTGCCTCGCCGAGTACGCTCCGGGCGTGGATCGCCCCGGACCGGACACCATCATCGGCATCGACCTCGGCACCACCAACTCGTGCGCCGCGATCGCCACCGGAGCGGGGCAGGTGAAGCTCATCCCGCAGAAGGGCGGCGAGCACACCATCCCGAGCATCTTCGCCATCGACGACAAGGGCAACGAGCTACTCGGCCACGACGCCAAGCGGCAGTGGCAGCTCAACCCTCGCAACACGCTCTACGCGACGAAGAGGCTCATCGGGCGATCCCCCAAGGACGACATCGTCGCGAACGTTCAGCGGTCGGTGCAGTACCGCGTGCGCAGCGGGGCCAACAACGACGTGGAGCTCGACTGCCACGGCCGGACCCTCCAGGTGCAGGACGTTGCTGCGCGGATCCTCGCCAAGATCAGGGACGTGGCGTCCGACCACCTGGGGTTCAAGGTGTGCCGCGCCGTGGTGACGGTCCCGGCCTACTTCACCGACCGTCAGCGCCAGGCGGTCAAGGAGGCGGGGCGGCTCGTCGATCTGGAGGTGGTCCGCATCATCAACGAGCCGACCGCCGCCAGTCTGGCCTACGGCATCGGCAAGGAGCTCGACGAGCGGGTCCTCGTCTACGACCTCGGCGGCGGGACCTTCGACGTCTCGGTCATCGAGATCCGCTCCCAGGTCTTCGAGGTGAAGGCCACCGGCGGGGACATCTTCCTCGGGGGAATCGACTTCGACGCGGCCATCATCCAGCACGTGCTGCAGGAGTTTCAGCGCAAGCACGGCATCGACCTGGCCGGCGACCCGGTGGCGATGCAGCGGATCCGCGACCTCGCGGAGCGCACCAAGATCGACCTGTCGGCGCGCACCGAGGCGCCCTTCTCCATCCCGTTCGTCACCATGACTCCGCAGGGCACCCCGCTCAACGTGGAGCTCCGGTTCACCCGGGCGCTGCTGGAGGAGCTCACGCGCGGCCTGGTGGACCGGACGCTCTCGATGGTGGCGCAGGTGCTGACCGACGCGGGGCTCGAGCCCGGCGACATCCAGGAGGTGATGCTGGTGGGCGGGCAGACGCGCATGCCGCTCGTCCAGGAGCGCCTCACCGCGTTCTTCGGCCGGCCGCCGTCCAAGGGCGTCCACCCGGACGAGGCGGTGGCGATCGGCGCCGCCCTCTACGCGCTCTCGCTCCAGGAGAGCTCCGAGCTGAAGCTCCAGCTCCTCGACGTCATCCCCATGGCCATCGGGCTGGAGGCGGCGGGCGGCGCGATGCACGTGGTGCTGCCGCGCAACGCCGCCATCCCGAACGCGAAGGCGATCTCGGCCACGAGCTCGGTGGACGGACAGAGCGAGCTCGTCATCCGCATCTTCCAGGGCGACCATCCCTCCACGGCCCACGACGAGCTGCTGGGCGAGTTCACCTTTGGCGGTGTTCGACCGGCGGCGGCCGGAGAGGTGCGCCTGGAGGTCCTCTTCGAGGTGAACGTCGAGGGCATCCTCACGGTGAGCGCGAGCGACCTCGACACCGGCAAGCGCATGCGGACGACGCTGCGCGTGACGGACGGTTGATACCTCCACGCCAGGTCGTCGCCGGGCAGCAAAACTGCCCGGCCCCCGTTCATCCGTGCCGCGGCGCCTGCGCTGCGCGCCCGGAGCCCTGACGTCCGTCCGAGCGCGGCGCCGGAGAAGCGGCGCGGGGCGCCAGGGCCTGCATCCGGGGGGCGCCCGAGAACGCCTGGCGAGGCGCCGCGACCATGTACGGCGACGCTCCGCCCGTGCGTCCAGGGCGCCCCTGCGCCTCGAACCGCTGAGCGGAGGGCGCGGAGCGCGGGGCGGCCTGCGCCGGAGCCTGGTACCTGGGAGCGGCCGGCGCGGGAGCTTGGTAACGAGGCGCGGCTGGGGCCTGCACCGGGGCCTGATACCGGAGAGCGGCCGGCGCGGGAGCTTGGTAACGAGGCGCGGCTGGGGCCTGCGACGGGGCTTGATACCTGGGAGCGGCCTGCGCCGGACCCTGGTACCGCGGAGGGGCTGGGGCCTGGGCCGGAGCCTGAGAGCGAGGCGCGGCAGGTCCCTGCGTCTGCGGCCGGACCGGCGCGACGGCGCCGCGCGGCGCGGGGGCGGGGCGCGCCGCGCCCGTGCTCGACCACGGGCGCATCGGCGTCCCCGTCGCGGCGGCGGTACCGCCGGGCCGGGCCTGGGGAGCCGCGGGAGCGAAAGGCCGCGCCGAGCCCGGAGAGGGCGCCGCGATCGCGCCGCGCGCCGGACCGGGCGCGACCACGCCAGCGCGGCTCGCCGGGCGCAGCTCGGGCCGGTAGATGGGGACGATTCCGCGGCCGCGAGAGGCGGCGACGGCGCCTGCGGAGGCGACCGGCATCACCCGCACCGGCGAGATGGAGCGGCCCATCCGCTGCTCGACGAACGGGCGCGCCGGGCCGCCCCAGGCAGGAGAGCGGACCCCGAACGCCTGGGCGCGCGGGGGAGCCGGGCGGGTGGCGTGAAAGATGTCTCGCGCGTAGCCGCCCGTGAAAGCCGTCTGGTAGACGGGGTAGCCGGCGAACCGGCGGCAGGGGACGAAGCTCCACCAGGCATAGTTGACGGGGTAACTGCTCACGTAAACCGAAAAGCCCGGTCCGAGGGGTGCCCAGCCGATGTAGTCGGAGCTGTAGCGCCAGGTGACCCAGGCCGGCGCCCACTGATAGCCGGGGAGCCACAACCAGCCGTAGGCCGACTCGAAGGCCCAGCGCCCGTAGTGGTAAGCGGCCCAGCCGAAGGGCTCGTCGGACGCCCAGAGCCAACCCTCGTCGGTCCACTCCCACCGGCCGTAGGAGTAGGGCCGCCAGCCGGCGGCGACCCGCGTCGGGCGCCACGCGCGCCCGTAGCCGGTGTTCACCCACTCGCCATACGGCGCGAGCCCGTCGTGGAAGGTGTCGAAGTTGACCGAGGCTCCGGCCATCGATAGGTCGACGTTCACGTCGACCTGTGCGCCCTGTGACTGCGCGGCCGGGTACTCGCCGTAGCTGCCGTCGGGGCCGGGGGGAGGCGGCTGATCGCTGTAGGCCCTCCCCGTATCGTCCTGGTAGTCGTAGGCGTGCTCCTGCGCGAGGGCGGGCAGGGCCGCGAGGGCAAGCGCGAGACTGAGAGCGAGTTTCCGGGCCATGATCCACCTCCAGGAGCGCCGTACAGCGAAGGGACGGGCTGACCGCCCAGAACCTTCACTTCTGTCCGCAGCAAGGGGGGTGCCAGCGCGAAGCTGACCGCCCACGCTCGGGAAACTCGGCTCTGCCCGTGCGATGGGGCCACACTGTGCGAGCGGCTGAGGTGCCGACGCCCTTCTCGAGAAACGAAACGGCCCACCTCGACGGAAGGGGGGCCGCGGAAACCGGGAGCTTCCAGGCCCGACGAGGTCCGGTCAGGCCAGCTTCTTCTCCTTCTCGAAGGAGAGGAGCGGCGGCTCGTTGTTCAGGATGACGCCCTCCGTGATCTTGCACTCCTTCACGCCCTCCCGGTAGGGCACGTCGTACATGATGTCCAGCATCGCCCCCTCGAGGATGGCGCGCAGGCCGCGGGCGCCCGACTTGCGCCGCATGGCCTCGCGAGCGGTGGCCCGCAGCGCCTCCCGGGTGAACGAGAGCTTCACCTTCTCCATCTCGAAGAGCTTCACGTACTGCTTCGTGAGCGCGTTCTTCGGCTGGGTGAGGATCGTGACGAGATCGTCCTCCTGCAGGTCGGAGAGCGTCGCGATGATGGGAACGCGGCCGACGAACTCCGGGATCATCCCGAACTTCACGAGGTCGGTGGGCTCGATCTTGGCGAGGATCTCGCCCAGGGTCTGCTCCTCCTTGCGCTCGATGCGGGCGCCGAACCCGAGACCCTTCACGCCGACGCGGCGGCGGATGGCCGTCTCGATCCCACAGAAGGCTCCTCCCACGATGAAGAGGATGTTGGAGGTGTCGACCTGGATGTACTCCTGCTGGTTGTACTTCTTGCCCCCCCGCGGCGTGACGTTGGCGCGCGTCCCCTCGATGATCTTGAGGAGCGCCTGCTGCACGCCCTCGCCGCCCACGTCGCGGGTGGGGGACGGGTTGTCGCCCTTGCGCGCGATCTTGTCGATCTCGTCGACGTAGACGATGCCCCGGGCCGCCTTCTCCACGTCATAGTCGGCGTTGTGAAGGAGGTTCTGGATGATGTTCTCGACGTCCTCGCCCACGTAGCCAGCCTCGGTCAGGCTGGTGGCGTCGGCGATGGTGAACGGCACGTTGAGAAAGCGGGCCAGCGATTGGGCCAGGAGCGTCTTGCCGGACCCGGTGGGACCGATGAGGAGGACGTTGGACTTCTGGAGCTCGACCTCCTCGGCGGTGGTCCGGCTCTGGCCCGGCCGCACCGCGGCCTTGGCCTTCTTGGAGTAGACGCGCTTGTAATGATTGTAGACCGCGACCGAGAGCACCTTCTTGGCGCGGTCTTGCCCCACCACGTACTCGTCGAGGAAGGTCTTGATCTCGGCGGGTGTGGGCAGCGAGACCGCCGGCCGGCCATCGTCGCGCTCGGTCTCCTCGGCGATGATGTCGTTGCAGAGCCGGATGCACTCGTCGCAGATGTAGACCGTCGGCCCCGCGATGAGCTTGCGGACCTCGCGCTGTCCCTTGCCGCAGAACGAGCAGCTCAGGTTTCCATGGTTGTGCTCTTTGCGGCTCACGCGTCCCTCACCCCTCGAATGTTACCTCAGCTTGGGGGCTCCACCCAGAGAGTCACCCCGTGGAATCGTAACGAGGCTCCTCGCACCTTGCCCGCCCCAGGCCCCTCGGCCCGGGGCGGCCCACCTTTTCGAGCTTGGGGAGAGCCGGGGCGCCCCGCAACCGAGGGTGAGCCGCGCGACCCCGTTGGTCAGCCCTGACAGAGCTCCTCGAGGTCCTCGGCGAGCGCTTTGGCCCGCTCCGCCACCGCTCGCGGAACGTCCTCGTCTCCGGCGCACGAGGCGGCCAGGCGGTGCGCCACCGCCGCCAGCCTCCGCAGCCTCTCCGGGGCCTCCAGCGGCTCTGGGCGGTCGGGGGCCCCGTACCGCTCGGTGAGCTGCCGGTTCACCGCGGCCGCGGTCGTGGGCCGCTGCAGCACGTCCTCGCGAAGCTCCCGCCAGCCGTCCTCCGGCAACCGCCCCGCGGCCTCCGCGCGCGACAGCACCTCGATCACCTCGAACGCGGGCGCGGGGCCGGGCGCGCTCCCGCTCGCGACGTCGGGCTCATGCCGCTCCATGAAGCCGTAGCTCAGGGTGAGCTTCTCGGCGGTGGACTTGCGGATGAACAGCTCTTTCGCGCAGTAAGCGTCGAAGCTGGCGTAGCCCCACTCCTTCCAGACCCCCGCCCGCTTGACCTCGCACAGCATGCGCCCCAGCTCCACCCACGACGACTTGAAGCGGCGCGCCGACTCCAGCACCCGCCGGCGAAGGGAGTGCTCCGGGAGCGCATCGACCCTGTCCTGCAGCTTCTCGGCGGTGTCCGTCACCCGATGGTTCTTACCTCCGGGGGCTGACATGCACCGGGAGGGCGAACGCGCGACTTCCACCAGGACCGGCGGGAAGACTCCCCTTCACCGCCCGATGCGGAAGGAGAGCGACACCACCGGGCGCTCGCCCGGAAAGGGCGCGAAGGACCAGTCGCGCAGTCGCGCGAGGAGGCACTCCTGAAGCGGGCCCGACTTGAAGATGGGCTCGTCGATCCAGAGCGCGGTCACCCTGCCGTCGTTCCCCACCGCGAACTCGATGGGGATGGTGCCGGCGAAGTCGGGCGAGCGCTGCGCCTCTTCACGCAGGCACGAGGCGAGGGAGCCCTGTCGCCGCGCGACCACCTCCTCGATGCTGCGCGGGTCGTACTGGGAAACGACGAGGCCGCTCCCTTCGGGGGGCGAGCTGGGTGGCGCACGCGCGGCGCTGGCGCTCTCCGGGTGGGGCGCGCGGCGTGGGAGGGGCTGCGAGCCGGCGAGGGCCAGGGGTGGAGGCAGCTCCCGCGGGGCGGGCGCCGGCACCGCGATCTCGTCCGACGCAGCGCCCTCCCTCCCGCGGGCGCCGCCGCCCACGCGGACCTCCTCCACCGTGATGCCCCCGCCGAAGTCCTCCAGGAGCTTGCTGCGAGTCTCCCAGGGGCGGTGCACCGCGAGGACGTAGGCCAGGGCGGCCGCGAGCACCGCCAGGACCGCCACCGCGAGCCCCACCCCGCCGGCGTGGCGGACCGTCCGCTTGCGCGCGACCTGGCGCGCGCCGGTCAGCTCTGCGGCGACCCGGGCGTGGGCCTCCGCCTTCTTGACATGCACGAGGAGCCCAGGCACGTCGGACAGGGGGCGCCAGGGGCCGCCGTCCAGCGCGACCTCGGTCGCGGGGCCGATGCGCCCGGAAGCGAGAAGCTCGAGGAGGTGCTCCTCGGGGACGGGGCCGACGATCTGCCCGTCGAGCTTGAGCAGGAGCTCGTTCGGGCGCTCCCGGGACGCGAGCGCTGGGTCGCTGGAGTGGTCGGCCATGCCGGAGAGGTTTCCATGTCGCGGTCGAAGGAGGCTCGGGAGTGAAGCACACCGCAGGCAGCGCGCGCTACGCTCTCCGGCTGGCGTACGATGGGGGCGCGTTCCGCGGCTTCCAGCGGCAGCCAGGGCTCCCGAGCGTGCAGGCGGCCCTCGGAGCGGCGCTGGCGAAGCTGGGGGTGGACGCGCGACTCGACGCGGCGGGGCGCACCGACGCCGGAGTGCACGCGCTGGGTCAGGTCGTGAGCTTCTCGGCTGCCCTGCCCTGCCCCGTCGCGGAGCTGCGGGCGCGCCTGAACGCGCACACGCCCCCCGGGCTCGTCGTCGTCGACGCGGTCGAGGTCCCACCGCGGTTCCACGCCCGCGCCTCGGCGAGCGCGCGCACCTACGTCTACCTGGTGGGATGGCCGCCGCCGGAGGGGCTCCAGCCCTACACCTGGGCGCTCCCCGATGCGCGCGCCTTTCCCCACCTCGCCGCGGCGCTGCCCGACCTGGGGCTCGCAGGAACCGCGCTCGCACTGGCGGTGGGGGAGCACGACTTCGCGGGCTTCGCGCGGCCCGGCGAGCAGACCGCCCGCCGGCGCGTCGACCCCACCGCGACGGTGCGGACGCTGGCGCGCGCCGAGGTGATTCCCGCCGTGGGATTCCCCTTCGCGGCCCTGGTGCTGAGCGGGCGGGGATTCCTCCGCGCCATGGTCCGCAACCTGGTGGGCACGGCGATGGCGGCCGCGCTCGGGGTGATCGCGCCGGAGCGGGTGGGGGAGATCCTGGCCCAACCTGAAGCGCGCTATCGAGGCGTGCGCGCTCCGGGCTGGGGGCTCACCCTCGCGCGGGTGGAGTACCCCGAAGATCCGTTCGCGCGGTAGCGCGCCCTTCAGGGCGCGGCAGCCGGGACCGCGGTCGATGTCGCGGTGGGGGTCGCTGTCGCGGTCGGAACCGCGGTCGGACCGCCGCCGCCTGGCGTCACGAATCCGTGCCCGCACCATCGGACGGCAAGTGATCGTACTTCGCGAGCAGGTCGGAGACGGCCTCGCGCAGGTAATCCGATTGCCGGATCCGGGTGGCTCGGGCCAGTTCGCGCAGTCGGCCCGCCAGGGTGGGAGGAAGCCGGATCAGCATCGGCTCCAGCCGGGTCTGCTGGAGCGCATCGCTGCGGTGAAGTGCGGCCTGTTCGGGGCTCGTCGGCTCGAGGTTCATGGTAGGCGGGCTCCTTCGGTCACCTTTGCCCACACAGGTACCACCCCGTTTGCGTCTGTCAAACTAACCCCCTTGACAGAAGCAACTTGGATGCAGTCGAGCCAAAAACTTGAAAATCAATGTCAGCACACGACTGGCAGCCGCACGCCCGCCAGCTCGTTCATCCGGCCCGACCGGAAGGGCTCCAGATCCAGCACCGCGATGCGGTAACCAGCCCCGCGCACGGCCTCGGCGATGGCAGCGCGGGCCTGGAAAGCGGATTCCAGCTCGTCGGCCGCCACCTCCACCCGGCCGATCTCCTCGTGGTGCCGCACCCGGAAGTTCCGCAGGCCGAGCCCGCGCAGCGCACGCTCCGCAGCCTCCACCCGGGCGAGCCGCTCCACGGTGACCGGCGTGCCGTAGGGCAAGCGGGACGCGAGGCAGGCCATTTGCGGCTTGTCCCAGGTGGGCAAGCCGAACGCCTCGCTCCAGGCCCGCACCTCGTCCTTGGTGAGCCCCGCCTCGGCCAGCGGCGACCGCACGGCCCGCTCGGTGGCGGCGCGGTGCCCAGGGCGGTGGTCGCGGCGATCGTCGGCGTTGAAGCCGTCGAGCACCGCGGGCAGCCCCTCCCGCCGGGCCGCCTCATCGCAGAGCCGGTAGAGCTCGCTCTTGCAGTGGTAGCAGCGGTCGGTGCCGTTGGCGACGTAGCCAGGGTCGTCGAGCTCCCTGCTCTCCACCTCCAGGTGGCGCACGCCGAGCCGCGCCGCAAGCGCGCGCGCCTCCTCCCGCTCGGCCATGGGCACGCTGGGCGAATGGGCCGTGAGCGCCACCGCGCGGTCGCCCAGGACCTCGCGTGCGACCGCGAGCACCAGGGTGGAATCGACGCCGCCGGAAAAGGCGACCAGGGCGCCGCCGAGCGGTGCGAGTGAGGAGCGGATGGCGGCGAGCTTGGCGCGGGACGCCTGCCGGGTGGATTCGAGCGGTGACATGCCCCCCGATCTAACCCGAAGGAGCTTCGGGGGACACGGCGAGGAAACCCTAGCCGCGGCGCTTCGGGGCGGGTTTGGCCGGGCGGCGCGCAGCCTTCGCCGGCCGGGCGCCCTTCCTGGCAGCGGCAGGCCGGGCCTTCCCCCCCGCCCGCCGGGCCGGGCCCTTCCCGCGCTTGGCCGGCTTGGCCGGGCGGCGCGGCCGCTGACCGCCGGTGAGCCGGCCAAACTCGGCGGGGGTGATGTACTTGAGGTCGACCAACGCCTGGAACGTGCGCTGCACCGCGGCGGCGACCG
>JBBQEB010000070.1:0-18311 GCA_038320275.1 Myxococcales bacterium | reverse complement strand
GCGGCGGGAAGCTCGCGCGCGTGACGCGCCAGCCGTGGTGCTTCAGGCTGCCCTGGAAGGGCGGCGAGCCCACCACGTTGCCGCTCAGCCGGACCGAGGAGGGATCGAAGCCGGCACCCACCGTCACGCGGGCGCCCTCGGGCTCGCGGTAGACGGGCTCCAGCTCGACGTAGCTCCCCAGCAGCTTCTTGCACCCTTCGTGAACGGTGCGGGCAGCGGCGCCGATCTCGGCGTCGGAGAACCCGGCCAGATCCTCTGCCAGGAAGTCGACGAGCCGCCCGTCGCGCTGGAGGAGGGCGAGCACCTGCAGGGCCTCGGAGTGGTCCGGGCGCGCGGGCGCCGGGGCTGGCGGCGGCACGGGAGGCGAGACCGCGCGGTTCGGCCCGGAGCGCAGCGGGGTCGCCGCAGGCGCAGGCGCAAGCGCCGGCACGGGCGCAGGGGCCGACATCGGGGTCGAGGTCGAGGTCGAGGTCGAGGTCGGGGTCGAGGTCGGGGTCGAAGTCGGGGTCGAAGTCGGGGTCGGGGTCGAAGTCGGGGTCGAAGTCGGGGTCGAAGTCGGGGTCGGGGTCGAAGTCGGGGTCGGGGTCGGAATCGCGGTCGGGCTCGTCGTCGGGCTCGGGGTCAGCTCCACGGTGGCGCCAGCGGCCGAGCCCGAGGTCGTGCCGGCCGGCGGAAGCGTCCCACCCCGCTGGCGCTCGCGCACCCGGCGCACCTCCTCGGCGAATGCGCCGTCGAACAGCACCGTGAAGAAGGCCACGAACGCCAGAAAGAACCGCTGCATGGGGGTGAGCTGCTGGTCCATAGGAGGCGAGAATTAGTCGCCGCACCGCGGCACCGCTCGGTTCCGTTTGCGCTCACGCCCTCACCGCGCGCGGCGCGAACCCAAGCAAGACGTCCGTCCAACGCTGCAGACGGACCCCGACCCACGGAGCCAGCGCGGTCTTCGACCTCGCCGGCGAGGCGCTCAGCGCGGATCGACGCGAAGGGGCGGCAGCTCCTCGCACCCGTCTCCCCGGGGCGCCTCGCGAAGGCGCGCAGCCAGCCCTTCCGGAGGAACGGCGAGCTTCCTGCGCTGGAGGTCGATCCAGCCACCCGTCACCAGCACCCGTCCGGCAACCTCGCCTCCGAGCTTTCGGACCGTGTGGCGAAGCTTCCAGCGAGCGCCGTCCTGTGAGAGCGCCACCGCCTCCAGGTTGGCGGTGACCTCTTCGCCGATCCCGAGCTCGCGCAGGTAGTCGACCTCCTCCCGCAGCAACACCGGCCCGAGGCCGAGCTCCTCCAGCCGCTTCCAGTCGAAGCCACCCTCCGCCAAGAAGGCGAGGCGAACCTCGGCGCCGAGCTCCGGGTAGACGGTGTGTCGAACGTGACCGTTGGCGTCGGCGTCGGACCAGCGGAGGCGAAAATTGCGGACATAGCTCATCGCGTCAACCCCGGGCAGGAGACGCGCGCATCCTTAGCTCCGGCACGCCGCCGAACCTGCGGGATCGTCTTGGACCCCGAGAGGCCCAGCCGACGATTCGCCCAAGGCGCTCCGGACTCGCCGTCCGGGCGCCGCGCCCTCGCCGCGAACGGATGCCTAGGTTCTCGTTGCGCACTCTGGCGCGAAAGGTCTGGGCATCGGTCCAGCCCCGTTCAGGAGCTCACGTGACGATTTCGACGCGCTCATGGTGGTGGGGAACGTGCGGGCTCATCGCCGCAGCCGGCCTCGCCTGCGGTAGTGACAACCAGAACCACGGCGGCTCGACCGCGGACGGCCCGGCGGATCAGGGGCCCGCCTTCGCCCATGGCAAGGGCGACCTGACCTCGGGGCAGCAGGTCTTCCGCTTCGCCACCTTCGGCAACGAGGGTTTCTGGACCGATGCGATGAAGCTCCCCCAGGGCATCGTGGCCGCCAAGGTGACTCCGGTCCAGGCGCTGCAGCTCGGGCTCCATGTGGATGTGGACGCGCTCGACGCCGCCACCAAGGCGGCCGTCGCGGCCGAGCTCGCCGCGAAGGGCACCAGCGGCCCCATCCTCAACGACCCCGCCACGACGATCGCGCTCATCAACGCCAACGCCGTCATCGGCGTGGTGGCGGTGGGCACCAGCGGCGCCGGGGGCAAGCCCGACGTCACCAAGGGTGACAAGGTGGGCGTGAGCTGCGCCCTCTGCCACGCCATCACCGACGGCTCGGTCGCATCGGTCCCGAACGGCGGTTCCATCGGCAAGCGGGTGGACGGTCCCACGCCGCACACGCTCAACGTGGGCAAGATCCTGGCCACGGCGGCGAACTCGCGCGCGTACTACCCGCTCCTGCAGCTCAAGCTCGCGGCGAACGGCAACAAGTCGATCGGGCGCGCCCCGGACAGCGCAGCCATCACCGGAACCTCCACCGAGGCACAGGTGGACGCCTACCTCTCGAATCCAGACTACTATCCCCTCGGCTCCTTCGATGACGCGCCCGACGGCAACGGGGCGCCGCAGCACATCGTCCCCTTCTTCCGCACCGACCTGGGCGCCCCCTGGGGCACGCCGGGCGACATCGCCGTCCTCGACAACTTCGACAACCTCGTCTACACGGCGCTCCTCGATCCGACCTCTCTCGTGACCCCCGGAGGCCGCGCCTTCCTGATGGCGCTCGGCGGCGCCGCGGCCGGGAAGGAGATCGCGGACACCTATCAGCAGATCCTCACCGACACCGGCGTGATGGGGCCGGGGGCCACCTCGCCCGGCACCGGGTTCCCGTTCCTGAAGACGAACGCGCTCCCAGCCGGCGTCGCGGCCGGCAGCGAGGCCGCGCCCGTCGGCCTCCGGGTGGACAGCGCGAAGCTCCTCGACCTCAACGCCTACACGGACAGCCTGCACGCGCCCCCGGCTCCGGCGGGGCTCGACGCGGCGGCCGTGGCGCGCGGGCGCGACTTCTTCCGAGGCGCGGCCCAGTGCACCACCTGCCACAACGTGAGCCAGAGCGTGCGCGTCCCCGGCTTCGTCGTGCCTCAGCAGAAGCTGCTCGTCGCCTACGCGCCCATGGTGCTGGCGCAGCGCCCGGTCGAGCCGCCGTTCCGTCCGGTGGCCTTCGCGCCGATCCAGGACGACCCCACCACCATCTTCGACGACAAGACGGTGGTGGTCGAGGCGAGCCGCCGCGGTGAGGTGAGAGGCAGCGCGCTGCCGCTGCTCCTCGATCTCGCCCGCAAGCCGAACTTCCTGCACGACAGCTCCGTGCCGAGCATGGACGCGCTCATGGATCCGGCCCGCGGCGCGAACGCTCCGCATGCCTTCTTCGTGTCCGACGCGGCGCACCGCGCCGACATCGTCCAGTTCCTGAAGAGCCTCGACGACACGCACTGACGCGCCCGCCTCCGGGCGGAAGTCCGAAACACTCAGCGCCGGGGCGCCTGCATGGGCCCCGGCGCCTGCGTTTCGGCTCGCTCGCTTCCGGGAGCCCCCGCCCGTGCGATGCTGGTCGGGTCCTGACGCCGGAGGCCTCGCGTGCGCGTCCTGCTCACCCTCATCGCTGTTCCGCTGCTCGCGACGGCGCGGTGGCGCTGGCCACTCCGCGGGCGCGCGCTGCGCGTCGGCGCGGCGTCGATGGCCGGTGCGGTCTGCGCCTCGTTCCTGGGCTCTGCGGCGAGGCACGTGCTGCAGAATGTCGCCGCCCCCCGGGAGTGGGACTACCTGTGCTTCTGGATCTGGGGACGCGCCGCGCACCTCGGGCTCGACCCATATCTCCCGGAGCACTTGCGCCGGGTGGCGGAGTCCCTGCACCCGAGCCCCGAATTCCAGAGTGAGATCCTGGCCACCGGGTTCTTCTATCCGCCGCCGTCGATCCTGCTCTTCCTGCCGCTCGGATTCCTCTCGCCACGGGCGGGGCTCGTCGCGTGGAGCGCCTTCCAGGCCGCCCTGCTGATCGGCCTCGTCGTCGTGCTGGCGCGCCGCGTGCTGGGCGATCCGGGCAAGCCTGGGCTCCTCGCGGCGCTCACCCTGTGCGCGGCCAGCTTCGGCCTCCAGCAGACGTTCTTCTACGCTCAGACCAACGTGCTCGTGGCACTGCTGCTGGCCCTTGCGTGGGGGGACCGCGACCGCGACCGGGCCGGAGCGTGGGTGGCGCTCGGCGCCGCCGTGAAGCCCTGGGTGGCGGTGCTCGGGGTGTGGCTCCTGGTGCGGCGCCGCTGGCGCTCGGCCGCCGTCGCAGTCCTCTGCATGCTGGCCCTCGCCGGCGCCTCTGTGGCGGTCCTCGGCCCCGCTGCCGCCGCGAACTGGCTCCGCTCGGGCGCGCGCCCTCCGGTTCCGGGCGCGGTGTACGTGGAGTGGATGAACCAATCACTTCTCGGCACGGTTCTGCGGGGGCTGCGCCAGAGCGGTCCCACCGCGATGGGGGTGGCGGCGTATGGCGCTCTGGCGCTGCCCTTGGCAGCCCTCGTGCTCTGGGCCGGCAGCAGGTGCCGCGACACGCATCCGGCGGAGTGCTTCTCGAGCTTCGTCGCCGCGGGGCTGCTCCTCTACCCGGGCACGCTGTCGCACTACAGCTTCGTCCTGGTGGTGCCGGTCGCCGCGCTCTGGTTCCGGGACCCCCTTCCGGCTGTGCGAGACCGGGCCTGGGCCGCCTCGGCGGTGACGCTGCTCTACCTTCTGCCCGCGCTCCGCGGGGGCGCCGTCGCCTTCTGGGCCTTCGCGCTGCTCGGGGCTGCCGCCCTGTGGCGCGCTCGTTCGGCCTGGTTGCCCTCCTCGGTGCCGGGCCCTCCCTGAGCAGGCGCGCGCGTCCTACGCGGGCGTCCCCAGCCACTCCGGGCTCGCAAAGGTGCCGTCGAACTCGCGCTCGGTCTTGTACTTTTCCCAGCGTCCGCCCTGGGCGGCCGCCGCCGTGCGGGCGAGCAGGGACTCGATCTCGCTCTCCAGGAGGGGCGTGAAGCCGCGCGCCACCCGCAGCGCCTGATCGAGAACCTTCATCGAGTCGCAGCCGGTGATGGTCACGCTCACCGGCAGGCTCATCTGGTAGTGAAGGCATTCCTCCGGCGTGGCGGCCTTGCTCTCCAGGACGAGCCCGTCGCCCATCGATTTCATCCCCAGCACGCCGATCCCCTCCTCCAGCAGCACCGGGAGAACCTTCTTCTCGAAGGAGTCGTGGTGGGCGTCGAGGACGTTGAGCGGCATCTGCACCGTGTCGAACCGGAAGCCGTGCGCGGCGGCGGCCCGCAGCATGGCGAGGTGGATCTCGGGCGACTTGTGGCCGGTGAACCCGACGAAGCGCGCCTTGCCCGCCTTCTTCGCCTCGGCGAGCGCCTCGATGGCTCCGCCTGGCGCGAAGGCGCGCTCCGGATCGTTGGGGTAGATGACCTCGTGGAGCTGCACGAGGTCGAGGTGGTCCGTCCGCAGGCGGCGCAGCGACTCTTCCAGCTGACGGCTGGCGGTGCGGCGGTCGCGCCCATCGACCTTCGTCATGAGGAAGGCGCGATTCCGGTATCCGTCGCGGAGCGCCTTGCCCATGCGCAGCTCGCTCTGCCCCTCGTTGTAGTCCCAGCAGTTGTCGAGAAAGGTGATCCCGCCGTCGATGGCCGCGCGCACGATGGCGATGCTCTCCTTCTCGTCCGATTGGCAGCCGACGTGCCAGCCCCCGAGGCCCACCATCGGGAGCTCGACGCCGGTGCGTCCGAGCCTTCGGCGGGGGATCGCCCGGGCAGGCGAGGCCCCGCTGGCGAGCTCGGGTGCGACCGTGAGAGCGGCGGAGAGCTGCAAGAATTCGCGTCGGGTCATCAGCCGTCTCCTCGCCCCGGGGGCGGGGCGTGCGCATGCTGTGCGGCATGCCTCGAAACGATAGGTCCGATTCGCGCTCCGTGCGCCAGGGCCCGGCGGAACGGCCGGGGCGGCGCTGATGCAGGTCACCTGGGATGACGTGTGCACGGTGGCGGAGGAGCGCTTCGGGGTGAAGCGCTTCCGGCCAGGGCAGCGGGAGCTCATCGAGGCGGTGCTGGCGGGCCGGCACGCCCTGGGCATCCTTCCCACCGGCGCGGGCAAGTCGCTCCGCTACCAGATACCGGCGCTCTTCATCCCGGGGCCCACGGTCATCGTCTCACCGCTCATCTCGCTCATGCAGGACCAGGCCGACAAGCTGCAGGAGCTGGAGCTCGGGACGGCGCGGCTCGATTCGGGGCTGAACGCGGCCGGCAAGCGGGAGGCGGAGAGCGCGGTGGATGGCGGACGAGCGGAGCTCATCTTCGTGACACCGGAGCGGCTGGAGCGCGAGGAGGAGCTCTCCCGCCTGCGCTCGCGCGGCGTGCGGCTCTTCGTGGTCGACGAGGCGCACTGCGTGTCGCAGTGGGGCCACGACTTCCGGCCAGCCTTCCTCGGACTGCGCGCCGCCATCGAGGCCCTCGGCAACCCCACCGTGCTCGCCCTCACCGCCACCTCGCCCCCGGAGGCCACCGCCGGCATCCTGCGCGCGCTGGGCATCGAGGGGGCGGAAGTGGTGTCCACCGGGATCGAGCGCCAAAACCTCTTCTTCGAGGTGCGCCGCTGCGTGAACCGCGAGGCCAAGGAGGCGCAGCTCCTCGCCCTCATCGAGGAGCACGGCGGCCCGGGCATCGTGTACGCGCCACCACCAAGCGCGTGGACGAGCTCTGGCGCTGGCTGCGCGGGAAGGGGATCGACGCTGCGCGCTACCATGGCAAGCTGCGCATGAAGGAGCGCGAGGAGACGCAGAACCGGTTCATGGCGGGCGAGCACGCGGTGGTGATCGCGACCAACGCCTTCGGGCTCGGCATCGACAAGCAGGACACCCGCTTCGTCGCGCACTGGAACTTCCCCGACTCGCTCGAGAGCTACTACCAGGAGGCGGGCCGCGCGGGACGGGACGGCAAGCCGGCCCGCGCGGTGCTCTTCTTCGTCGGCGTGCGCGGCTTCGAGAGCGAGGAGGAGCTGGCGCGCTTCCTCTCCGAGTACGAGCGTCGGCACGCCAGCGACCGGGAGCGGCTGGAGTGCATGATGCGCTACGGCCAAGCTGCCATGTGCCGGATGCAGTACATGCGCGACTACTTCGGCGAGGGGCACGGGGAGCGCTGCGGGCACTGTGACAACTGCGAGAGCGGGCTCGCCGAGCGCGCCACCGTGCAGCGCGCGCGCAAGGAAGCGGAGCCGGCACCCGCGGCCTGAGGCACGGGGTCGGGGTCGCGGTCGGGGGTTGCGGTCCGGGGTCGTGGTCGAGTTCGCGGTCGGGGTCGCGGTCTAGGTCGAGTTCGCGGTCGCGGTCGCGGTCGCGGTCGAGGTCGAGGTCGAGGTCGAGGTCGGGGTCGTGGTCGGGTTCGCGGTCGCGGTCGCGGTCGCGGTCGGGGTCGAGGTCGCGGTCGGGGTCGAGGTCGCGGTCGAGGTCGAGGTCGAGCTCGTGGTCGGGTTAGCGGTCGGATCCGCCGCGCGGGGAAAAGCGCACCCGCTCCCCAGACGATCGAAGCCTCGCGGCCCGCCGCGTGCGAGGATGTGCGCATGCCCCATCCTCTCGCGGGCCAGCCCGCTCCCGCGTCCATGCTGGTCGATGTCCCGCGCCTCCTCGCCGCGTACTTCGATGAGCGGCCCGACCCGTCCGACCCCGCCCAGCGCGTCTCCTTCGGCACCTCGGGCCACCGAGGGTCGTCGCTGCGGCGCAGCTTCAACGAGGCGCACATCCTCGCGGTGGTACAGGCCACCTGCGAGTACCGCGCGAAGGAGGGCGTCACCGGTCCGCTCTTCCTGGGCGCCGACACGCACGCCCTCTCCGACCCCGCGGAGCGCACCGCGCTGGAGGTCCTCGCCGCCCAAGGCGTGGAGGTGTTCGTTTCGGCCGGCGGCGCCCCCGTGCCCACCCCGGTCATTTCCCACGCCATCCTGACCCACAACCGCGGCCGCGCGAGCGGCCTGGCGGACGGCATCGTCATCACGCCTTCGCACAATCCACCCGAGGACGGAGGCATCAAGTACAACCCGCCCAACGGTGGCCCCGCCGACACGGAAGCCACCGGCTGGATCGAGCGGCGCGCCAACGAGCTGCTCCCCGACGGCGCAGCGGGGGTGAAGCGCATCCCCTACGCGCGCGCCCGGGCCGCCTCCACCACCCGCGATCGAGACTACGTGAAGCCGTACGTGGACGACCTCGCCGCGGTGGTGGACCTCGCCGCGGTGAAGCGCGCCGGCCTTCACCTCGGGGCCGATCCGCTGGGCGGCGCCAGCGTGGGCTACTGGGAGCCCATCGCCCGGACCTATGGTCTCGACCTCGAGGTGGTGAACCCTCGCGTCGATCCCACCTTCAGCTTCATGACGCTCGATCACGACGGCAAGATCCGCATGGACTGCTCGTCGCCCTACGCCATGGCGAGCCTGGTCAAGCTCAAGGACCGCTTCGACGTGGCCTTCGGGAACGACACCGACGCCGACCGGCACGGCATCGTGACGCCGTCGGCGGGGCTCATGAACCCCAACCACTACCTGGCGGTCGCCATCGCCTGGCTCTTCCGCACGCGCGAGGGCTGGAGCCGGGGCGCCGGAATCGGGAAGACGCTCGTGTCGTCGGGGCTCATCGACCGGGTGGCGAAGCGCGATGGCAAGCGACTGGTCGAGGTGCCGGTCGGCTTCAAGTGGTTCGTGCCGGGGCTCCTCGACGGCTCCATCGGCTTCGGCGGCGAGGAGAGCGCTGGGGCATCCTTCCTCCGCAAGGACGGCACCGTCTGGTCCACCGACAAGGACGGGATCATCATGGATCTGCTCGCGGCGGAGATCCTGGCGGTGAGCGGCCGCGACCCCGGCGAGCACTACGAGGCCCTGGCGGCGGAGCTGGGCAGGCCGGTCTACACGCGCATCGACGCGCCCGCCACGCCCGCCCAGAAGTCCGCGCTGAAGAAGCTTTCGCCGGAGTCGGTCGAGGCGGACAGCCTGGCCGGTCAGCCCATCCTGGCGAAGCTCACGCGAGCGCCCGGCAACGGCGCGGAGATCGGCGGCCTCAAGGTGGTCGCGGCGGATGGGTGGTTCGCCGCCCGCCCCTCCGGCACCGAGGACGTCTACAAGATCTACGCGGAGAGCTTCCGCGACCAGGCGCACCTCGACGCCATCGTCTCCGAGGCCAAAGGTATCGTCGGCGCTGCGCTGGGGGCGTGGCGCTCTCCATGAAGAAGCCGGTCCACGTCCTCGTCGCGGGCTGCGGGTGGCTCGGCACCGCCGTCGCCCGCGAGCTCGCCCGGCGAGGAGACCGGGTGACGGCCGTGCGCCGCGATCCGGCGCGCGCGGAGACCCTGCGCAGCCTCCCCGCCGAGCCGCTCGCGCTCGACCTCTCCGCGCCCGGTTCTTCCGAGCTGCTCCCGGCGGACCTCGATGCGGTGATCGCCTGCCAGTCGGCGGACGGGGAGGGCGCCGAGGCCTACCGGCGCTCGTACGTGGAGGTGAACCGCGTCCTCGCGCGGGCGGCGGCGTCGCGTGGAGCGCGCCTCGTCTACACCGGCTCCACCGGCGTGTTCGGGCAGCGCAATGGTGAGGACGTGGACGAGGCCACCCCGCCTGCGCCCGCGTCGCCATCCGCGGAGAGGCTGGTGGAGGGTGAGGGGGTGGTGCGGGAAGCCGGCGGCTGTGTGGTCCGGCTCTCCGGGCTGTACGGGCCAGGGAGGCTCGGGGTGGTCGAGCGCGTCCGCTCCGGGGCGATGGCGCTCGGGCCCGGCGACGACGCCTGGACCAACGGGTGCCACCTCGAAGACGCGGTGGCCGCGGTGCTGGCTGCGCTCGACCGGGGCCGGGCAGGCGCCCTCTACCACGCCACCGACGCCACGCCGCTGCGCAGGCGCGAGGTGGTGGAGCTCGTCGCGGGGCTCCTTGGGATCACGCCTCCCCGGGCAGGCGGAGTCGCCCCTTCGGCGGCCGGCGCGCGCGGCGCGAACCGGCGCGTGCTGGGCGAGAGCACGCGCGCGCAGCTCTCCCTCGAGCTGCGCCATCCCAGCCTGCGCTCGGGGCTGGAGGCCGCCTTTGCCCGCAGCCCGAGGCCCGGGTGATGCCGGGCGCGCTCGCCTCCGCCGCCGCTGCTGCGCGCAGGAACCGCGCCCCGCTCCTCATCCTCGTGCTGTGCCTCGCCGCGACCGCGACCCTCTACGCGGCGGTCGATCGCGCCGTGCGCGTGGAGGAGCGCGCGCGCCTCGGGGAGGTCTCGGCGCGCGCCGCCGACGCGCTTCACGATCGGCTCGAGGCGTACGTCGCGACGATCCGCGCCGCGCGCGGCCTCTTTCGCGGCGGGAGGGAGCCGACCACCGCCGACCTGGCAGATTTTGCCCGCGCCATCGAGGTCGAGCGACATGAGCCGGGCGTCCGCGCGCTGGGCTACGCGAAGCTCGTGCGCGGGCCCGAGCGCGCCGCCCACGAGGCTCAGGTCCGGAGCGCTGGGCTCCCGGAGTACCGCATCCAGCCCGGCGGTGACCGCGAGGCGTACGCGCCGGTGGTGAGCATCGCGTTCCTCGACGGCAAAGGCCAGGGCGGAACCGGCTTCGACATGCTCTCCGAGGGGGCGCGCCGCGCGGCCTTCGAGCGATCGCGCGACGATGGGCAGGTGGCGGCGTCGGAAACCCTGCAGCTCGAGCAGGAGGAAGGCGCGAGGCAACAGCCCGGGTTCCTCCTCTGCGCGCCGCTGTTCGCGAGAGAGGGCGGCGACCTCGCTTTGCGCCGCGCCGGGATCCGGGGCTGGATCTTCGCGAGCTTCCAGGTGGCCGACCTCGTGAGCCTCACGCTGCCGGCGCGGAGCCTCGCGCTCATCGCCCTGGAGATCGAGGACGGAGCGAGCGCGGGCCCCACCATCTTTCGCTCGAGCTCCATGGTCGGCGTGGCGACGGGCTCGCCCGAGTCTCGCGTGTCCCTCGACGTCGCGGGCCGCACCTGGACGCTGCGCTTCATCGCCACGCCCGCGCTCCTCGCAGGGAGCCGCCGCTGGCTTCCCCGCGCCGCGCTCCTCGCCGGCATCCTGTTCACCGTCCTCCTGGTGCGACTCGCGCAGGGGGAGGCGAGCGCCGCCGCGGAGGCCCGCCGGTCCGCGCTCCGGGCGCGCCTTCTCGCCGACGCGAGCGCGCTCCTCTCCTCCCTGGAGGAGCGCTCCGCGCTGAAAAGGTTGACCGCGCTGGCTGCGGGGTCGCTCGCCGACGGTTGCCTCGTCGAGCTGCTCGACCCTCGAGGTTTGGTGCGCTTCGCGTCCGGGGCCGACCCCGCCGCCGCGGCCGGAGCAGCCTCGCTCGTCCAGGTACCGCTCCGGGCGCGCGACGAGGTGCTCGGCGAGCTGACGCTGGTGCGGACGGGCTCCTCGAGAGGGTTCGACGCTGCCGAGCGGGAGCTCGCGCTCGAGCTTGCCCGGCTCACCGCGATGTCGGTCGACACGGCGCGCCTGTACCGGCGGGCGCACGAGGCGGTGCGGCTCCGGGACGATTTCCTCTCGGTGGCCTCGCACGAGCTCAAGACGCCGCTCACCTCCCTGCTCCTCCAGGTGGAAGGCCTGCGGATGGCGAGAGAGCGCGGCAACGTGCCGGAGCCCATCGCCCGCAAGGCGGAGGTGATCCGGCGCAACGTGGAGCGGCTGGCGCGCCTGGTGGACAGCCTGCTCGACCTCTCTCGCATCGGCTCCGGCCGGCTCGACCTCGACCTCGAGCCGGTCGACCTGGCGGAGCTGGCGCGCGAGGTGGCGGCGCGCTTCGAGCCGGAGCTGGTGAGGGCGGGGTGCACCCTCTCCACCGTCCTCGAGCCCGGGCTGGTGGGGCGCTGGGACAGGCTGCGCGTGGATCAGATCGTCACCAATCTCCTCTCCAACGCGGTGAAGTACGGCGCCGGCCACCCCATCGCCCTCGAGCTCGCGGTGGGCGGGGAGAGCGCGATCCTCACCGTGCGCGACGGCGGCATCGGGATCGCCGCCGACGCCCACGGGCGTATCTTCGAGAGGTTCGAGCGGGCGGTATCGGAGCGCCACTACGGCGGCTTCGGCCTCGGATTGTGGATCGTGCGGCGGCTCGTCGAATCGCTCGGCGGGACCATCCGCGTGGAGAGCGCGCCCGGCCAGGGTGCCACCTTCTTCGTCGAGCTTCCCCTGGCCGGCCCGAGCGCGCAGGCGGAGGCGTGACCTCGGTGGCGGCCGCAGGCGCGCGGCCCGGTAAGGGCGCGGGCGCCGGCCGGACGCTGGCGCTCCTCACGCTCGTGAACGGCGTGAACTACCTCGACCGGTTCGTGGTGGCGGCGCTGGTCGAAAGCCTCAAGCGCTCGGAGCTCGGGCTCACCGACGCCAGGCTCGGCCTCCTCATGACGGCCTTCATGCTCGTCTACATGGTGGCTTCGCCCGTGTTCGGGCGGCTCTCCGATCGCGGCGCCTCGCGCCCGCGGCTCCTCGCCGCCGGGATCGCCCTCTGGAGCGTGGCGACCCTGCTGTCCGCCTTCGCCGGATCGTACGCTGCGCTCTTCCTGGCCCGCGCGGCGGTGGGGATCGGCGAGGCAGCGTACGGGACGGTGGCGCCATCGCTCATCGCCGACCTCTACCCTCGAGAGCGCCGCGGCCGGGCCTTCGCCATCTTCTACGCCGCCATCCCCATCGGCTCCGCCCTGGGGTACGTGGTGGGAGGCCAGGTGGATGCCCTCGCGGGGTGGCGCGCCGCCTTCCTGGTGGCGGGCCTGCCAGGACTCGTCCTCGCGCTCCTGGCGCTCCGGCTCCGCGAACCTTCGCGCGGCGCGACCGAAGCGCGCCCGCCCGCGGCGCTTCCCGGTGGAGTCCTCGCCTCCTACCGAAGGCTCCTCGCGAACGGCGCCTACCGCAACACCGTCCTCGGGTACGCTGCCTACACCTTCGCCCTGGGCGCGATGGCCTTCTGGATGCCGGCGTTCCTGGAGCGGGCCCGCAACATTCCGCGCGCGGTCGCGACCGTGCAGTTCGGCGCGGTGGTGGTGGTGACGGGCTTCGCGGGAACCTTCGCCGGGGGCTGGCTGGGCGACCGGCTGTTGCGGCGGTGGCGGCAGGCCTACCTCGGGCTGTCCGGCCTCGCCACGCTGGCCGCCGCGCCGCTGGCGGTGCTGGTCTTCGCGGCGGAGAGCCGTGCGGTGTGGTTCGGGGCGCTGGTGGCGGTCCAGCTCCTCCTCTTCGCCTCCACCGGACCGGTGAACTCGGTCATCGTCGACGTGGTCGCGCCCGGCGATCGCGCCACCGCCGTCGCCCTGTCCATCCTCGCCATCCACGCGCTCGGGGACGTTCCCTCGCCCTGGCTCATCGGCAGGATCTCCGACGCGAGCTCACTCCGGGCGGCGGTGCAGCTCGTGCCCTTGGCGGTGCTGCTGGCGGGCGGGATCTGGACCTTCGCCGCCTTTTGGGGAGGTCGGCTCACCGGCACCGGCCGGGGCGAGACGGTCCCTCCCGGCCTCGATTGAAGCCGCCGACGATCTACTGGGTCGACGCGAGCGCCCTTCGAAGCGCCTCCGCGGCGGCCACCAGCTTCCAGGACGGGAGCGCGTCGTCGGAGCTGCCGTCGAAGCACCCCCGCCCGCGAAGCCGCGCCGGCGTGTCGGCGAACCGCGGCACGAGGTGCAGGTGGAAATGGCGCAGGGCGTCCCCGATGGCGAACCCGTACACGTGCTCGGCGCCCAGCGCCAACCGCTGCGCCCGCATCACGCGGGCCGCCAGAGGCCCGAGGCCCGCCAGCTCGGCTGGGGTGAGGTCGTCGAGCGCTCGCGCATGGCGGTCGCTCGTGAGGACCGCCCAGCCTGCAATGGGGGGCGGCTCGACGGGCGCGTGGACGGTGAGCCCGCCGCCGCGCCAGAGGATCCCGCCGGCGGGCCGCACCTCGCCCGCGATGAGGCCGCAGGCGAGGCACGGGTCGTTGACGTCGCTCATGGAGCGTAGGGCTTCGGCATCCGAGACCTGCTCCGCCGGTCAGGCGTACTCTGCCAGGTCGTCCTCGCGCATGGCGCGCGCGGCGACGCCAGCGGCGATGCCGCCGATGGTGTACCAGGCCACGGTCAGCGCGGCGGTGCCCACCGTGTCGTCGGTGGGCCGATGGCCCAGGCCTAGCTTCGGCCCGAGCACCACCGCGCCGATCCCCGCCAGGAGGCCGAGCCCCACGCCCCGTGCGATCGGATTCGCGGAGCGGCCCGGCGCCGCCAGGGCGTAGTACAGCGCGTTCGAGGCCAGGTCGCCCATGAGCGCGGCGCGCTTGATCTCCTCGCGGCGACCCAGCCGGCGGATGCCGCCTGCTCCCATGAGCTTGCGGACCGCCCGCTCGCCCAGGAGGTCGAGCCGCGGTGAATCGGACAGCTTTTGACGGCCGATCTCGTTTGCCAGCGTCACCGCCACGGCGCCCACGATCCCTGCGGCCAGGGCCTTTCCGAGTCCGACCCTCACGGCTGCGGCCCCGGCGCGGGTGACTTCTGGGCGCTCGATTCGGGCTGGGAGAGCCCCGACTCCTCGCGCGCGTCCTCCGGCCCCTGTCCGGCGCTTCGACGCTCCTGCTCCTGCTGGATCGTGGGTTCCAAGGGTTCTCTCGGCTGCTCTTGCATGCTGTCCTCCTCGGGCGGTGTGGATGTCATCCACAGGGTGGCGACGGGGCCTCGCTGCGACAACGCCCGAGATCACGCTTCGCCGCGCAGGATCGCGTCGAGCTTGCCCTCCTTGTCGAGCGCTTCGATGTCCGCGAAGCCGCCGAGCGACCGTCCGTCGACGAAGATCTGCGGCACCGTGCGCTGCCCGCTCGCCTCCACCAGCCAGGCTCGCTTGGCATCGTCGAGCTCCACGTCGGTCTCCTCGAACGCCACGCCCTTCTTCGTCAGCAGCGCCTTCGCGCGCGCGCAGTACGGGCACACCTTCTTGCTGAACACCTGGACCTTGACCATGCGCGGGTTGTAGCGATCCGCGCCATGCTCCGCTGCGCCGCTGTCAGACGGTCCGTATCGCGCCGCTGTGCGCCATCGTGCGGTGGAGAGCCACAGGTCGCCGTCGCTGCACCCACCCGTGATGGCGTGCCGCCTTCAGGTGACTCGGCCACGGGCCCAGGGAGTGCGTATGGTGCAAGAAGCAGGTTGCCGCGCGCGGCGGAGCCAAGGAGAGCATCGGTGATGAGGCAGGAGCGGCTGAAGCGGACGCTGGCCATGGCGCGTCGCGCCGTGACGCTGGCCACCGGCTACGCGCTCGTGCTCGTCGGCGGCGTCCTCTTCTTCCTGCCCGGTCCCGGGCTGCCGCTGGTGCTCGCCGGCCTGGCGCTGCTCGGACGCGAGCTGCCCTGGGCGCGCCGGCTCCAGCTCAGGGTGCAGCACGCCGCCCGCAGCGTGGCGGGGCGCGTCTCGCGCTACCGGGCCCGGACGCGCGCGGGGAGCGCGCCCTTGAGCCCCGGTCCCGCCAAGTAGGCTCGCTCCGCCGGGTCAGGCGGTCGTGACCCAATCCCGTGGGTGCCGCAGCACGTCGAGCAAGCGCGCCTCCTCGCTTCCGGGCGGCGGCTCGTGCGCATAGACCCAGCGCACGCGCGGCGGCAAGGACATGAGGATCGACTCCGTGCGCCCGCCGGTCTGCAGCCCGAATACCGTGCCGCGGTCGTGCAGGAGGTTGAACTCCACGTAGCGCCCGCGCCGGATCTCCTGCCAGTCGCGCTCGCGCGCGCCGTACGGCGCATCCCGCCGCCGCTCGGCGATGGGCAGCCAGGCCGGCAGGAACGCCTTTGCGCAGTCCTTGACGAAGGCGAGCTCGCGGGCGGGATCGCCACCCATGTTCTCGAAGAAGATGCCGCCCACCCCCCTCGCCTCGCCGCGGTGCGGGAGGTGGAAGTAGCGATCGCAGGCCGCCTTGAAGCGCGGATAGGCCGCCGGATCGTGGCGGTCGCAAGCATCCCGGAAGGCACCGTGAAAGTGGCGCGCGTCCTCGTCGAAGAGGTAGTAGGGCGTGAGGTCCGCCCCTCCGCCGAACCAGGCGCGCTCGCCCTGCACGATGAAGCGGAAGTTGGCGTGGGTGGTGGGGATCATCGGGCTCTTCGGGTGCAGGACGAGCGACAGCCCCACCGCCGAGAACGACCGCCCCTCGCCCTGCAGGCGCGCGGCGAAGGCCGGGTCGAGCTCGCCGTGCACGTGCGAGAACCCCACCCCTGCCTTCTCCAGCACCGCCCCGCCCTCCAGCACGCGGGTGAGACCGCCGCCTCCACCGGGCCGCTGCCAGGCGTCCTCGCCGAACCGCCCCGCGCCGTCCAGCTGCTCCAGCGCGGCGCAGATCTCACCCTGTAGCGCCGCGAGGAAGGAGGTCAGGTCGGCCTGAACCGCGCCGGCGTCGACAGGAGGACTCGCGGTGGTCACCGCGCCGGTCTAACCTCGCCCGTGCGCCAGCGCAGTCGCGCGGTGCCCGGAGCCGGCCGCGCGTTTCTCCTCGCGGTGATGGGCGCGGCGGCCCGCGCCGGCGTGAGGAAGCTGGCGGAGGAAGCTGCCGACCACCGCGTTGAACGCATCCGGATGCGAGAGATACGGGATGTGGCCAGCGCCCCGGATGACCTCGAAGCGGGCGTAAGGGACCATGCGGGCCGCGCGCCGTCCCGACCACCACGGGACGAGCAGGTCGCGCGAGCCGTGCACGAAGAGCACCGGCAGGCGGAGCCTCGGCAGGTCGGGGTAAAGGTCGAATCGCAGGAGCGCCTGCAGGCGCCGCTTGAGCTCGCGCCCGGTGAAATGGCGCGCCTGCCGGACGAGCTCGTCGCGCCCCTCGCGGTCGAGCGCGAAGCCCCCCATCACCTGAGCGGCGAGAGGTGCGGCGAGGCGGGCGATGGGGTCGGGCGCCTCCAGGAAGTCGACGAAGAGGGTGGTGGCGAGCGGGATCTGCTTTCGCGAGAGGACGGGATCGGCGAGGACCAGCCCCGCCAGGGGAACGCGGGCGCGCAGGGCCACCAGGGCCGCCACGCCACCTCCGAAGGACGAGCCGAGCAGCACCGGGAACTCGAGGCCCTCGCTCCTGAGATACTCCTCCACCACCTCGGTGGCGAAGATCAGCGGGTCGACGCCCTCGGGGGTCTCGTAGGGGAGGTTGAGGGGCAGCACCAGGTGGTGCGCGGCGAGCGGCTTCTGGCGAACGAAGCTGCGCCCATCAGCGCCCATGCCGGCGATGCACACCAGGGCACGACTCCGGTCGGTGGCGCCCCCCCGGAACTGGAAGGCCCGGGCGCGGACGCCCCGGAGCTCGAGGTCCTCATGGTCGACGCCTTCATGGAACGACGACGGCGGGCTCTGCGACAGAGACATGCGCTCCCCTGGAGGCGATGAGCAGCTCGACCGCGCGCTCGACGGCGGCCTTGAGACGCGGCGCGCCCGATTCGTCGGGCGGAGGAAATATGGGCGTTCCCAGGACGAAGCGCAGCCGGGAAGGTAGGGGGATGGGCCCAAGCCCCATTGCCAGTGGGGGCGCGTAGCGGCCGAGCAGCCGCGTCGCGGCCTCCACGTGACCGAAGTTCGCGAAGGTGTCGTCCACGCCGAGTCCTGCGAAAGGCACGATCGGCACGCCCGTCTCGATGGCCACCCTCGCGAAGCCGATGCAGTTTTCCCACTGCAATTGGTAGTGCTGGTGGGGTCGCTTGAACACCTCGCGGGACCCGCCCGGGTAGCACACCACGAGCTCTCCCTGCCGGAGCAGCCGGCCTGCGTTGGCGCGAGTGCCCGGCACTCCGCCCACCCGCTCGAGCCAGGGGCGAACCACTGCGTTCCCGAAGAGGAGCCGGTCCGCGAGCCCGCGCGGCACCCGGCCGGTCGCCTTTTCCAGGAGCCAGAAGAAGACGGGCGTGTCCATGCCCAGAAGGCCGTGGTTGCCGACGAGGAGCGCTGGACCGGAGGGGAGGTGCTCCAATCCTTCCAGTTCACCGCGATGCCAGCGCGAGAGGAGCCCGGCGGCTGCCTTCACGCCGCGGAAGAACGGGCCGCTGGGGGCCTTCGTGCGCGCCATGAACAGAACCTAGACACGCTTCCCTGGCCGGGCGAATGGCTCGATCCGCCGCGCGGGCCGGCCCCGCGCGATGGCGAGCGCACTTGCAAATCCGGCCAGCACCGCCGAGGCGCAGACGAGGGCGTAGTGCCGCGCGGAGAGGAGCCGCGCGAAGGCCACCCGCCCCACCACGTCGTAGGTGAGCGCCTGCGCCCCGAGCGCGAGCGCGATCGCGGCCCGGGCCAGCAGCCGCGCTCGGCTCGGTTGCGCGGAACGGGCCGAGGCCACCAGCAGGTGCAGCGCCGGGATGGCGGCGACGAGGTTGGTGCGCCAGCCGAGGGGGGAGAGCGGCGCTGTGAGGTAGAGCGCGGCCGCGAAGCGAACGAAGCGGGCCCGGCGCTCGTCGCCCACGCCGCGCAGGGCGCCTGACGTGGCGAGCGCG
>JBBQEB010000069.1:0-18924 GCA_038320275.1 Myxococcales bacterium | reverse complement strand
ATCCGGCGGCCGTCGCGGCCCTGGTCCACGCCGTGGAGGAGCGGATGGGGTCGGTGGAGGTCCTGTTCAACGTGGCCGGCATCATCCAGGTCGCACCGGCGGAGACTCTCTCCCTCGGGGACCTCCACGCGACCATGGCCGCGAACCACTGGGGCATCGTGCACGCCACCCTGGCGGTCTTGCCCGCCATGCGCGCCCGCCACTTCGGCCGCATCGTGAACGTCACCTCCATCGGCGGGGCGGTCGCCGTGCCACACCTCCTGGGGTACTCGACGGCCAAGTTCGCGGCGGTGGGCTTCTCCACCGGGCTCGCGCCGGAGGTCGCCAAGGACGGCGTGGTGGTCACCACCATCGTCCCGGGCCTCATGCGCACCGGCTCCTTTGTGAACGCGCTGGTGAAAGGGGACCGAGCGCCGGAGGCGTCGGTCTTCTCCGTCGCATCGAGCCTGCCGCTGCTCACCCTGGATGCCGGTCGAGCCGCGCGCCGGATGGTGCTCGCCTGCGAGCGCGGCGAGGGTTTCGTCACGGTGGGGCTCCCCGCGAAGGCGCTCCGGCTCTTCGGCGCGCTGGCCCCCAACGTGACCAGCCGCATCTTCGCCCTCGTCGCGCAGCTCCTCCCGGGCGCCGGCGGCGACGTGCCCGCCTCGAAGGCCCAGCCGGTGGGCGAGCACCGGCGGGGCGCTGGTCACTCGGTGCTCACCGCCCTGGGCGACGCGGCTATCGAGGCGAACAACGAGGGGGCGCAGTACCGGAACTGACGTCGCCGAGCCCCCTTCTCCTCAGCCGTTGCCCGGCGATAGGAGGAGATTTCCGCAAACTCTCAGGGCAGGCGCGACAGCGCGCTCCCTCCGCCCGCTCGCGCCGAGCGCAGCCACCGCCAGGCTGCGGTGATTGCTGGGGAGCGCCTGCGGCCCTTGACGAACTGCGTTCGTCGCGATACCTGTTCTTTCCATGGCTCACCGAGATCCGTTCGCCGCTCACCCCGTCAAGAGCCGCCGGGGCGGCCCGGTCAAGGAGCCGCTCAGCCGGGAAGCGATCGTGGCCGCAGCGCTCGATCTTCTCACCCGCCACGGATTGGAAGGCATGAGCCTGCGCAGGATCGCCGGCGCCCTCGATACGGGCGCCGCCTCGCTCTATGCGTACGTGGAGGATCTGCGCGAACTGCAGGCGCTGGTGCTCGACCGGGCCCTGGCGAGCGTGCGGACCCCGAGGACGCGCGGCCACGACTGGCACCGCCGGCTGAAGCTCGTGCTGGAGTCATACTTCCAGGCTCTCTTCCGCAGCCCCGGCCTCGCTCAGCTCGCCATGGCGACCATCGCGGCGGGCCCCAACGCGCTCCGGATCGTCGAGGCGCTGCTCGAGCTGCTCGACGAGGGCGGGGTCGAACCCGCCACGGCGGCCTGGGCGGTCGACCTGCTCCTGCTCTACGCGACGGCCATCGCCGCCGAGCAGAGCTCCCGCCGCGACCGGCCCGACCCCATCGGCCCGCTCTCGCGCGCGATCGGCGCCGTCCCCGCGGAGCAGTATCCGCGGATCCATGCCATCCGGAAGGAGCTGCTCTCCGGCGGCGGCCGGGAGCGCTTCGCGTGGTCCATCGATGTCGTCCTGGCCGGGCTCTTCCACGGCTCGCCCTCCGACACCGCCGGCGGCGGGCGGGAGGAGGCGCGGGCCACCCGCGGGAAGGGGACTCCCCGGTAGCCCCTCCGTGCGCTGCCGGGCGCGGCGCGCAGACCGATCCAGTTCGCGCATGCGTCGTCTCGCGGTTCGCCCGCTATTGAACACTGTACGTCACAAACGTCGTTTCATTCTGCTCACTGCCGAGGGTCCCGATGCACTGGAAACGCGCTGGCGTCACCGCGGGGGCCGCCTGCACTGCCGCTGTGGTCGTGTGGATCGCATCGGCGAGGCGCGGGCCGGAGACGCTCGTACTCACGGGGGTGGTCACCACCGAGGAGGTGGTGGTGAGCCCCGAGGTCGCGGGACGACTGGTGGACCTCACGGTGCGCGAGGGCGACGCGGTCGTGCGCGGCCAGCGCCTCGCCGGCATCGAGCCGGCGGAGCTGAAGGCGGAGGGCGCCTACTACGCCCGGAGTGCCGAGGGGCTCTCGGCCCAGGTCGCGGAGACGGCCGCCACGCTGCGCTACCAGGAGCGGGAGAGCGCCGCGCGCATCCGGCAGGCGCGGGCAGGCCTCGCCTCGGCGGAGAGCGATCGCGCCGAGGCGGCCGCCCAGTTTGACGACGCGCAAACGATCCTGGGGCGCCAGGACCGCCTGGCGAGCGGCGGCGCGGTCACCGAGCAGGACCGCGACCACGCGCGCACCATGCTCGCGGCGGCCGGCGCGCGCGTCGCCGCGCTCGAAGGCAAGATCGAGGCACAGCGCGCTGCCCTGGACGTGGCGAAGGCGGGCGCGGAGCAGGTGGCCGCGAAGCGGGCGTCGCTCCTCGCTGCGCGCGGGCAGCAGGCCGCCGTCGAGGCCCAGCGATCCCGGGCCGACGTTCGACTCGCCTACGCGAGCCTCTTCTCCCCCATTGCCGGGGTGGTCGACGTCCGCGTGGCGCGCGCGGGCGAGCACGTTGCGGTGGGGCAGCCCGTGGTCACGCTCGTCGATCCCGATGACCTGTGGGTTCGCGCGGACGTCGAAGAGGGAGCCATTGGCCGGGTCCGGCTGGGCGACCGGCTGGAGGTGCGGCTCCCGTCCGGCGAGTCGCGCACGGGCGAGGTCTTCTTTCGCGGTGTGGACGCGGCGTTCGCAACGCAGCGCGACGTGAGCCGCACGAAGCGGGACATCCGAACCTTCGAGATCCGCCTCCGGGTCGACAACGTGGACCGGCGGCTGGCGCTCGGCTCCACCGTGAGCGTCCTTGTCCCGGAGCGGCGGTGAGCGTCGTCGACGTGCGTGCGCTCACCAAGCGCTTTGGTCCCTTCACGGCCGTGGACGCCATCTCCTTCGCGGTGGAGGAGGGTGAGGTCTTCGGGCTTCTCGGGCCCAACGGCGCCGGCAAGTCCACCCTCATCCGCATGCTGACCACGCTGGTTCCCCCCAGCGGCGGCACCGCCGCGGTGGCGAACTGCGACGTCGCCCGTGACCCCAGCGGCGTGCGCCGGGCCATCGGCGTCATCCCCCAGAACCTCACGAGCGACCTCGACCTGAGCGTCGAGGAGAACCTGGTCATCTTTGCCAAGCTCTACGGCGTGCCTCGCGCCCGCCGCGGCGCCCTGATCGCGGAGCTCCTGGAAGCGGTACAGCTCACCGACTGGGCTGACCGCCCGGTGAAGTTCCTCTCGGGCGGGATGCGTCGGCGCGTCGAGATCGCTCGCGGCCTGGTTCACCAGCCACGCATCCTGTTCCTCGACGAGCCCACCACCGGCCTCGACCCGGTGTCGCGGATGGCCGTCTGGGAGATGGTGCGGAAGATCAAGGCCACGCAGGATCTCACCGTCCTCCTCACCACCCACTACCTCGACGAGGCCGATCGCCTCTGCGACCGCGTGGCCATCGTCGACCGCGGGCATCTGGTCGCGCTCGACACGCCCACGGCGCTCAAGGCAAGCGTTCCCGGGAAGAGCCTCCTCGACGTCGGCTTCGCGAACGCTCCGCCGTCATGGGCCGAGAGGCTGCGCGCGCTCCCGGCGGTGGAGCGGGTGACCTGCGCCGGGGCCGCCTTCCGCATCGCCACCTCCGACGGCCCCATCACCACGCGGGCCCTCCTCGACGCAGCCGAGTCGGCGCGGGTCACGGTCGGCTCGCTGACCGTGGCCAGCACCACGCTCGACGACGTCTTCGTGCAATACACCGGGCGCGGGCTGCGCGACGAGCTCCAGGAGCCGTCTGCCGCGGACCGGCTCCCCCTCCACGTGAAGCACCGGTAGCCGAGGAGCACCCATGCACCGTGTCTGGGCGCTGGTCGAGCGCGAGTTGAGGCGCTTTCGCCGCAATCCCCTCCTCATCGTGGTGACCATCGTCGGGCCGCTGCTTCAACTCGTGGTGCTGGGTTACGCGTACGGCGGCAACCTGCAAGATCTCCGGGTGGCGCTCGTCGACCACGACCATGGCGTGTCGGCGGTGAGGCTTCGGGCCCTCACCAACGCCGTCGCCGCCAACGCGCGCACCTTCGTGACGCTCCCGTATGCGGACGAGGGAGGCGCGCTCGCCGATCTGCGGAGCGGGAAGGTCGACGGCGTCATCACCATCCCTCCTGGCTTCTCGCGCCGGGTACTCGCGAAGGAGGACCCGCGCGTTGCCCTGATCCAGAACAACACCGATCGCTTCGTCGCGGGGACCCTCGGGAACACCTTCTCCGCGCTGGTCGCCGCCTTCGATGCGCCGCGCGCCTCGACCAAGCGCGTCTCCGACAAGGTGACGCTCGACGTGGTGGAGCTCTTTCCCTACGTCCCCTACATCCAGTATCTGCTCCCCGGGTCGGTGGTCCTCGCCATCTTCACCATGGTCATGATCGGCGGCGCCTTCAGCTTCATCGACGACAAGTCGCGCGGCCTCCACGAGGGATATCTCGTCACCCCAGTGACCAGGCTCGAGCTGGTAGCGGGCTTCAACATCTCGGGGGCCATCAAAGCCTTCATCGCCGGCATGGGCCTCACGGTGGTGGGCTCGATGCTCGCCGGGATCCCTCACCCCTTCGCGCCAGTGCGGCTCCTCGAGCTCGCCCTCGTGGTCGCGATGACGGCGCTCGCGCTCGTCAGCCTGATGTTCATGCTCATGGCGCGCGTGAGCGACCCGATGATCCCGCGCATCGCCTCAGGCCTCCTCTCCACGCTCCTCTTTTTTCCCAGCGGTGCGGTCTACCCGACGCAGGCGTTTCCCCCCTGGATGCGGGTCATCGCAGCGGTCGATCCCTTCACCTACGCCGTGCACGCGCTGCGGGCGCTCCTGGTGCAGGGGGTGGGGCTCCGCGCGCTGGCTGGCGACCTCGCCGTGCTCGCCGCCTTCAGCGCCTTCTCGATGATCGCGGCCGCAGCCCTGTTCCGGCGGACGCTGTGACGCCTGGGCTGTCGGCACTCCCGACCCTCGCGACCCGACCCGCTGTGGGCCCGCGTCGACGACGCCCGCGGACCCTCACGCGAACACCACGGTCTTGTTGCCGTGGACGATCACCCGGTCCTCGAGGTGCCACTTCACCGCGCGCGCGAGCACGCGCCGCTCGAGGTCCCGCCCCATGCGGCGGAGGTCCTCCACGTCCTGCCGGTGGGAGACGCGCGCGACGTCCTGCTCGATGATGGGGCCGGCGTCGAGCTCCTCCGTCACGTAGTGCGCGGTCGCGCCGACGATCTTCACGCCGCGCTCCCAGGCCTGTCGGTACGGATCGGCCCCGGCGAAGGCGGGCAGGAAGGAGTGGTGGATGTTGAGCGTCCGACCGGGGAAGCGCGCCAGGAAGGCCGGAGAGAGGATCTGCATGTAGCGCGCGAGGACCAAAAGGTCGGCGCGCCCCTCCAGGAGCTCGAGCATGCGCGCCTCCGCCTCGCCGCGCACCCCGGCGCCGTTCGGGATGTGGTGAAAGGGTACGCCGAATCCTTCCACCGCCTCGCGCAGGTCGGGGTGGTTGGAGACGACGCAGGTGAGGTCGGCGCGGAGCTCGCCGCGCCGCCACTCCCACAGGAGCTCCAAGAGGGCGTGGTCGTGCCGGGAGACCAGGACGGCGACCTTCTTGCGCTCGTCCGCCGCAGCGAGCCGCCAGGCCATCCCGAACGGCCGCGCGATCGCCTCGTCGAAGCGCTCGCGCAGGGTGTCGAGCGGCACGTCGAGCGCGTCCGTCTGCAGCTCGAGCCGCATGAAGTAAGACGCGGGGGGGCTGTCCGTCGAGTGCTGGTCGAGATCGGTGATGTTCGCGCCGTGCGCGAAGAGGAAGCCGGAGACGGCTGCCACGATGCCTGGCCCGTCGGGGCAACGGATGAGGAGGATGGCGCGAGGAGCGTGGGGCACGGCGGATGTTAGCGCCGCTCCGCCTCAGCGGCCCGTCTCCGCGCGCCTTCTGCGCGGCAGCTCCGGCACCCTCACGGCGCGGATCCGGTGCTCCACTCCCCCGCTACACCACGCCCTTCTCGCGGAGGTCGGCGATGTGCGCGTCGGAATGCCCCAGCTCCCGAAGAATTTCGGAGGTGTGCTCGCCAAGGGTCGGCGGGTGCCTGCGGTACGTGACGGCGGTCTCACTCAGCTTCACCGGGTTGCCCACGCTGCGCGCGACGCCGAGCAGCGGGTGCGCGAGCTCCACCACCGTGCCGCGGGCCAGCGCCTGGGGGTCCTCGAGCGCCTGCTCGACGGTGTTGATCCGGCCGCATGGGATGTCAGCTTTTTCCAGGAGGGGAAGCCACTCCTCGGCGGTGCGCTGCACGAGGATGTCCTGCAGGAGGGGCATCAGGACGGCCCGGTTCTCGTTGCGCAGCCGGTTGGTGGCGAAGCGCGGGTCCGCGCCGAGGGTGTCCTCGATGCCCACCACGGCGCAGAAGCGCTTCCAGAGGCCCTCCGTCCCCACCGCGATGGTCATGTGGGCGTTCTTCGCGCGGACGACCTGGTACGGGACGATGCTGGCGTGCGCGTTTCCCATCCGGCGCGGGGTCGCCTTCACGTTGAGGTAATCGCTCCCCACGTGGCTGAGCCAGGTCATCTGGGCGTCGAAGAGCGCGAGGTCGATGAACTGCCCCCGCCCGGTCTCGTGGCGGGCGTTCAGGGCGGCGAGCACGCCCAAGGCCGCATAGACACCGGTGGTGATATCGGCGATGGGGATGGGGTACTTCATCGGCTCACCGCCCTCGGCGCCGGTGAAGCTCATGAGGCCCGCCTCGCCCTGAGCGATGAGGTCGTAGCCGGGCCATTCCGCCTTGGGTCCGGTGAAGCCGTACCCAGTGATGGAGCAGTAGACGAGCCGCGGGTTCAGCGCGCGCAGGCTGTCGTAGTCGATGCGCCGCTTCACCAGCGAGGCCAGCGAGGGCTGGTTCACGAGGAACACGTCCGCCTCGCGGGCGAGGGCGTGCAGCACCTCCACGCCCTCGGGCGCGTCGAGGTTCAGCGTGAGGGAGCGCTTGTTGCGGTTGGTGGAGAGGAAGTAGGTGGACTCTCCGTGCGTGAAGGGCGGGCCCCAGCCGCGGGCCTGGTCTCCGGTGCCGGGCCGCTCGATCTTGATGACCTCGGCGCCGAAGTCGCCGAGCAGCATCGCGCAGTACGGCCCGGCCATGGCCTGGGTGAGGTCGAGCACACGCAAAGTAGGGGCCATCGTTCCTCGCTCAGTTCCGTGTCATGACCAGGGACGGGAGCCCGGTGGCGATCCCGGGGAACCAGCACAGAAGCAGTACGGCCACGATCATGAGCCCGACGAAGGGCACCACCCCCCACACCACCTCGTGGAGCGGGATGTCGGGGGCCACGTTCTTGATGACGAAGATGTTGAGCCCGACCGGCGGGTGGATGAGCCCCATCTCCATGACGATGGTCATCACCACGCCAAACCAGACGAGGTCGAAACCGGCGGCGCGGAGCGGCGGGAGGATGATGGGTGCGGTCATGAGGATGATGGAGACGGGCGGCAGGAAGAAGCCGAGGACCACCACCATGACCAGGATGGCGGCGAGCAGCACCCACTTCGAGACTCCGAAGTGTACCACCCACTCCGCCGCCGATTGGCTGATGTGCAGATAACTCATCACGTACGAGTAGAGGAGCGACATGCCGATGATGAACATCAGCATGGTCGAGTCCTTCAGCGTGCTCGCCAGGATGGGCTTGATGTCCCGGGGGCGCCAGATCTTGTAGACGATGGCGATGAGCACGAACGCGAGCAGCGCGCCGAGGCCGGCCGTCTCGGAGGGCGTGGCATAGCCGCCGTAGAGCGCGATCATGACGCCGGTGAGGAGGATGACGAAGGGAAGCACGCGCGGGAGGATCCTCAGCTTTTCGCGCAGCGTGAACGTCTCGTCGTTGAGGTAGGCCGACTTGTCGCCACCCGCGTCGTACGCGAGCCGCGCCAGCTGGTACTCCTTCTTGTACCGGTACACCGCGTAACCGGAGAAGAGGAGGACGAGCAGCGTGGCGGGGCCGATCCCCGCGAGAAAAAGCCTGCCCAGGGACTGCTCGGAGGCGACTGCGTACAGGATCATCGTGATGGAGGGCGGAAGGAGGATGCCGAGCGTTCCGCCGGCCGCGATGATGCCCGCCGCGAATCGCCCCGAGTAACCGCGCATGCGCATCTCGGGGATGCCGGCGGTCCCGATGGCGGAGCAGGTTGCGGGGCTCGAACCAGCCATCGCGGCGAAGAGCGCGCAGGCGAAGACGTTCGCGATCCCGAGCCCGCCGGGGATCTTCTGCACCCACACGTGGATTGCGCTGTAGAGGTCCTTCCCGGCCGGCGACTTCCCGATCGCGGCGCCCTTCAGGATGAAGAGGGGGATGGAGAGGAGGGTGATGCTCGCCATCTCCTCGTAAACGTTCTGAGTCACCGTGTCGAGGGAGGAGGCCGGCATGAAGAAGTACATGAAGACGACGGCGACGGACCCTAGCGCGAACGCGATCGGCACCCCCAGGAACATGACGAAGAGGGTGCCTGCTCCGTAGAGCATGCCGATGGTCGCGGTGCTCACGGCCGCTCGTGCTTCGTGAAGCGGGTCGCCAGCTGCAGGGCGATCTGCACCGTCAGGAGCGTCATCCCGAGCGACATGCAGCCGTACGGAATCGCGAGCGGGGGAGACCAGGTCGAGGTGGTGGTCTGGTGATCGACGAGCGCCTCGTGGAAGAGCGTCCAGGACTTCCAGGCGAAGAACCCGCAGAAGGCCGCGGCGATGAGATCGACGAGGAACATCCGCACCCGGTTCACGCCCGGCGGAAGAAGGTGCGCGAACGCCTCGATGGCGACGTGTCCGCGGTACGATTGCACGTACGCGCCGCTCAGGAAGGTCGCTCCCACGAGGAGGAAGACCGAGGCCTCGTCCTGCCAGTCGGTTGGGATCTTGAGGAAGTAGCGCAGGAGCACCCCGAGCGACAGGATGGCGCCGCCGAGCACGAGCGCGATCATCGACAGGACGAGCAGCTTGTCGTTCAGGTAGGCGATGGCGCGGACGGCGAGCCCCAGGCGGCTCTCGGCACGGGGACGCGGCGCGGGGCTCTCGTTCTGGAGTGGCAGCTGTCCAAGCCCGCCCTCCGCCCTCACAACGTCTTCTCCGTCAGCGCGAGCAGCTTCGCGCACCGCGGGCTCTTCGCGGCGTAGTCCTTCCAGGCAGTGTCGCGCGCGATCGCCTGCCACTTGGCAACGGTGGCGGCCGACAGGTCGTGCACCTTCGCGCCAGCCTTCTCGTAGATCTTGGCGATGGCGTCGTCGTCCGCCCGGGCGCCGTCGTAAGCGAACTTCTCCAGCTCGGAGCCCACGCTGGTCACGACGGCCTGCAGGTCCTTGGGGAGGCTCTCGAAAACGATCCGCGAGATGACGAGTGGCTCGAACATGAACCAGTAGGCCCTGCCACGGCCGGTGGTGAGCGCCTTGCTCACCTCCTCCAGCCGGAAGGAGATGAGGCTCGTCGATGAGGTCATCGCCGCGTCGAGAGCGCCCGTCTGCATGGCCTGGTACACCTCGTTGGAGGGAAGCGAGATGACCGCGGCGCCCGCCGCCTTGAGGACCATGTCCATCTCTCGGCTGCCGCCGCGGACCTTCATGCCCTTCGAGTCCTCCGGGTCGATGATGGCGTTGCCGCGGCTCGCCACGCCGCCCGCCTGCCAGACCCAGGAGAGCGCCACGAGGCCCTTGTCCGCCATCACGCTCCCGAAGGCCTGGCCCGCTTCCGACCCCTTCCACTTCACCCCCTGCTCGTACGAGGTCACGAGCCCGGGCATGAGCCCGAGGTTGAACTCGGGCACCTCCCCACCCGCGTAGGAAATGGGCAAGAGTGAGCAATCGAGCGCGCCGCGGCGCATGGCGTTGTACTGGGCGTTCGTCTTCATGAGCGACGAGCCCGCGTACACCTCACCCTTCAGCGCGCCGTTGCTGCGCTTCTCGATCTCGGCGGCGAATTTCCGGCAGAGCCTGTCGCGGAAATCGCCCTGGTCGGCGGTCCCGCCGGGGAATTGGTGGGAGATCTTGAGCGCGCGGGGCGCAGCGGCGCTGACGCGGCCCAGCATCGTAGCAGCAGGGACGGCGGCGATGCCCAGCACGAACTGACGGCGTGTGACCGGCATGGTCGTTCTCCCGGAGCGCGGACGCGCCCCGTCGGATGAGCGCCGTCTCTCGAAGGTGGGGTGCGGTGGAGGAGGATGCGGGCACGAAGGGTGTGTGTCAACGTCTGCGGCAAACCAGGATAGTGGAGCCGGCGCGCGTAATTAGCGCATTGCGTCAACGCGGCGCGCTGCGTCAACTCGTACCAAGGAGCGGCAACGTGATTACCGAGATGCTGCGAGGGAGCTGTCTCTGCGGCGCCATCGCTTACGAGGTTCGAACCGAGCTCGGCCCCGTCGTCTGCTGCCACTGCACCATGTGCAGGAAGGCGCAGGGGACGGCCTTCGCCACGAACGCGCCCGTCCCCGCGGAGGGCTTTCGCTTCCTGCGGGGAGAGGAGGTGCTCGCCTCGTACCCTTCGTCGCCGGGCAAGTGGCGCTGCTTCTGCCCCCGCTGCGGATCGCCCATCCTCAGCCGGCGCGACGACAAGCCGGGCGTGGTCCGGCTGCGCATCGGCGCGCTCGACACGAAGCTCGCGGCACGCCCAGCGGCGCACATCCACGTCGCCTCCAAGGCAGAGTGGTTCGACATCCTCGACGGCGCGCCCCAGTACCCGGGCGAGGAGCCGGGGCGCTGATGGGGAGCAGCCCGAGGTTCGTCCCTGGCTTCCCTGACGTGCGAACGTGGTGCTTGGCGCTTCTTCACAGGCCTCGTAGGTTCAGCGCATGGAGCACTTCGCCCGCGCCTCGGACAGGGACCACCCGGAGATCGCCGCGCTGCTGGCGTCTGCGGGGCTGCCGCACGAGGACATCGCCCCGCACCTCGAGACGTTCACCGTGGCGCGGGACGACGGACGCATGGTCGGGGTGCTGGGGCTCGAGGTTCACGGGACGGACGCCCTCCTGCGATCGCTCGCGGTGGCCCCCGAGCAGCGGGGCCGCGGGCTCGCCCGCCGCCTGTATGCGACGGTCATCGGGCGCGCCCGGGAGCTGGGGGTCGAGCGACTCTTCGTCCTGACCACCACCGCGGCAGCCTGGTTCGGCCTGCTGGGCTTCAACACCGTGTCCCGGGACGAGGTGCCCGAGACGATCTGCCGCACCGAGGAGCTCCAGACCCTCTGCCCCGCCTCCGCCGAATGCCTCGTCCGTCGAATGCCCCAGCATTGAGCGGAAGAGAGGGCCTGGCCACCCATCGAAGCTCCGCCGCGGTCGGCGACGTCGAGCTTCACGTCGAAACCTCAGGCACCCGGATGGTGCGGTTCTCTGTCGCGGCTTGATCGAGAGCAAGGCTCCGCTGTCGGCGCCGGCGCACGGTGGTCCTGCCAAGAGGGTGGGTCAGGGGTCACCATGGGAGAACTGGACGATCGTCCGGAGGGAACGAGCGCCGACGCACAGGCGCCCCACCCCTCCGCAGAGCAGCCTCGCCCCCCGGCGTTCGGACGCCCGATCCCGCTGGCGCCGCTCGAGCGCATCATCCCCTGGCGGCACCGCATCAAGACGAAGCTTTTCTTCGTGACGATGGCGCTCGCGGTCGCCGGCGTCGCGATGTTCGCGCTGGGCGAGGCCCGCATGTCGGATCAGCTCCTGGAGAGCCAGATCGCGGGAGCTGCGCTCTTCAGCAGCACCATCGAGAAGGCGACCACGCGCGCCATGCTCGAGAACCGCAAGGCCGACGCCATCGACACCATGCGGGATGTGGCCCGGCAGGAGGGCATCGAGACCGTCCGGCTGGTCACGAAGGACGGGCGGGTGGCTTTTTCCTCCGACGGGGCCGGAGTCGGCACGATCATCGGGTTCGACGACGCGCGCTGCAAGCCCTGCCACGTGAACGGAAAGGCGGTCTCCGGCACCTCCGTGCTGTCCCGCACCCGGCTCTACGAGCGCAACGACCACCGGGTGCTCGGTCTCGTCACCCCCATCCGCAACGAGCGGCGCTGCTTCACCGCCGAGTGCCACGCCCACGACCCGAACCAGGACGTCCTCGGCTTGCTCGACGTCAGCCTGTCGCTCGCCCCGGTGGACGCCAAGGTGAGCGCTTTCCGGCGCTCGAGCCTGGGCCTGACCGCGGTGGCGGTGATCGTCCTCTCGGGCTTCTTCTTCGTGTTCGCGCGTTTCCAGGTGGTGCGGCCGGTGCAGGCCCTCCTCGACGCGACCCGCCGGGTCGCCGGCGATCAGCTCGACACGCAGATCCAGATCGGCTCGCGCGGCGAGCTGGGCCTCCTCGCCGCATCCTTCAACGACATGACCCGATCGCTGCGGCAGGCGGAAGGTGAGCTGCGCGACCTCATGCAAGGCCTCGAAAAGCAGGTCGAGGACCGCACCTCCGAGCTCAGGAAGGCCCAGGCGGCGCTGGTCCAATCGGAGAAGCTGTCGAGCCTGGGACGGCTCTCGGCGTCCATCGCCCACGAGATCAACAACCCGCTCGCGGGCATCCTCACCTTCGCGAAGCTCGTCATCCGGACGCTGGAGGGCGGCGCGCCGGACGAGCCCACCCGGAAGCTCCTCATCCGGAACCTCGCCCTGGTCGAGCGCGAGACGGAGCGGTGCAGTGCCATCGTCCGGAACTTGCTGGACTTCGCCCGCGACCGGCCCCTGTCCCTGGTGGAGGTCAGCCTGAACGGCGTGGTGGAGGAGGCGCTCCAGCTCATCGCGCACCAGATCGCCATCCAGGGGCTCACGCTCGACAAGAGGCTAGCCTCCATTCCGCACGTCATGGCCGACTTCGGGCAGCTCCGCCAGGCGGTGGTGAACGTGGCCCTGAACGGCTGCCAGGCCATGGCCAAAGGTGGCAAGCTCACCATCCAGAGCCGCGTCGGGCCGGACGGAGCGGCCGAGCTCGCCATCTCCGACACCGGCCCGGGCATCGCCAAGGACCACCTGCAGCACATCTTCGATCCGTTCTTCACCACCAAGGAGAAGGGCACCGGGCTCGGCCTCTCGGTGGTGTACGGGATCGTGCAGCGCCACCGCGCGACCATCGAGGTGGAGAGTGAGCTCGGGAAGGGAACCACCTTCCTCCTCAGGATCCCGAGCATGAGTCCCCCCCCTGAGGTCGCCAAGGTCGACCCCGCCCCCGGCGAGGTGAAGCTGTGAGCGGAGAGCGCAGCGAGGTCAGGATCCTCGTCGTCGATGACGAGGAGATCGTCCGCGAATCGCTCTGCGGGTGGCTGCAGAAGGACGGCTACACGGTCGAGACCGCGCACGACGGGCGGGTCGCGCTGGAGCGGCTCACGGCCGAGCCGTGGGCCATCGTCATCGTCGACCTCAAGATGCCCGGCGTGGACGGGCTGCAAGTCCTGGAGGAGGGTCGGCGGGCCCGACCTGACGCGGTGTTCGTCCTCATGACCGCCTACGCCACGGTGGACACCGCGGTCCACGCGATGAAGCTTGGCGCCTACGACTACCTCGTGAAGCCCTTCGACCCGGAGGAGCTCTCCGCGCTGGTGCAGCGCATCGCCTCGCAGCAGGCGCTCGTCCACGAGAATCGCGAGCTTCGCCAGGCGCTCAAGCGTGAATACGGCTTCCACGACCTCGTCTCGAAGAGCCCTGCCATGCAGCGGGTCTTCGACCTGGCGGCCGTGGCGGCCCGCTCCGCCTCCACCATCCTCGTGCTGGGGGAGAGCGGAAGCGGCAAGGAGGTCCTCGCCCGGGCCATCCACGCGGCCAGCCCGCGCGCCAAGGAGGCCTTCGTCGCGGTCTCCTGTGCCGCCCTCACCGAGACGCTGCTCGAGTCCGAGCTCTTCGGCCACGAGCGGGGGGCGTTCACCGGCGCCGTGGCACGGCGCAAGGGCAAGTTCGAGCTCGCCCACGGCGGGACGCTCTTCCTCGACGAGGTGGGAGACATCTCCACCAAGCTCCAGCTCGACCTGCTCCGCGTGCTCGAGGAGCGGAAGGTGCAGCGGGTGGGGGGCTCCGAGAGCATCGCCGTGGACGTGCGGGTGATCGCGGCCACCAATCGGGACCTCGCCAAGGCGGTGGCGAGCGGCAGCTTCCGCGAAGACCTTTATTACCGGCTCGACGTCATCCCCATCCGGCTGCCCCCGCTGCGCGAGCGCCCAGAGGACATCCCGTTCCTGGTGCAGCACTTCCTGGCGCGGCTCACGACGGAGCTCGGCCGGCCCGTCGAGGCCGTCTCGCCGGACGCCATGGCGGCCCTGGTCGCGCATGGATGGCCGGGCAACGTCCGCGAGTTGCGGAACGTGCTCGAGCGGGGCGCGGTGGTGGCGAAGGGCAGGGTGGTTCAGCTCGCGGACCTTGGCCTCGCGTCTGCCGGCCCGAAGCCGGCTCCGGCGGGCGCCGCCCCTTCCGACGACGAGCCACAGACCCTCGAGCAGCTCGAGAAGCGGCACGTCGCGAAGGTGCTGGCTTCGCTCGGTGGGAACGTCACCCAGGCAGCCCGCGTGCTCGGGATCGACCGGATGACCCTCTACAACAAGATGAAGCGGTATCAGCTTCGCCGGGCCGAAGACGAAGGCTCTGGCCCCCGCTAGGGTGTAAAACATTCCATCGCTCGCCGAGTTTCTCGACGCTGAGCCCTTAACTCACCGAATCATCCATAATTCCAGCCTCTTGCGATGACCCCGGCCGGGACGGTCGTCGAGATTCTCGACGGATCCAGGGCCGAAGTGGGGGGCGTCGAGGAATTCGACGGCGAGCAATCCGCTGCGAATTCAAGCGCTTGAGAATCTTTGAGCACGACCTTCATGTTGGCCCGGCGCGTGGAAAGGAAGTGCTGTGGAGGCGCACGATGAGCTGTCCCTACCTCACCGAAGTCACGATGGTCTTCTGCCGGGCCTACCCGGTCAAGAAGCTCGTCCCCTCGGATCAGCTCTCCACCGAGAGCCGATGCGACGGCGAGGCCTTCCGCAGCTGCTCCGTCTTCGACGAGGTGTCGGGCCGGCTCGGTCGCGTCGTGCGCGAGATGGAAGTGGAGTCCCACGCGGCACCGAAAGGAAGAGGGCCATGATCCTCGCATTCCCGCTCAGCCTCATCGCGGCAGCATTCCTCGCGTTCCTGTCCTTCTCCAGCCGGTAGCCCCGACGGCCTTTTCCGCAACGCTCACGGAGTCATCCATGAAGATCAGTCGCAGAGGGTTCCTTCAGGCGGCGGGCGTCGCAGGCACCGCGCTCGTCGCCCTGAAGGCGAAGCCGGCGCTCGCCCACGAGGGCTCGGAGTCGCTCGACACGCGCGGCGAGAACGAGAACGCCATGCTGGTGGACACCACCCTCTGCGCCGGCTGCCGCGCGTGCGAGGGCGCCTGCGCCGAGTCGAACCAGCTCGCTCCCCCACCGTCGGACGACGCGGTCTACAAGACGCGCCGGGACACCGGCCCGGAGCAGTTCACCGTCGTGAACCAGGCGACGGAAAAGGGACGCGACGGCGAGGACCGGTTCGCGAAGCGGCAGTGCATGCACTGCATCGAGCCCGCCTGCGCCTCCGCCTGCCCGGTGCGCGCGCTCGACAAGCAGCCCTCGGGCCCGGTCATCTACCGCGGCGATCGCTGCATGGGCTGCCGCTACTGCATGGTGGCCTGCCCCTTCGAGATCCCCAAGTACCAGTACGACAAGCTCGCGCCGCTCGTCCGCAAGTGCACCTTCTGTGCGTCGCGCCAGGCCGACGGCAAGAAGCCGGCGTGCGCCCAGGTGTGCCCCACCGGCGCGCTCATGTTCGGCAAGCGCTCCGCGCTGCTCGAGCTCGCGAAGATGCGCGTGTACCGCACCCCCGACAAGTACATCCACCACGTCTACGGCGAGCACGAAGCCGGCGGCACCGACTGGCTCTACATCTCGGACGTCCCCTTCGAGAAGCTCGGCCTGCGCAAGGTCCGCGACGAGGCTTACCCGGACAAGGTGCAGGGCGCGCTCAGCGCTCCGCCGTTCGTCATGACGCTCTGGCCCCCGCTGCTGATGGGGCTGTACGCCTTCTCGAAGCGCGGCCGGGACCAGGCCGCGAACGGCCACCCGCACGGTCCGTCCGTACCGCCCGCCACCACCACCCCCGCCATCCCCCCCCCCGCGACCGAGGACAACCGGAGCAGCCATGAATAGCCAAGCCATCGCCGTTGCTGCCCCGCGGCCCAACTGGATGAACGAGAAGCTCTTCCTCGGCATGGGCGCCCGCACCTACGCCCGCTCGCTCGTCACCCCCTGGAACGCGCTCGCGGCGGTCATCCTCGCCTTCGGCCTGCCGGTGCTGATCTACCGGTTCGCCGCCGGGCTCGGCGCCACCACCAACCTCTCCCAGATCCAGCCGTGGGGCATCTGGATCGGCTTCGACATGATGACCGGCGTGGTGCTCGCCGCGGGCGGCTTCACGCTCGGCTCCGCGGTTCACCTGTTCGGCATGCACGAGTACCACCCCATCGTGCGGCCCGCGATCCTCACCGCCTTCATCGGCTACCTGCTGGCGGTGTTCGGGTTGCTCGCCGACCTGGGCAAGCCGTGGAACATGATCATGGCCATCCGGTACCACGGCAGCGCGTCCGCGCTGTTCGAGATCGCCTGGTGCGTCATGTGCTACACGACCGTGCTCACGCTCGAGTTCCTCGTGCCCGCCTTCGCCTGGCTGGGATGGCGCAAGGCGCACGACACGCTCTCGAAGTGCATGCTCGGGCTCACCGTGCTGTCGGTCGTCTTCTCGACCATGCACCAGTCGGCGCTCGGCTCGCTGTTCCTCATCGCCCCCGCCAAGCTCCACCCGCTCTGGTACTCGCCCTACATCTTCATCTTCTTCTTCATCTCGGCCATCTGCGCCGGAATCTCGATGGTGATCGCCGAGGGCACGCTCTCGCACCGCCTCTTCCAGCACCGCATCTCCGGCGAGCACGTCGACATGGACAAGCTGCAGATCGGCCTCGGCAAGGCCGGCTCCATCGCCCTCTTCGCCTACTTCTTCCTCAAGCTCCAGGGCGTCGCCGAGGGGCGGCACTGGAACCTGCTCTTCACCGGCTGGGGCCTGTGGTTCCTCCTCGAGATCGTCGGCTTCGTGCTGGTCCCGTCGCTCCTCTACGGGTACGGCGCGCGCCACGGCAAGATCGAGTTCGTCCGCTGGGGCGCGGTGCTGGCGGTGGCCGGCATCATCCTCAACCGGCTCAACGTCTCCGTCATCGCCTACAACTGGAATCGCCCCAACCACTACGTGCCGACGTGGATGGAGATCACCGTCTCGGTGACGCTCATCACGCTGGGTGTGGTTCTCTTCAAGTGGATCGCCAACCGGATGCCGATCATGTCCGAAGACCCGCGCTTCGCAGAAGCGCACGACGCGTAGGGAGAACGCCATGTACGAGAACGAGTTCCTCAATCTGTACGGAGCAAAGGTCGTCGAGTACCTCCTCGCCGTCGCCTATCTCATCCTCTTCGTCGGCTACTGGCGCTGGGTCATGGGTGCCAAGGCGCCAGGCAGCGTCCCCACCGTGAAGGCCGGCCCGGCCCACCACGCAGAGAGGGCGTCATGACCCGCGCGCGGGCGGCGCGCCTGGCCGCTGCGGTGGCGGCGCTCCTCGTGTCCGTCGCGGCGGATGCGGGGGGCCCGCTGCAGCGGCTCCCGGCCGACTACGTCTTCCCGGGTGAGGGGAGCCCGGGCAAGGTGACGTTCAGCCACGCGAGCCACGTGGACGCGAAGAAGCCCAACTGCCTCGTCTGTCACCCGAGCTCCTTCAAGTCGCTGCAGCCCGGCAGCACGGCGTCCGGCGAGGCGATCGTCCACGCCACCATGGAAAAGGGCGCCGCCTGCGGCGCGTGCCACGGCAAGACGGCCTTCGCGCTCGACTCCTGCGACATGTGCCACAAGTAGCCAACGGGAGGGGGACACCATGAGCGCCATCATCGGCATCCTGCAGAGCGTGGCGGCCTTCGCCTTCGGGCTCCTCGCGCGCTTCGGCTTCGTGGCGCTCGTCCTCCTCGCCCTGGGCTCCCCCGTGCTCCTTGCGCTGGGCGCCATGCGGCTCTGGCGGGCGCTGCGTCCGGCTGCCCGTGGGCTCCGGCGCGTGGGGCACGTGCTCTACAAGCCGGGAGTCCGCTATGCCGCCAGCCACACCTGGGTGGAGCGCGAGGGGGCGAGGGTCCGGCTCGGCATCGACGGGGTCGCGCAGGAGCTCCTCCCCTGGGCTCTGGCGGTCCGGCTTCCCGAGCCGGGCCGGCGCGTGACCGAGGGCGAGGTGGTGGCGGTCATCTCGTGCGGCGGCGTCGATGCGCGAATCGCCGCACCGATGAACGGCACCGTCGTCGCGGTGAACGCCGAGGTGGAGCGCGACCCGTCGCTCGTCAAGGAGGACGGTTACGGACGGGGATGGCTCTGCGCGCTCGAGCCGGACGACGCGCGCTGGTCCACGCTGCCCGTGGGTGATTCCGCCCGCACCTGGATGAGGGAGGAGTCGGACAGGCTCGACCGCTTCCTGGCTTCGTCGCTGGGCCAGGCGGGCCTTGCGGCTCGGGGCGGCCCCGCGCCGATGGTCATGCAGGGACAGGCCTGGAAGGACCTCACCCAGGCGTTCCTCAGGGCCTAGCGCGGCGCGCTGCGCCTACATGTCGCACGCGGAGCTTCATGGACCGGCTGGGGCGATGATTGCCCTGGCCGGCGTCGCGCTGCGCGTGCGCGCACTTTTTGCGCGCCGCGCTGCACCCCGCTCTCTCGCGACGGCCTATTTCCGGCCCCGAGCACGCCGGGGCGCGCATCCATTTCGCGCCCGGCGGTTCGGTCAAATCCATTCACATTCCCGGCGCTTCTGCATTGCCCCGAACGATTGACCCCTTGCAATGGAGAAGGGTAGAACGCC
>JBBQEB010000068.1:0-19209 GCA_038320275.1 Myxococcales bacterium | reverse complement strand
GACCTCAAAGTCGCCCCGCCGACCTGAGCTGCGGCCAAGGTAGGAATGCGCGCGCTCCCCCCGGATGATCCGACGCTGGGTCGCATCGGGGGGTATCGCCTCCTCCGACGACTTGCGACCGGGGGAACGAGCGACGTCCTGCTTGCGCGCGCCGAGGGGCCGCACGGGTTCGAGCGAACCGTGGTCCTCAAGCGTCTCCTCTCGGAGCACCAGGGGGATGCGGAGTTCGCGCGGATGTTCACCCGCGAGGCGAGCGCGTACGCGCGCCTCGGGCACCCCGCGGTCGTCCGCCTCTTCGACTTCTTCGAGATCGGCGGGCCGCTGGTCATGGTGCTCGAGTACGTGGACGGCGTGTCGCTCGCGAAGCTCCTCACGTTGACGTTCCAGGCCGGTGGCCGGGTCGAGGACCAGCCGGCGCTCTACATCGCGCTGCGCATCTTCGATGCGCTGGCCGCCGCGCATGACGCGCGCGATCCGGCCACCGGCGACCCGACGCCGGTCATCCACCGCGACGTGAACCCCTCGAACGTGCTCTTGCCATGGGACGGGCAAGGCAAGCTCACCGATTTCGGCATCGCCAAGATCGCGGACCCTGGGGGCGAGAGCGAGACGAAGACCGGCTACATCAAGGGCACCTACGGCTACATGTCGCCCGAGCAAGTGCGCGGGGAGCGGATCACCATCCGCACCGACGTCTACGCGGCGTCGCTGGTCCTGTGGGAGCTCCTCGCCCATCGCAAGGCGGTGCAGACCGAGAAGCTCCCCGAGATGGAAATCCTCCGGGCGATGGCCGAGCCGAACCTCCCGAGCCTGGACGTGCTCCGGCCCGAGCTTCCGGAAGTTCTTCGCGAAGCCATCTCACGCGGGCTGGAGCCGAACCCTGCGCGACGCTCCATCACGGCCGAGGAGATGGCCTCGGTGCTGCGCGACCACACCGACGTGGAGCGCGCTCGGCAAGGCCTGGCCCGGATGCTGGCACCCCTGCGTCCGCAGGCGGCGGGCGCGGCGGAGGTCGGCGTGGACACGGTGGTCCACGAGCTGCTGGAGACGGCCGAATCTCTGCCGTCGTTCGAGCTGGAGCCCGAGGTGCCGCCGAAGACGGAGCGCCGCCCGCCCCCGCCTCCTTCCACCCGGCCCGTGTTGGCCCAGACTGGGACCGGGATGACGGCCGTCGCGACCATGCCCATTCCCGCAGAGGCGCTGCGGCCGCAGACGCCCAGCGGGTTTCGTCCGGTGTCGGCGCCGGCGAAGGCGGAGCTGGCTCCTGGGAAGTCGACGTTGACCGGAGGGTTCCGTTCGACCGCACCCCCGGACATCCCCTCCGATGCGGCCACGGCGCCACGGCCGAAGATCCCCTCGGAGCCCACGATGATGCGGGATCCGGCTCCTTCGGATCTGCAAGCGACGGCCGAGGTGCGGCCAGCGTCGGCTCCGCCTCCGCCTCAGCCACCGCCTCCAGTGCAGACACCGGTGCTCACGATGGGGAGCTTCGCTGCGCCCGCGCCGTATGTCCCGGCTCCGGGGTACCAGCCGCAGATGCAGCGTGAGCTGATGCCGACCGAACCTCCGGAGTTTCGTCCGCTCCCGCGGACGGCGTCGATGCATCCGCCGGGGTCGTCGGGGGCGGGATGGATCGTCGGAGGGTTGGTGGGGTTGGTGCTGGCGGGTGCGTTGGCGGCGGGGGTGGGGTGGTGGGTTTATGGGAGGCGGGTGGCGGCGGGGAGGGGGACGGGCATGAGGACCGCTCCGACTGCGACCTCGACCTCGACCCCGACCCCGACCCCGACCCCGACCGCGACCTCGACCGCGACCTCGACCTCGACCGCGACCTCGACCGCGACCTCGACCGCGACCCCGACCGCGACCCCGACCTCGACCGCGACCTCGCGCTCGTCCTGGCCCGCCTTCGTGCTGCCGGCCACCGCACCTGCGCCGCGATCGAGCTCGCCCCTCCCTCGCTCGGCGTACACGTCGTGAAGGTGCTCGTCCCCGGGCTTCTCCTCTCGGAGCTGCTGTGACCCCGCGGAGCTCGCCGCTCCTGGTCTTCCTGGGCCCCTCGCTTCCCGCGCCCGAGGCGCGGCGCATCGCGCGCTGCACCGTGCTCCCTCCCGCCCGTCAGGGCGACGTGTGGCGCGCGCTCACGCTCCGGCCACGCGCCATCGCGCTCGTGGACGGCGTGTTCGGCTCGGAGCCCTCGGTGTGGCACCACGAGCTGCTCGACGCGCTCGACGGCGGCGTGGCCGTCTTCGGCGGCGCCAGCATGGGGGCGCTCCGCGCGGCAGAGCTGTCCGTCCACGGCATGGTGGGCGTGGGGGAGATCTACGCGGCGTTTGCCGCTGGCCGGCTCACCGGCGACGACGAGGTCGCGCTCCTGCACGGCCCTGCCGACGCGGGTCACCGCCCGCTGACGGTTCCCCTCGTGCAGGTGCGCTTCACCGCCGAGGCGGCGCGCGCGAAGGGAGAGCTCTCCACCGCGGAGGCGCGGCGGCTCGTCGCGGCGGCGGCCGCGATCCACTACGCCGACCGCACCTGGCGCGCGCTCCTCGACGCCGCGGCAGGCAGGCTCGGCGCGGGCGCCATGGAGCGGCTTCGTGCGCTCGTCCGGCAAGGCCCACCCGACCCCAAGGCCGACGATGCCCGCAAGACCATCGCCGCCGCGGCCGCCTTTGCCGCGTCCGGAGCTCCGCTCACCCCCTCTCCCTCCCCGCGCCGTCCATCCTCCCTGGTGCGCCGCGCCAAGCTGCGCCAGGGCGCCACGACGGTCGGCGGAGCGCTCCTCTCCTCGGGGGCGGTGATCGACTCGATTCGCGCCCGGGACGACGCGCTGGCGCTGGCGGCGAGCGGCCAGCGCACACTCCTTCTGGCAGGGCTGGCGCGGAGCCTGGGGCTCCAGCCCTCGCCGGTGGACGTGGACGCGGCCGGGCAGAGCTGGCTGGCATCGCTCGGCGTGCCGCCCCGGCGCCGCGCGAGCTTCCTGGCGGCGAGCGGGCTGGACGACGCCGACGCCCGGCGGCTCTTCGAGGATCTCGCGCTCGAAGAGCTCGCGCTCCATCGGGCGGAGCGCCTCGTCCCGGACGGCCCCTCGGCGGAGGAAGGCCTCGCGCGCGCGGCCCAGCTCGATGGAAGCTGGGCGGGCGCGGCGCGTGCGCTCGCGGCTGCGCGCGTACAGGATGCCCCGAGGAGACGTCAGGCCATGTCGAAGCGCCGCCCGCCCGCGCCACCCCCGCCGCCGGAGCCGTTCCATGCTCCGTTCAAGGACCTCGCCGGGAGGCTAGGGGTGAGCTCGGCTCCCCCCGCCGCTCCACCGCCCCCGGAACCGCCCTCGGCACCAGCGCGTGGCCCAGCCCGCGCCGTGGTGCGCCTCGAGCGCAAGGGAAGGGGAGGCAAGACGGCAACGGTCGTGGACGGGCTGGGCCTCGGCGCGCGCGAGCTAGAGCGTTGGCTGGAGGAGCTGAAGCGGTCCTTGGGCTGTGGCGGGGCGGTGGAGGACGCCGCTCTGGCGCTCCAGGGCGACCACCGCGAGCGGGTCAAGGGGCTGCTCGAAGCCAAGGGTGTCCGCAAGGTGACGCTCGGGTGATCACGGAGGTCCGTGAGCTGGTCCCGGTCTTGCTCATCGTCCTCGCAGGACCTGTTCGCGGGCGCCTTCCCGGCACCCGGGGGTCCGAACTTCCGAGGAAACATTAGCGATGTTCGAGGCGTGGAAGCCGCTCATGGAGGGGGAGGTTCTCGACCCAGGGACTCGTTCCCGGAACCCGGGTTTCAACGCACCCCGCCTCGCGCTTGCCCTCGCGGCCTTGCTCCTCGCTCTCGCCCCCTGCGGCGCTCGCGCGCTCACCGTCTCGGTGAAGGAGGGCAGGCTCGTGCTGGGGAGGGCGGCCTGGGCCACGCTCCTCCTCGAGGTACGAGAGCCCGCGGACGGCGAGCCCCGCCCGCTTCGGCTGGCGGTCAACGTGGGTTCCGTCGGCGATGCCGAGCGGGTGGGGCCCGCGACGTACCGCGCCCGCTACACGCCGCCACCATCCCGACACCCCCAGACGTTGCTGATCGCCGCCTGGCTCGAAGGTCGGGAGTCGGAGATCGAGCTGGCGCGCCTGCCTCTGCATGGTGCGACGAAGCTCCCGGTGGTGGCGCCGGCTGGGCTCGCAGTGCTGGGCCGTGTCGGGAACGAGGTCTTCGGGCCGGTCACCTCCTCGGGTCGCGGCGCGGTCGATCTCCCCATCGTCGCGCCTCCCGGAGCGAGCCACGCGACCATCACCATCGTGGGCGGCGCGGCACCGGTGGTTCGCCGGGTGGCCCTGGGCACGTTCCCCGTCAATCGACTCCTGCTCATCGTCTCCAGTCCGGCGCTGATCGGCGACGGCGTCCGCGCGGTGCGGCTCCATGCCCTGTACGACGCCGCCGGTTCGCCCGTGCCGCCGGAGAGGGTCCGCGTCGTCTCCAGCGAAGGCAGGGTGGAGCCGGTGGGAGCCGTCGAGCGAGGCGCGTCCTTCAGGTTCGTGCCAGCCGCGGTTCAGGCGACCCGGCAGGTCCGGTTCACGGCGACGGTGGAGGGAGACCCCGCCGCGAAGGCGAGCGCGATGGTGGTGGTGCTGCCGGTGGAGGGGGAGGCGGCGACCTCGACCGCGACTGCGAGGCCGACCTCGACCTCGACTCCGACCTCGACCTCGACCGCGACCGCGAACTCGAACCCGACCGCGAACTCGGCCCCGACCTGGGACCCGTCCTCGACCTCGAGCTCGACCCCAACCGCGACCGCCCCCGGTTCCCCACCCGCGGCACCCACCCTCCTCGCCGCCTTCTCCTTCGCCCCCCGCGACCTGCAAACGCCTGGACCGTTCTCGTCCCCCCTGGCGCCGGAGCCCCCCGCCACGCACGACGCGCGGCCCCGCTCCCGCCGCCTCCTGGTGGGGGCTCGCGCCGGGTTTGCCAACACGCTCAACGCCGACCGAGGCTTCCGTCAAGGCCTGGAGCTCTACGCCCCGCTCGCTCTCGGGCCGGTGAAGCTCGGCCTCGGCGTCGCGCTCACCGAGGGGAGCGCCGCGCGGACGGTCCTCGACTCCGGGGGAGCGCTCCTGAGCAGCACGCGGGCCGACTTCGCCCCGCTGACGGCCCGCCTCCTCTTCGAGCTGTGGTCGAGCGGTTCTCTCTCGCTGGGGACCGGCGTCGGACTGAGCGTGGTGTACGCGCGCATCGCCACCGCTGGGCAGCCCACCACCGGCGCGATGGGCGCCGGGGCTCTGGGCGTCGGCTCCGCGGCCGTGTGGCTGGGGCCCGGCCAGCTCTTCGGCGACCTGAACCTCGGTTTCACTCCTGTCTCGGCTCACGCGTTCAAGGTCGAGACGGCCGGCGTGGGCCTCGAGGCGGGCTACCGCATCCCGCTGTTCTGAGGAGAGGGGATCATGGCGCCGGGGAAGGAAGTCATCGTGGCGGCCGCGCTTTCCGTCGCGACCTTCGTGACGAGCGGCGCGGCGGCGTGGAGGATCTTCCACGCCCCGCGCTCAAGTCCTGGCGCGGAGGCGCAGAGAACCGCGGGTCCTGACTCCACTCGCGCCGAGCCCGTCGCCGTCGCGACCCGAGAAGCGAGTCCGTCCACCCAGGAGGGCCCGCCGCCGGTACAGCCGGTGCTTCCCGAGGCGCTGCCGGCCCAGTCGACCACCACCCCGACCTCGACCTCGACCCCGACCTCGACCTCGACCTCGACCTCGACCTCGACCGCGACCGCACCTCCGACCCCGCCCCGGGCCCGAGCTCAGCCCTTCAACTTGCCTGCGACCCGCCTCTCCGCGCGGCATGCGCCCAAGGAGACGGCTTCCGCCGCTGCTGTATCGGAGGAGCACCCCGACGTACAGGAGGAGGTGACGGTACCGACTGCGGTGACGGGCTGGGGCGGATAGAGTCCCCTCCCGTCGTCGGAGCGCAGCGCGCCGCGGCCGGTTAAGCGGCGCGTATGGCCCGCAGGCGTGCCCTCGTGGCAGTAGCGCTGGCGGTCCTCGCGGCCGGGCTCCTGCTGTTCAGGCTGCGCAGCGGATCGCGCCGCGAGAGCGACGGCTCCAGCGCGGCGGACGCGGTGCCCGCCGCGCCCCTGCCCCGCGCCTCGCCCGCGCCCGACGCGCCTCCCGTGGGCATCGGAGCTCGACCCGCGGACGCGCCCGCCGCGGGCGCAGTCTTCGAGGGCCGCGTCCTCTCGTCGGCGACAGGACAGGGCATCCCCGGGGCGGAGCTCACCTTCTCGCGCTTCGGAGAGGCCACCGGCGTCGCTGCCGCCGGGGACGGCACCTTCCGCTTCGCGCCCGGTGCGAGCGGCCGCTGGGTCCTCGCCACCGCCAGCGCACCCGGCTTCCTGCCCTTCGCCCCGGAGTGGGGACACAGCCCTGTCCTCCTCGACGCGCGCCCTGGCGAGCGGGTGAGCGGCATCGCGGTGGTGCTCGCGCCGGCCATCGAGTACCTGGCGCGGGTCCTCGATCCGGAAGGACGCCCCGTGGCCGGCGCCGAGGTCCGGGTCCTGGGCGCCGCGACGGGAGAGAACGCGCTCCTCCCGCTCCAGGAGCGCTTCGCCTCGGACGCGCGCGGCGAGGTCCGCCTGGTGGCGCCGGACGACGCCACGCTGGAGGCCCGGCACGCAGGCTTCAGCCCGGGGCGCGCCAGCATCGATCTCGCCGCGCGTTCCTCGCGCGAGGTCGTCGTCGCGCTCCGGCCCGCCGGGCGCGGCGACGCGATGGGCGAACCCATCGCGGGGCGGGTGGAGGATCCGAACGGCGCTCCGGCCCCCGGCGCGCTGGTGGTCGCCGCGCGCGAAGGGCGGTTCGAGGACGAGGTCCTGGCGCAGGTGGCTACCGGCCCTTCCGGCGAGTTCGGGCTGCAGGAGCTTCCTCCGGGCTCCTTCCGTCTCGTCGCCACGCGCCCTGGCTTCGCGCCCGCGGTGCTGCGCCGGGTCCGGCCGGGCGCCAGCGACGTGGTCCTGCGGCTGCGGGCTGGGGGCGCGCTCACCGGTCGGGTCCGCGACCGTGCGACGGGAGAGCCGGTGACCTCCTTCACGGTGGCCGTATCGCCCCGCGGGCGCGAGCGGGCGTCCGGCGTGCGCGCAGTGACGGTGGTGGACGCGGGGGGAAGCTTCGCGGTGGACGGCCTCGCGACCGGCCCTTCCACCGTGCAGGCCACAGCTCCCGGGCGCGCCCCCTCGGCCGAGGTGGCGGTGGACATCCCGGCGGCGGGCGCGGCTCCGGCGCGGGTGGACCTCGAGCTCTCCACGGGCGGCCGCCTGCGCGGGGTCGTCCTCGACGCGCGCACGCGCGAGCCGCTGCCTGGAGCTCAGCTCGAGATCGAGGGCGCCCAGAGTCTGGGCGCCTCCGCCCTCCCGGCGCGCCCGGCCACGGTCGCCGGGCCTGAGGGGCGATTCGAGCTCTCCGGCGTTCCGCCGCGGCCGGTGTCCCTCCTGGCCACCGCGCCGGCGCACCACGCCCGCATCCTGGGCGGGCTCTCGGTGGGTGAAGGGGATGCGCGCAGCGGGATCGAGGTTGCGCTCACGCCGCTCCAGCCGGGCGAGGAGGCCCAGGTCGAGCTCACCGGCATCGGGGCCGTCCTCGCCTCCCAGGGAGCGAGTCTCGTCATCGTGGACACCGCTCCGGGGAGCGGCGCGCTCGAAGCCGGGCTGGGGCGTGGAGACGAGATCCTGCGCATCGACGGCAGGGACGTCGCCGGACTCACCATGGCGGACGCGGTCAACCTCATCCGCGGGCCGGAGAACAGCTCGGTCATCCTGGTCGTCAGGAAAAGGGACGACCCGCAGCGAGCCGAGCTGCGGGTCGTGGTGTACCGCCGCTCCATCCGGAGCTGAAGCGGATGGTGGTCCCGGCTACTTCATCGCGTCGTTTATCTTCTTCGCCTGGTCGAGGTGCGCCTGCATCTTGGTCTTGGTCTTCGCAAGCAGCGCCACCAGTTCGGTCTTGTGGTCGTCCTGTGCCTTCTGGTGCGCGTCCGAGACCTCGCTCACGTCCTTCTCGTGGTCTTCGACCATCCTCTGCATGTAGGCCTTCTCCGCTTCGTGGCCCTTCATCGCGTGCATCTCCTTCATCTTCGCGTCCATGGCGGCCTTGTCCGCGTCGGCCGGCTTGGGCGCGCTGGCGAGATCGATCTTGGCCTTCTTGGCGAACGCCTTCACGTCCTTGTCCATGGCGCCGTGGTCGGTGACCATCCGCTTGGCGAAGGCCTTGACCTTGGCGTTCTTGGCCATCTTCGCCATCTCCTTGCCGGCGTGGATCTCCATCTCGTTGCCGGCGTGGAGCTTGGCCAGGAGCCGCGCCGCGTCGCTGGTGGCCTGCTGGCCCATCGCGGAGGCCTTGTCACCCATCGTGTCGACGGCGGCGGCGGTGCTGTCGGCCGCTCCACGCGCCGCGTCCGCCGTCTTGTGCGCCGCGCCCTGGGCCGCAGCGCCGGCGGCGGCCGCGCCGTGGCTCACGGTGTCGTTGCTGTCGGTTTTGGTGGTGGTGATCGTGGTGCTGCCTGCGCCGGTGGACGCGGCGCCGCGCGCGCCGGGGCTCAGCCCGGGGTCTCCGCTGCCGCTCGCATTCTGTGCCGCCGCGGGGCCGACCAGGAGCGCCGCAGCCAGGGCCCCTGCCATCCACTTCGAGTCGATGAGCATGTCCGTCCTTTCGATTGAAGGTGTGGCATCCAACATGCGTACCGCGTGAGCGGATCACCACCCCCGGAGGACGCGCGTCTCACCCAGCGTCCAGCCGAGCATGCTTGCGGCGGGATGGCGGAACAGCAGGCCCTTCACGCAGTCTGCCCTTGGATCTGCGCGCCCGTTTCGCTACACGGGCGGCATGGCCGGCGACAGCTCGGGGGAGTCCACGCTCGGTAGAGCCCTCGTCCTCCTGGGCGCCGCCGCGGCGCTGGCGCCAGGGATGCCCGCCGCGGCTGCCCTGGGCGCCGGCATCGCCATCGCGCTCACGGTGGGGAACCCGTTTCGCGCGCGCACCCGCGCGCTGTCGCGCAAGCTCCTGCCGCTCGCAGTAGTGGGGCTGGGAGGTGGAATGGACCTCGCCGCGGTGGCCAGGGTCGGCCTGCACGGCATCGGGTACACCATCGCGTCCATCGCGTTGTGCCTCGCGCTGGGGGCGCTCCTCGCCCGCGCGCTGGGGGTCGAGCGGGTGACCGCGACGCTCGTCACGGTCGGCACCGCCATCTGCGGCGGCAGCGCCATCGCGGCCGCCGCGCCGGCCATCGGCGCCGGAGAGCGCGAGACGTCCGTCTCACTGGGCACGGTGTTCCTCCTCAACGCGGTCGCGCTGCTCGTCTTCCCGGCGATCGGCCACGTCGCCGGCCTGGACGAACCGGGTTTTGGGCTGTGGGCCGCCCTCGCCATCCACGACACGAGCTCGGTGGTGGGGGCGGCGCTCCAGTACGGGCCGGCGGCGCTCGCCATCGCCACCACCGTGAAGCTCGCCCGGGCGCTCTGGATCGCGCCGCTCGCGCTCGCGTTGGGGTTCCTGGAACGGCGGCGCGCAGCCGGGATCGGTGCCCCCCTCTCCGCCGCTCCGCCCTGGTTCATCCTCGGCTTCGTCCTCGCCGCCGCGATCGCGACCTACGTCCCGGGCGCGCGGCCCGCCGGGACCGCGGCCGCGTGGCTCGCGGGGCGCCTGCTCGTGCTCACCCTCTTCCTCATCGGCCTCGGGCTCGACCGCAGCAGCCTGCGGGAGGTGGGCGCCCGGCCCCTGCTGCTCGGTCTATCGCTGTGGGTGATCGTCGCGGCCGGGACGCTCGCGGCGGTGATGATGGGGCTGCGGGCGGGGTAGGCGGACAGCCCGGGCACCGTCCCTCCTCACCGCGGAGACCGCTATCACAGGATGCCGAGCGTCAGCCTCGCCGCCTCGCTCATCATGCTCTGGTCCCAGGGCGGGTCGAACACGAGCTCCACGTCCACGTCCACCACGCCCGGGACGCCACTCACCTTGCGGCGGACGTCCTCCACGAGGACAGGGCCGACGCCGCAGCCGGGCGCCGTGAGCGTCATCATGACGAGCACGCGCGTGCCGCCCTCCGCGGGCTCCGAGCCGACGTGATAGACGAGCCCCAGGTCCACGATGCTGGCGGGGATCTCGGGGTCGAAGACGGTCTTCAGCTCCTCCCACACCTTCGCCTCCTCGTAGGGGCCGGCGGTGCGCTCTTTCCGGGCCGCGGCCGCCTGGGCCGCGAGCTCGGCGTACTCCGGGCCGAGCGCGTCGGCGTCGTCCGACGAGATGCGGGCGAGCCCGCCCCGCTCGGTCATGACGGTGACGTTCCCGTCGAGGACCTGCTGCGGCATCACGTAAGCGCCCGCCTCGAGCTGGACCTTGAAGCCGCTGGGAATCTGCGTCGCATCGCACGCGCGCTGGAGTGTGGCTGGTTGGTAGCGCTGCATCGCTATTCCGTCGAGATCACTTCGGCCCGCTCCTTTTCGAGGGCGTTGTGCAGGGTATGCCAGACGAGGCTGGCGCACTTCACGCGGGTGGGGAACTCGCACACGCCGGAGAGCGCCGCCAGCTTGCCCAGCTCGGAGACCTTCACCTTGTCCGGCCCCTCGGTCACGAGCGTATGGAAGCGCTCGAAGAGCGCCTCTGCCTCGGCGATGGTGTGCCCCTTCACCGAGGTGGTCATGAGCGACGCGGAGGCCTTCGAGATGGCGCAGCCCGACCCCTCGAAGGCGATATCCGCGATCCGGTCGCCCTCGAGCTTCACGTAGAGCTTGAAGTGGTCGCCGCAGAGCGGGTTCAGCCCCTCGGCCTGGCGGTCAGCGCCATCGATGATACGGAAGTTTCGAGGGCGGCGGCCGTGATCGAGGATCACGTCCTGGTAGAGGTCGTCCAGCTCCGAGCTCATGCGAACATTCTCCTGACCTTCTCCAGCCCCGCCGCGAGCGCGTCGAGCTCGGCGCGGGTGGTGTAGACGCCGAGGGAGGCGCGCGCCGTGGCCGCGACGCCCAATCTCTTCATGAGGGGCTGAGCACAGTGATGCCCGGTGCGGATGGCGATGCCCTCGCGATCGAGCACGGTCCCGATGTCGTGCGGGTGGACGTCCTTCAGCACGAAGGAGAGCACGCCGGTCTTGCCCGGGGCCGTCCCCACCATGGTCAGCCCCGGCACCTCGGCCAGGCGGGCGGCGCCGTGCTCCAGCACCTCGTGCTCGTGCGCCGCCACCGCCTCCAGCCCGAGCCCGTCCAGCCAGTCCATGGCCGCGGCGAGCCCCACCGCGCCGGCCATGTCGGGCGTGCCGGCCTCGAACTTGTACGGGATGCGGTTGTAGATCGTGCTCTCGAAGGCGACCGACAGGATCATGTCGCCGCCCCCTTGCCAGGGCGGCATCGCCTCCAGGTGCTCCGCCTTGCCCCACAGCACGCCGATGCCGGTCGGGCCGTACATCTTGTGGCCGGAGAGCGCGTAGAAGTCGCAGCCCAGCTCGCGCACGTCCACCCGCACGTGCGGCACCCCCTGCGCGCCGTCCACCACCACCGGCACGCCATGAGCGTGGGCCATGGCGGTGATCTCGCGGATGGGGTTCACCGTCCCGAGGGCGTTCGAGACGTGCGTCACGGCGAGGAGCTTCGTGCGCGGCCCGAGCCTCTTCTCGAGCTCGTCGAGGAGCAGCACGCCGCGGTCGTCGATGGGCGCCACCACCAGCTTTGCGCCGCGCTCGGCGCAGGCCATCTGCCAGGGCACGATGTTGGAGTGGTGCTCCATGCCGGTGACGAGCACCTCATCGCCCTCGCGCAGTCGCGCGCGCGCGAAGGAGCTGGCCACGAGGTTGATCCCCTCGGTGGTGCCCCGCACGAAGACGATCTCGCGCGCATCCGCCGCTCCGATGAACCTGCGTGCCCGCTCGCGGGCGCCCTCGAACACCTCGGTGGAGCGCTCGGAGAGGTAGTGCACCCCGCGGTGGACGTTGGCGTTCTCCTCCTCGTAGTAGCGGGAGACCGCGTCGATGACGGCGCGCGGCTTCTGGGTGGTGGCGGCGCTGTCGAGGTAAACGAGCCGCTTGCCGCGCACCGGGCGAGCCAGGATGGGGAACTGCGCCCGCACGCGCTCCACGTCGAGCGCCGGGCTCGCCTGCAAGACCTGCGACTCCGCCCTCATGCAACCTCCCGCAGCAGCTCTCCGCCGGGGAGCCGCGCTCTGACCGCAGCCCGGACGCGCGCGCGCACCTCGGCCGGCCCAACCTTGTCCACCATCTCGGCGGCGAAGGCCCAGGTGAGGAGCGCCTTGGCGTGCGCGGCCGAGATCCCGCGCGAGCGCAGGTAGAAGAGCTGGTCCTCGCGGAGCTGCCCCACCGCGCCGCCATGCGAGCACTTCACGTCGTCGGCGAGGATCTCGAGCTGCGGCTTCGCATCCACGGTGGCGTCCTCGGAGAGAAGCAGGTTGGAGCTCACCTGGCCTGCGTCGGTCTTCTGCGCGCCCTCTCGCACGTGGATGCGCCCCGCGAACACGCCGCGCGAGGAGCCGTCGAGGATGTTCTTGAAGGTCTCGCGGCTGGTACAGCGGGGGCTGGCGTGGTCGACCCGCACGAAGTGGTCGAGCACCTGCCGGCCGCCGCCCACCGAGAGGCCGCGCAGATCACAGAAGGCCTCCTCGGCGCCGAGCAGCGTGCGGGCCTCCACCCGCGCCAGCTTTCCGCCGAGCGCGATGGACTGCCCCGTGAGCCGGCTGCGCGCGCCCTGCGCGATCTCGAGCGCCCCCACGTGGAACGCGGCGGGCCCTTCCTCTTGCACCCGGTCGTGCTCGAGCTCGGCGCCTTCCTCCAGCCGGAGCTCGGTCACCGCGTTCACGAGGTACGCGCCCTCGCCCCGGTAGGTCTCGACGACCGTGGCGCGCGCACCGGCCCCCGCGAGGATGAGGTTCCGCGGGTGGGTGGCGGCGGGGAGCGGCGAGGCGGAGAGGAAGACGAGGTGGATGGGCGCCTCGCAGCTCGCGCCCGGCGCGAGCTCCACCAGCGCTCCGTCCTCGAAGAGCCCCAGGTTGAGCGCGCCGAAGGCCTGGTTGCGCGTGGTCGCCACCTTGCCCAGGTGCGGCTCGACGTCCTCCGGGCGCTCGCGCAGCGCAGCGGCGAGGCTCCCCGCGCGGACGCCCTCGGGGAGCCCGGCGACGTCGCTCGCCTCCGGGTCGAGCCGGCCGTTCACGAAGACGAGCCGCGGCGCAGGCGGCAGGTCCGCGCTCGTGACCCGCGAGGGCGAAGCGCGAACGAAGGTCTGCTCGCCGAGGGCGGAGAGGCTCGTGTAGCGCCAGTCCTCGTGCCTCGAGGTGGGGAGCTTCACGTGGAGGAAGGTGTCGCGGGCGGCCCCGCGCAGCTCGCGCAGGAAGCGAGGCTCGCCGGTGCCTTCCTGCGCACGGGCGGCGAGCTGCGCCGCGAAGGCGGTCTCGGCCGCGTTCATGGGCGGGCTCCCTGCGGCGCCGGGGGCGGTTCCTTGGCGATCCAGCCGTAGCCCTTCTTCTCGAGCTCGAGCGCGAGCTCCGGGCCGCCGCTCGTCACCATCCTGCCCTCCGCCATCACGTGCACGCGATCGGGCGTGATGTAGTCGAGGAGCCGCTGGTAGTGGGTGACGACGAGGATGGCGCGGTCGGGAGCGCGCAGCGCGTTCACCCCATCGGCGACGACCCGCAGCGCGTCGATGTCGAGGCCGGAGTCGATCTCGTCGAGGATGGCGAGCCTGGGCTCCAGCACCGCCATCTGGAGGATCTCGTTGCGCTTCTTCTCGCCGCCGGAGAATCCCTCGTTGACCGAGCGGCTGGCGAACGAGGCGTCCATCTTCACGAGCTTCATCTTCTCGCGGGCGAGCGAGAGGAAGTCCATGGCGTCGAGCTCCTCCTCGCCGCGCGCCCTGCGCACCGAGTTGAGCGCGGTTCGAAGGAAGTACATGTTGCCGACGCCGGGGATCTCCACCGGGTACTGGAAGCCCAGGAAGACGCCCCGGGCCGCGCGGACCTCGGGCGCGAGGGCGAGCAGGTCCTCGCCCAGGTAACGCACCGTTCCGGCGGTGACCGTGTACGCCTCGCGGCCGGCGAGCACGCCCGCGAGCGTGCTCTTACCGGAGCCGTTGGGCCCCATGATGGCGTGCACCTCGCCAGGCCCGACGGTGAGGTCGAGCCCCTTCAGGATCTCGCGATCCACCACCGTCGCCCGCAGGCCCTGCACCTCGAGCAGCGGGGCCCCCGCGCTCCCGTTTCCGTTCTGGCCAGCGCTCACCCGACGCTCCCTTCCAGCGACATCCCGAGGAGCTTCTGCGCCTCGACCGCGAACTCCATGGGCAGCTCCTTCAGCACCTGGCGGGCGAAGCCGTTCACGATCATGGAGACCGCGTCCTCCTCCGAGATGCCGCGCTGCCGGCAGTAGAAGAGCTGGTCCTCGCCGATCTTGGAGGTGGTGGCCTCGTGCTCCACCTGCGCGAGCGGGTTCTTCACCTCGATGTACGGGAACGTGTGGGCGCCGCAGCGGTCGCCGATGAGCAGCGAGTCACACTGCGAGTGGTTGCGGGCACCGGCCGCGCCCTTCTGCACCTTCACCAGCCCGCGGTAGGTGTTCTGGCCGTGGCCGGCGCTGATGCCCTTCGACACGATGGTGGAGCGGGTGCGCTTGCCGATGTGGATCATCTTGGTGCCGGTGTCGGCCTGCTGGCGGTGGTTGGCGAGCGCCACCGAGTAGAACTCTCCCACGCTGTCGTCGCCCTGCAGGATGACCGACGGGTACTTCCAGGTGATGGCGGAGCCCGTCTCCACCTGCGTCCAGCTGATCTTCGAGCGCTCCATCGCCTTGCCGCGCTTGGTGACGAAGTTGTAGATGCCCCCGCGGCCCTCGGCGTCGCCCGGGTACCAGTTCTGCACCGTGGAGTACTTGATGTGCGCGCCGGGCAGGGCCACGAGCTCCACCACTGCCGCGTGGAGCTGGTTCGTGTCGCGCATGGGCGCGGTGCAACCCTCGAGGTAGGACACGTACGCCTCGTCCTCTGCCACGATGAGCGTGCGCTCGAACTGGCCGGTGTCGGAGGCGTTGATGCGGAAGTAGGTGGAGAGCTCCATCGGGCAGCGCACGCCCTTCGGGATGAAGGCAAAGCTGCCATCCGAGAAGACCGCGCTATTGAGCGCGGCGAAGAAGTTGTCGGTCGGCGGCACCACCGAGCCCAGGTACTTCCGCACCAGCTCGGGATGGTTCTTCACCGCCTCGGAGAAGGAGCAGAAGATGACGCCCTTCTCTGCGAGCTTCCCCTTGAAGGTGGTCGCCACCGAGACGGAGTCGAACACCGCGTCGACCGCCACGTTGGAGAGCCGCGCCTGCTCCGCGAGCGGGATGCCGAGCTTCTCGAAGGCCTTCCTGAGCTCAGGGTCGACCTCGTCCATCGAGCCCAGCTTCTTCTTGGGCTTGGGCGCCGAGTAATAGACGATGTCCTGGTAGTCGATCTTGGGATAGCGGACGTTGGGCCAGGTGGGCTCGACCATGCCGAGCCAGTGCCGGTAGGACTTGAGGCGCCAGTCGAGGAGCCACTCGGGCTCGCCCTTCTTCGCCGAGATGATGCGGATGACGTCCTCCGACAGTCCGCGGGCGACCTGGTCGGTCTCGACCTCGGTGACGAAGCCGTACTTGTACTTCGCCTCGGTCAGCTCGCGGAGGGCTGCGTCCTGGCTCATGGTGTGGTCTCCGGGCGTGCTGCGGGGTGAGAGGGTGAGGCGAGGCGGGCGAGGGGCGGCACGGGCGGGCCGAGCGCGGTGAGCGGCAGGCGCTCCAGCGTCCGCTGGATGGCGCGGCTGATGGGGCCCCAGTGGCCCTTCGCCACGCAGTCTGCCTGGAGGGAGCAGCCGCTCTCCGCGCCGCTGCTGCACTCGGTGAGCTCCACCGGTCCCTCCAGCGCCTCGACCACCGCCGCCACCGAGATCTGATCCGGGGGCCTGGAGAGGCTGTAGCCCCCGTTGCGCCCTCGCTGCGAGAGGACGAGCCCCGCCTTCGAGAGCTCCTTCAGGATCTTCGAGACCGTGGGCATGGGGACGCGCGAGGCGGTGGAGAGCTCTTGCGCGCTGCGCTGGGCGGGCGAGGCTCGGGCCATGTGCGTGAGGAGCACGAGGCCATAGTCGGTGAGTTTGCTCATGCGCAGCATTCGGGTGTCGTCCAGGGTCCGCGCGGGTAGGCTCGGGTGAGCGAAGTAACTGGACTAACGTAGTCTAGTATCGCGCGGACGCCACGTTTGCCAGCGATCCCGATCGGAAAAATCGTGACCGGCTCGCTGGGCGCGCCCGTGGGCGGCTAGACTCCTCGCGTGACGCGCCTGGCTCGCCTCGTCGTCGCCCTCGTCCTTGCCGGGGCTGCCCGCCAAGCATGCGCCTCTCCACTTCTCGGTGCCGCCGTCGACGGAGGGTTTCCCGACGGGCTGGCAGCCTCCCTGGTCGTCCGACCGGTCTTTCCGCTCCGGCTCGAGGTCGGCGGCTCGTACAACCTGCTCGGCTGGGGGCTCCGCGGCGCAGCGGCCCTCGCGCCGATCCGCTTCGTCATCGCCCCCGTCCTGCGCGTGGAGGTTGGGCACCAGCTCGACTCCGACGCGGGCGGCCTCGCGGAGCGCTTTGCGCGGCTCTCACCGGCGGAGAGGAGCGCCCTCCGGCGCGTGGCCTACGACCACGTCCAGGCGGAGCTCGGCCTCGAGCTGGGCAGCCCCGACCGGCTCGTGTTCTTCCTGCGGGCGGGGCTCGGCTACTTCAGCGGGACCGTTCACGGCTTCGCCGCGGCGGTGACGGGCGAGAACGCCTCCATCGTCTCGGCACTCGACCCGACGGTGCGGGGCACCTACCCCGCCGCCAGCGCGGGGCTGCTCTTCTACGTGTGGTGACCCCGGTGCCAAGGTCCCTCTCCCTCCTCGTGCTGGCGCTGGTCGCCGCGCTCTCCGGCTGCGGCGGTCCGCTGCTCTATGCCGAGGTCGAGATCCCCCAGGTCTGCCTGGGACAGGGCGGGCTGCCGGTGCCGGGCGCGGGCGCGTCCCGGATCGCGCTGCCCGTCACCGTGCCCATCGCCACCCAGATCCCGCTCCTGCGCACCCGGGGCATCGACACCGTCGTGCACATCGACGAGCTGTCGCTGGAGGTCTCCGGCGGCTCCGGGCCGGATCTGTCCGGCATCGACTCGGCCACGGTGAACCTCTTTCGCTCGGGCGGCGAGGTGGTCGCGCTCCTCCACTACACGCGCGATCCCGCGGCGGGGCCGGTCTCCCGGATCGTGCTCACCGGCGACCGGCTGAACGTCGCTCCAGACCTCGTGAACGGCGCTGCGCGCCTCGAGATCGTCGCGGAAGGGCGGCCTCCGGCGGGGAGCTGGGTGGCGGACCTCCGCACCTGCGCGTCGGGGCGAAGCAAGGCGGGCTATCCCTGAAACGCGCCGCATCCGGCGCGAGCGCGAAGGCCCGGTCCGAGGCCCCGCCCTAGGGTCAGCTCCGCAGGGCGGCCAGGAAGCGCTCGCCGTACTCGGCGAGCTTCTTCGGGCCCACACCCGGCACGCGCGCGAGCGCCGTCTCGTCGCCCGGGTGGGCCAGCGCGATGGCCCGCAGCACCGCATCGGAGAAGACGAAGAAGGCCGGAACGCTCTTCTCCGCGGCGGCCGCGCGCCGCTCCGCGCGCAGGCGTTCGAAGCGCTCCGAAGCCTCGACGTCGAGCTCGTCCGCGAGGGGCGCGGCAGCCCTGCCCTCCGCGCCCGGACGCCCGGGCCGCGGACCGCGCGTCAGCCCCTTCACCGGCCGCGCGTCCGACACGAGGTCCGTGCCAGAACAGAGATCGCAGCTCGACCGGCAGGGATCGATGCGCTCGCCGAAGTGCCGCACCAGCGACTGGTGGCGGCAGGCGGAGTCGTCGGCGAGCCGGAACATCTCGCGCGCCTGCTTCTTCTGCAGCTCGGCGACCCCCGGCTCCGTGCCGCTCGCCATGCGGTCCCAGGAGATGACGTCGGCCCAGGAGTAGAAGAGCACGCAGTCGGAGGGCGCCCCATCGCGCCCCGCCCGCCCCACCTCCTGGTAGTACCCCTCCACCGAGCGCGGCATGTCGCGGTGGAGCACGTAGCGGATGTCCGGCTTGTCGATGCCCATGCCGAACGCCACGGTCGCGACCACCACCTCCGCCGTCCCCGAATGGAAGGCGTCCTGCGCGGCCGTGCGCGCCTCGGCATCCATGCCCGCGTGGTAGGCGAGCGCCCGCACGCCGTGGTCGCGCAGGTCTTCCGCGGTGGCCTCCACCGACTTGCGGGAGAGGCAATAGACGATCCCGCTCTCGCCCGGCCGCGACCGGACGATGCGCAGGAGCGCGTCGCGCGTCTTGAGCCCGTGGCGCTTGCCGGTCGCTCCGTGGCCGGCGCCCTCGCCCTTCTTGTACGCGTGCAGCCTCAAATTGGGACGGAAGAAGGTGCCGCGGAAGACGAGCGGGTCCTGCATCCCGAGCTGCTGGGCGATGTCCCGCGTCACCTCGGCGGTGGCGGTGGCGGTGAGCGCGAGGACGGGAATGCCTCCGAAGCGCTCCTTCAGGCCGCGCAGGTTCCGGTAGGCGGGGCGGAAGTCGTGCCCCCAGTGACTGATGCAGTGCGCCTCGTCCACCGCCAGTGCGGTGAGCCGCATGCCCTCGAGCGCGCTTCCCACCGACGCCTCCAGCCCCTCGGGCGCCGCATACACGAGCTCGAGCTCCCCCCGGCGCATGCGCTGGACACGCGCGCGCCGCTCCTCGGGGTCGAGGCTGGAGTTGAGGAAGGTGGCCCGCAGGCCCACCCGGCCCATGGCATCCACCTGGTCCTTCATCAGCGCGATCAGCGGCGAGATGACGAGGATGGTGCCGCCCAGCACCCGCGCGGGGATCTGGTAGGTGAGCGACTTGCCAGCGCCGGTGGGCATGACGCCCAGGCAGTCGCGGCCGGCCAGCACCGCCTCGATGATGGGCTCCTGCCCTGGCCGATAATCCTGGTGACCGAAGACCTGCCGGAGGATCTCGCGCGCGGGGGGCGAGCCCACCCGCCGCAACCGTTCGGAGAGGCTGCGCAGCTCCGCGACCTCGGTGGGGCCGAAGAGCGTGCGCTCCCGGCGCCAGAGCGCGCGCAAGCCTTCCAGCCGCTCCTCGCACTTCCGGCGCAACTCGGGGTCCGACCCGTCGCCCGAAGCCCACTCCCGGGCGAGCGCCGCCACCTCGGCTGCGACCTCGCGCGCCCGGGCGCGCCCATCCCCAAAGAGCTCCAGCG
>JBBQEB010000067.1:0-19284 GCA_038320275.1 Myxococcales bacterium | reverse complement strand
CTGGCCGCGCTGCTCTCCCGGTTCACGAGCGCCGCCTGGCTGGTCCTGGCCGTCGTCGCCCTTTTCGCCGCGGCGAGGGTCGTCCGCCGGCGGCGCGCGAGAGCAGCCTGATCGCGGCGCTCGCCCTGGCGCTCGTCGTCGCCGCGCTCCCGGCCAGCGCGGGCGCACGCTACCGCGTCGAGCTCGCCGGTCAGCCTCTCGGCTGGGCGGAGCTCCGGCTCGCCTGCGAAGCCACGTGCCAGCTCGGCTGGTCGAGTGAGCTGCGCCTCCCGGAGGAGGCGGGCGGGGGCACCACCGGGCGGCGCATCCATGCCCGGCTCTCCCGCGACGGAAGCGCGCTGTCGGTGCACCTCGAGAGCCTGGCGGATGGGAAGGTCGCGCGGAGCTCCGCTGCCGGCGCGGGCCCCCCGCCCGCCTCCGCGGCGGAGCTGCTCCTCGGGCTCGCGCGTGAGGGGGAGCGCCTCTGCGTGAACGTCCGGGACGAGGAGAGCGGGACCCTCGGCGAGGCGTGCGCGCGCAGGACGGGTGAGCTGCTGGAGGGCACCGTGCTGGGCGAGCCGGTGCGCCTGCGCGCCGCGCCGGGAGAGGCGCCAGGCGAGGTAGAGCTGCCGCGCCAGCGCATGCGCTTCGTGCGCGACGACGCCGCGGCCCTGCCGCGCATGGCCCCGCGCCTGTTCTCGACCGAGGTCGCTCTCCCGGCCGGGGCGAGCGCCTTCTGCGGCGCGCCCCTCGACCCGTCTCCACCGGCCGCGCCCGCCGCCGTCCCTCGCGCGAGCCCCCCTGGTGCGAGCTGCAGGGACCGCTCCGAGCGCTACCTCGCCATCGCGAGGTCGGCCGGGCTCCAGGGACGCTACGCGGTGGGCGTGGCGTGGGACGGCCGCGCCTTCGTCTGGCACGAGTGGACCGAGGTTCTCTCCGGGGAGGGCTGGATCCCGGTGGATCCTTCGTTCGAGCAGGTTCCCGCGCGCGGACCGCGCTTCACCCTGGCCCGGTTCGCCCCCGACGACGCGCTCGCCCGCGCCGAGGCGGGCCGCCGCGTGCTCGCCTGCTGGGGCAGGTCGCGCTGACCGGCAGTCTGTCTTGCCCAGGCCGGAGCTACGCCGCCCTGCGCCCCAGGAACCGCACCAGCGCAGCCGCCTTGGGCACGAGAGAGGAGAGCTCCACGCGCTCCTCGGGCGTGTGAAAGCCGGCCCCGCGAGGACCCAGCCCGTCGATGGTGGGCACGCCCGAGGCGCTGGTGGTGCAGGCATCGGAGCCTCCGCCCGAGAGCGGCGCCTCGCCCTTCCCCAGCCCACTCGCCTCCTGGCACGACCCGTACTCTGAAGCGAGCGCGGCCGAGGCTTCGCTGCGGACCATGGGCGGGCGCCACGCCGTCCGGGCGAGCTGCACCTGCGTGCCCTCGAGAGCGGCCTCCCGCGCGGCAGCCTCCAGCGCGCGGTAGAGGGCCTCTCCCGCCTCGGCGGTGACGTAGCGGAGGTCGAGCTCGGCGCGGGCGCGGGAGGGCACGGTATTCTTGGAGGTGCCACCCTCGATCTTACCCACGTTCACGGTGAGTCCCTGGTCGTGATCGGTGAGCGCCTGGGCGCGATCGACGAAGCGCGAGAGCGCCCAGATGGCGTTGCGGCCGGAGGCGTGATCGTTGCCCGCATGCGCCGCCACACCGGTCGCCTCGGCATGCACCGACGCCACCCCCTTGCGCATGGTGACGATGGCATCGCCCGAGCGGCCCGACTCCAGGCCCAGCGCGCAGGCGGCGCCCGCGACCCGCGACTGCACGTGCGGCGTCGAATCGGGCGAGCCCACTTCCTCGTCCGAGACGAAGATTCCGGCCACCGCCACGTGGCGGAGGAGGGCCGCCCGCGCCAGCGCCTCCAGGGCGTAGAGCCCCACCACCAGGCCCCCCTTCATGTCGAAGACGCCCGGCCCGCGCGCGACGTCGCCCTTGACCGAGAAGCCGTCGAAGCTGCCGGGCGGGTAGACGGTGTCGGTGTGCCCGATGAAGAAGGCGGGGGCTCCCGAGCCGAGGGTGCGGAAGGCGAGGTGGTCGCCAAACTTCTTGGCCGGGATGCGCTCGGTCCGCAGGCCGATGCGGCGCAGCTCGGCGTCCAGCATCGAGACCACCGCGTTCACGCCCGACACGTCGCCCGAAAAGGAGCTCTGGCGCACCAGCCGCTCGAGCAGCCGCTGCATCCCGAGCCGCTGCCCTCCGAGCCATGCGAGCCCGATCTCGACCCGTTCTCCGAACATCGCTCCCCTTCCGGCCTGGTCCCGACTTCGACGCCGGGTATAAGAGAGGCCCATGGCGGCCAGCAAGCGCTACCGGGCGGCGGTGATGGGCGGCTCCGGCTACGGCGGCGGCGAGCTCATCCGGCGGCTGCTCCTGCATCCCGACGTGGAGCTGGCGCGGGTGGCCTCGGTCGATCACGTGGGCGAGCCGCTCGGGTCCGCCCACCCTCCGCTGGAGGGGTTGCCGGGGTTCCGGTTCGAGCAGTTGTCCCCCTCCGAGGCGGCGCGCGATGCCGACGTGGTGCTGCTCGGCCTGCCGCACAAGGTCTCGGCCCGCCTCATGCCGGAGCTCCTGGCCACGGGCGCCACGGTCGTCGACATGAGCGGCGACTTCCGGCTGAAGGACGCCGCCGCCTACGCCCGCGCCTACGGCGGCCCTCACCCGCACCCCGAGCTCCTGAAGGACTTCGTCTACGGCCTGCCCGAGGTGAACCGCGAGCGGCTCCGCGGCGCGCGCGCCATCGCCTCGCCGGGCTGCTTCGCGACCACGGTCGAGCTCGCCCTGCTCCCGCTCGCTTCCGCCGGGCTCCTCGAGGGCGTCGTCCACGTGCAGGGGATCACCGGAAGCTCCGGCTCGGGTGTGGCCCCGTCCGCGGGCACTCATCACGCGGTGCGAGCCGCCAACCTGCGCGCCTACAAGCCGCTGGAGCATCAGCACGTTCCCGAGATCGTGGAGCTGCTCGTCCAGGCCGGCGCGCGGGAGCTCGAGCTTCGCTTCGTCCCCGTCTCGGCGCCGCTCGCGCGCGGCATCCTCGTCACCGCCTTCGTCGAGCTGCCGGACGACTACACCGAGGATCGACTGAGGGGGCTCTACGAGGAGCGCTTCGCGGGCGAGCCCTTCGTGCGGGTGCCCCGCCAGCGGCTGCCGGAGGTGGCGGCGGTGTCGGGCTCCAACTTCGCCGAGGTGGGCGCCGCCCTCGGCCCGGCCTTTCGCGGGCGGCGCACCGCGGCCCTGTTCGCCGCGACCGATAATCTGGTCAAAGGCGGCGCGGGACAGGCGATCCAGAACATGAATCTCGCGCTCGGACTTCCCGAGGCCGCGTCGCTCGAGGACAGGGGGCCCTGGCCGCCATGAAGACCGTGGTCGTGAAGCTGGGCGGCGAGGTGGTCGCCTCCCCGGAACTGGACGTCATCGCGGACGATCTTCGCGAGCTGGTGGGGGGCTGGCACCGCATCACCCTGGTGCACGGAGGTGGGCCGCAGGCCAGCGCCCTCCAGAAGCGGCTGGGGCAAGAGCCGCGCATCGTCGCCGGCAAGCGCGTCACCGACGAGGCCGCGCTCGAGGTCATGAAGTACACGGTGGCGGGCGCGGTGAACGTGGACCTCTGCGCCCGACTCCTCGCCCACGGGGTGATGGGGGTGGGGCTCCACGGCGCGAGCGGTCACATGATCCAGGCCCGCCGCCGTCCGCCGCGGCCGCTCACCGGCGCAGGGCCGGAGCCGGTGGACCTCGGCCTGGTGGGCGACGTCATGGGCTTCAACCTGGGGCTCCTCTCGGACATTCAGGAGCGCCGCATGGTGCCCGTGCTGGCCTGCCTCGGCTGCGACGCCGCCGGCCAGTCGCTCAACATCAATGGCGACACGGTGGCGAGCGCGCTCGCCGGCGCGCTGCGCGCCGACGCCCTCGTCCTCGTGACCTCCACCCCCGGGGTGCTGCGCGACGTGCGGGACCCGGCGAGCCGCATCGCCCGCATGACCGCGGCCGACTTCCGCGCCGGCGTGGCCGACGGCACCATCTCCGGCGGCATGATCCCCAAGCTGGAGGAGAGCTTCGCCGTGCTCGCGGGCGGGGCCCGCTCCGTCGTGGTGGTGGGCAAGCTCGCCCCTGGGGACCTCGTGCGCGCCGTGCTCCAGCCTGGGAGCGTGGGGACCGTGCTGGAGGGGTGATGGCCGCTTCGAAACGTCACCGCGAGGGGACGCGACCCAAGGCTCGCCCTGCTGCTCCCGGCGCGCGCCAATCGGATCAGCCGGGAGGACGCGCTCGCGCCACCGCGCGCGCGGAGGAGGTGCTCCAGGATCGAGCCTCGGCCGCCGCATGGCTCCGCACGCCCAATCGCGCGCTGGGCGGGATGGTACCGCTCGACCTTCTCCGCACGCAGGCGGGCCTCGAGGCCGTCCTCCGCGTGCTCGGCCGGATCGAGGCAGGTGTCTACAGCTGACAGGGACTGGCGCGGCGCCGCTCGCGAGCGGCCGCGGGGTGCTCCCTCATTGTCACTCGAACGGCACAGCGTCGATCCTGTCGCCCGGCTCGGCCCCGAGGAGCTCGCGGGCGTGGGCGGGGAGGAGCGCTGACTCGCCCCGCAGCGCCAGCCGCGTGCACACGGCCCGGAAGCGGGGCCGGCCTCGGCCGGGGTCGCCCCGCTCCGCTGCTGCCAGCACGAGGGGCGCGGCGGCGTCCTCCGGGAGGGCGAGGGGCGAGAGCCGCGAGCGCCGGTGCGCCCGGACGAGGGTGACGTCCTCGGTGCACGCCTCGTAGTGAGGCCCCCCGTCGAACGGGTCGATGCGGTCGACGTAGCGGAAGCCGATGCGCTCCAGCATCTTCTTCACCCCCTTCGTCTCGGGCCCCACGGCGCCCAGGAGCCGCTGCACGCGCGGCGGCAGGAGGGTCGCGTAGAGGTCGCCGGGCGGGAAGAGGTGCTGGATGAACTCCTTGTTCTCGCGGCTCTTCCGGTCGGCGTCGCCGTAGGCGAGCCCGGTGAAGCGCCTGCCGCAGGCCTCCCAGAAGAGGCTCCGACCGTCCGGGAGCAGCGGGGGCATGAGCTCCGCCAGCACCTTGTCCCGGAAGCGGCGGCGGTGCATGGCGAGGTACAGGAAGCGCACGTAGGCGAGCTGCTTCCCCGGCTTCCCGGCGCCGCGCCGGTCGTCGGGGTGCACCACCAGCCCTCCGATCTCGGTGGGCCCATCGAAGTGGTAGCCGATGGAGAGCACCACGTGGCGAAAGTGCCGGTCGATGGTCGAGGAGTAGTGCTCGCGCTCCGAGACGTCGAAGAAGGTGCAGGGCGACTCGCGCGTGCCGTGCTGCGCGATGATCATCGAGGTGCCGAGGACGCGCCCCGAGGCAGGGTCCTCCAGCACGAACACGTAGGAGCGGGCGAGCGGGTCTCGGATGGTGCCCGCGAAGCTGCGCAGGGACCGGTCGATGATGCCGCCGAGGGCCCGCTCGTCGTGCGGGAGGTTCACCGAATCGAGCTCGGCGGCGAGCGCCGACAGCGCCTCTGCGTCGGATCTCTGCGCGTCGCGGAGGAGCAGCATGCGGGGGCGAGCCTGTAGCACGGGCCGTGCGAGGATGTCATCGCCCCGGGCGGCGCCGCGGATCGCGTTGCCGCGCCGCGCAGGACGCGCCAAGGAACGTGCCGTGCGAGCCGTGGTCCAGAGAGTGCTCCGCGCCGAGGTGCGCGTGGGCGGCGAGGTCGTCGGGCGCATCGGCCAGGGGCTCGCGGTGCTGCTCGGGGTCGCTCAGGGCGACGGCGAGGCGTCCGCCCAGGCCATGGCGGACAAGCTGGCCGCTCTGCGGATCTTCGAGGACGAGCGGGGCAAGCTGAACCGGTCGGTCGCCGAGACCGGGGGCGGAGTGCTGGTGGTCTCGCAATTCACGCTCCTCGGCGACGCGCGCAGGGGCAATCGCCCGAGCTTTGCCGCCGCCGCGCCACCGCAGGAGGCCGAGGGACTCTATGAGCGCACGGTGGCGCTCCTGCGCGAGAAGGGGCTGCCGGTCGCGACCGGCGTCTTCCGCGCCGACATGCAGCTCGAGCTCGTGAACGACGGCCCCGTCACCCTCCTCCTCGATTCCGAAAAGCTCTTCTGACCCCCTTCCTTCGGAGAAACGTTCCATGACCGACTGCCTCTTCTGCCGGATCGCCGCCAAGGAGATCCCCGCCCGCCTGGTGCTGGAGGAGGACGACCTCGTCGCCTTCGAGGACGTGAACCCGCAGGCGCCGGTGCACCTGCTCGTGATCCCGCGCCGCCACGTCGCCAGCCTGAACGACCTCGCCGAGGCCGACGACGCGCTCGTGGGAGATCTCCACCGCGCCGCGACCCGGCTCGCGCGGGAGCGGGGGCTCGGGACGCGGGGCTGGCGCACGGTGGTGAACTGCGGGCCCGACGCGGGCCAGACCGTGTTCCACCTCCACCTGCACCTGCTCGGAGGCCGCGCGCTGGGATGGCCTCCCGGGTAGCCGTCGAGCTCGAGGCGGTGGACGGGCCTGCCCGCCCGCCCGTATACTCCCGCGCTTCCCCATGCGCGGCATCCGAGGTGCAACCCAGATCGACGCGAACAGCGTGGAGGCGATGGAAGACGCCGTCGCCGAGCTCTGCCGCGCCATCGACGAGGCCAACGCCCTGCGCCAGGAGGAGATCGTCTGGGCCATCTTCACGGTCACGCACGACCTCGATGCGGACTTCCCGGCCCGGGCGGCGCGCGTGAAGGGCGGCTGGAACCGGGTGCCGATGATCTGCTCGCGCGAGATCCCCGTGCCCGGCTCGTTGCCGCGCACGGTGCGCGTGCTCATTCACGTGGACAGCGGCGCCCCGGCCGAGGCGCACCACGTCTACCTGCGCGGAGCGAAGGTGCTCCGCCCCGACCTGCACAAGTGAACGAGGTGAAGTCGTGATCGTGGTGATGAAGAAGGGCGCTGGCGATGCGGAGGTGGAGGGCGTGCTGGCGCGCATCTCCGAGGCCGGGTTCCGGCACAACGTCTCCCGCGGCGAGGAGCGCACCATCATCGGCGTCATCGGCGACGACCGCCGGGTGGCCGACGCGGGCATGTTCGAGGGGCTGCCGGGCGTGTCCGAGTGCGTCCGGGTGCTGAAGCCCTTCAAGCTCGCCTCGGTGGACTTCCACCCCGAGCCCTCCATCGTGACGCTCGGCACCGGCCCCGGCGCGGTGCGGATCGGCGGGGCCGAGGTGGTCGTCATCGCGGGCCCCTGCGCGGTGGAGAGCCAGGAGCAGATGAGCGAGGTCGCCCAGGCGGTGCGGGCGTCCGGTGCGCGGGTGCTGCGCGGCGGCGCGTTCAAGCCGCGTTCCAGCCCGTACTCGTTTCAGGGCCTGGGAGAGAAGGGGCTGCAGATCCTCGCCCGCGCCCGGGAGCTCACCGGGATGCCCGTCATCACCGAGGTGATGTCGCCGGAGATGGTTCCCATGGTGGACGAGTACGCCGACTGCCTCCAGATCGGCGCGCGCAACATGCAGAACTACAACCTGCTCCAAGCCTGCGGCCGCGCCAAAAAGCCGGTGCTGCTCAAGCGCGCGCTCTCCGGCACCAGCGAGGAGCTCCTCATGGCGGCGGAGTACGTGCTCGCCGAGGGCAACCGCAACGTCATCCTCTGCGAGCGCGGCATCCGCACCTACGAGCGCGCCACCCGCAACACGCTCGACCTCTCGGCCGTGCCCGTGCTGAAGGAGCTGTCGCACCTGCCGGTGGTGGTCGATCCGTCCCACGGGACCGGAAAGCGCACCCTCGTCACCGCCATGTCGCGGGCGGGCCTCGCCGCCGGCGCCGACGCGCTCATCATCGAGGTGCACCCCGACCCGGCCCGCGCCATGTCCGACGGGCCGCAGTCCCTCACGCCCGCGATGTTCGCCGAGCTCATGCCGAGCCTGTCGGCCGTGGCGAAGGCGGTCGGGCGCAGCCTGTGAAGGAAGCCCTGCCGCGCGCGCTGGGCGTGGTGGGCCTCGGGCTCATGGGCGCCTCGCTCGCGCGCGCCGCGAGGGCGAAGGACCCGGCGGTCCGGATCGTGGCGGTGGAGCCGCGCGAGGAGATCCGCCGGGCAGCGATCGCGGACGGCGTGGCCGACGTGGCGCTCGCCGATCTCGCCGCCGCAGGCCCGGAGCTGGCCGGCTGCGCCATCGTCGTCCTGTGCACGCCGGTGGCCGCCATCGAGGAGCTGCTCGCCCCGGCGTCGCGCGCGATGGGGGACGGCGCGGTCCTGAGCGACGTGGGCGGGGCCAAGGAGGAGCTCGTCGCCGCGGCGGCGAGGAGCGTCCGGCCCGGGGTCGGGTTCGCGGGCGCGCACCCCATGTTCGGCGGCCACGGCGGGTACGCCGGGGCCCGCGCCGAGCTGTGGCGCGGCGGAACAGTCGCCGTGTGCACCGACGGAGATCCCGCGGCCGTGGAGCGCGTCGCCGCCTTCCACGCGGCGCTCGGGGCGCGGGTGGTGCGCTGCCGCGCGAAGGAGCACGATGCCGCGGTCGCCACCGTCTCGCACCTCCCCTATCTCGTGGCGAGCGCGCTCGCGCTGGCGGCGCGCAGGGCCGGCCCGCTCGCGGCGGAGCTGGCCGGGCCCGGGCTGCGGGATATGACCCGGCTCGCCCGCTTCCCGTTCGACATCCAGGGGGAGGTGGCGCGCAGGAACCGCCGGCTGCCTGCGGCGGCCGAGGCGCTCCACGAGGAGCTGGCGCGCCTGCTCCAGGCAGCGGGCGATGCGTCGGGCTCCGCCCGCTCGGCGCTGGAGGGAGCCCGGCTCGCCCGGGAAGCGCTCTACCCGGAAGCGGAGGCGGGATGAAGACGCCCGCCTCCTGCCGGAGGGAGGGCCCGCTGCGCGGGTCCTTCGAGGTGCCGGGCGACAAGTCGGTCTCGCACCGCGCCCTGCTCTTCGCGGCGCTCGCGTCCTCGCGCTCGTCGGTGAGAGGGCTCCTGGAAGCGGAGGACGTGCGCGCGACGCGGCGCGCGGTGGAGTCGCTCGGGGCCCGCGTTCGAGAGGAGGGCCCGCTGGTGTGGGTCGAGCCGCCCGAGCGGCTCTCCGAGCCCGGGGACGTGATCGACTGCGGCAACTCGGGGACCAGCCTGCGGCTCTTGTGCGGCGTGCTGGCCGCCGTGCCGGGACTGTCGGTGCTCACCGGCGACGCCTCGCTCCGGCGCCGGCCCGTGCGCAGGGTCCTGGAGCCGCTGCGGACCATGGGCGCCGTGGTGCACGCCCGCGACGGCGACAGGCTTCCCCCGGTGGTGGTGCTGGGTGGGCCGCTGCGCGGCGCCCGCCACCGGCTACCCGTGGCGAGCGCGCAAGTGAAGAGCGCGCTGCTCCTCGCCGGGCTGTTCGCCGACGGGCTCACCACCGTGGTGGAGCCGCACCCATCGCGCGACCACACCGAGCGGCTCCTCGCCGCCATGGGGGTGGGCGTGCACGCCGGGCCGGAGGGCGTCACCGTGTCGCCCGGGCGACCGCGCGGCACGGCCATCGAGGTGCCGGGTGATATCTCCTCCGCCGCGTTCTTCCTCTGCGCCGCGGCCGCGCTGGAAGGCTCGGAGGTCACCGCCCGCGGCGTCGGGCTCAACCCCACGCGCTGCGGGCTCCTCGACGTGCTGCGGGACATGGGCGCCGGCGTCGAGGTGGTGCCCACCGCCGGGCCCGGCGAGCCGCGCGGCGACGTCACCGTGCGCGCTGCGCCGCTGCGCGGGACCACCGTCGAGGGGGCGCTGGTGCCCCGGCTCATCGACGAGCTCCCGGCGGTGATGGTCCTCGCCACCCAGGCGCGCGGGCGCACGGTCCTCCGGGACGCGCGCGAGCTGCGGGTGAAGGAGTCGGACCGGCTCGCCAGCATGGGCGACGCGCTCTCGCGGGCGGGAGCCCGCATCGAGCTGTTCGAGGACGGCTGCGCGATCGAGGGGCCGACCCCGCTGCGCGGCGTCGCCGTGCAGACGAAGCTCGACCACCGGGTCGCCATGAGCATGGCGGTGGCGCAGCTCTTCACCCAGGGCGAAGCGGTGGAGCTGGACGACGTGGCCTGCGTCGCCACCAGCTTCCCGTCCTTCTTCGCCATCCTCGACCGTCTCGCGGAGGTGAGGCCATGATCTCGGGAACGACCGCGCTCTTCGGCGTCGTGGGCCACCCCGTGGCGCACAGCCTCTCCCCCGCCATGCACAACGCGGCCTTTGCGGCGCTCGGCCTCAACGCCGCGTACGTGGCCCTTCCGGTCCCTTCCGACCGGCTGGAGGAGGCGCTGCGCGGGGCGCATGCCCTCGGGTTCCAGGGGCTCTCCGTCACCGTGCCGCACAAGAAGCGCACGGCCGCGCTCTGCCTCGGGCTCGACGGCACGGCCGAGGCGTGCGGAGCGGTCAACACGCTCCGGCGCACCTCGCGAGGGTGGGAGGGCTACAACACCGATGCCCCGGCCTGCCGTGCGCTGATGGTGGCGGCGGGGCTTACGAAGGGCTCGCGCGCCCTCCTCCTCGGCGCGGGAGGTGCGGCGCACGGGGCGGCCTGGGCGCTGCTCTCCGCGGGCGTCGAGGTGGCGGTGGCGGCGCGGCGCACGCCCGAGGCCGAGGCGCTCTGCCTCCGCATGGCGCGGGCCTTTCCCGGCGCCCGCGTGGAGCCGGCCCCCTGGGCCGAGGCCATGATGTGGTCCGAGGCGGCCAGCACCATCGTCAACGCGACCTCCATCGGGCTCGACGGCAACGGCGACGCGCTCCCCACGCTTCACCTGCACCCGGGACAGGTGGCGGTGGACTTCGTCTACGGCGACACGCCCTTTGCGCGGCGCGCCGCCGCCGAGGGCGCCAAGGTGGTCACCGGCGAGGAGATCCTGCTCGGGCAGGGGACGCTCGCTTTCACGCTCTGGACGGGGAAGCCCGCGCCCGAGCCGGTCATGGCGGAGGCGCTGCGGACCGCGGCGCGCGACGGATGAGCTTGCGTTACCTCACTGCGGGTGAATCTCATGGACCGGGCCTGTGCGCCATCGCGGAGGGGTTCCCCGCCGGCCTGACGGTCGACTTCGAGCTGGTGAACCTCGACCTGCGCCGCCGGCAGAAGGGCTACGGCCGCGGCGGCCGCCAGAAGATCGAGACCGACGAGGCGCAGTTCCTCTCCGGCCTGCGCGGCGGGGTCACCCTGGGCTCGCCCATCGCGCTGGTGGTCTGGAACAAGGACCACGAGAGCTGGAAGGAGCTCGTCTCCCCGTACGCCCGTGGCGGGCGCAAGTTCACCCAGGTCCGCCCCGGCCACGCCGATCTGGCCGGCGCGCTCAAGTACGGGTTCGACGACGCGCGCGACGCCCTGGAGCGGGCCAGCGCGCGATCCACCGCCGCCACCGTCGCGCTCGGCTCGCTCGCGCGCCAGCTCCTGGCCCGCTTCGGCGCGCAGGTCTCGAGCCGGGTGGTCGCCATCGGCGAGGTGGAGCGCAAGGTGGGCGCGCCCCCGGGGGCGGAGGCGCTCGCCGCCATCGAGGCCTCCGACCTGCGGGTGGATGACGAGCCCACCGCCGCGCGGTGGCGCGAGCTGATCGACGCCGAGAAGGCGCGCGGGGGCTCCATCGGTGGGGCGTTCGAGGTGTACGCGACCGGCCTTCCCCCCGGGCTCGGCTCCTACGTGCACCCGGACCGCCGGCTCGACGCGCGGCTCGCCGGAGCCTTGTGCGGCATCCCCGCCATCCGGGCGGCGGAGGTGGGGGAGGGGACGCAGGTCCGGCTGCGCGGGGACGCCTTCCACGACGCCATCCGCCACGACGCCGCGCGCGGGTTCTACCGGGACACGAACCGGGCCGGAGGGCTCGAGGCGGGCGTCACCAACGGCGCCCCGCTCCTCGTCCGCGGGTACATGAAGCCCATCCCCACCATGACGAAGGGGCTCCCCACGGTCGACCTCGCCACCCGCGCGGAGACCACCGCCAAGTACGAGCGCAGCGACGTCTGCGCGGTGCCGGCGGCCTCGGTGGTCGGTGAGGCGGTGGTGGCCTGGACGCTCGCGGACGCGCTCCTGGAGAAGTTCGGCGGAGACCGGGTGGGCGACATCGCGGGCGCGATCGAGGCCTATGTCGCCCGCATCCGCTGAGGCGGTGGCGCTCACCGGGATGATGGCCTCGGGCAAGTCCACCGTGGCGCGCGCTCTCTCGCGGCTGCTGCACAGGCGGGTCGTCTCCACCGACGAGGAGGTGGTGCGCCGGGCCGGAAAGCCGGTGGCGCGCATCTTCGCCGAGGACGGCGAGGAAGCCTTCCGGGCGATGGAGCGCGAAGTGGTGCTGGGGCTCTCGGGCCCGGTGGTGGTGGACCTTGGCGGCGGCGCCTTCTGCGACCGCGAAGGCTCGGCGCACCTGCTCGCCAGCGCCACGGTGATCTTCCTCGACGTCACGGCGGAGGAGGCCGCGCGCCGCCTCGCCCGTCGGCCCCCCGAGGAGCGTCCACTCTCCGGGCGCTGGGGAGCCCTGCACGCCGAGAGGCTCCCGCTCTACCAGCGAGCCCATCACACCGTGCCGGTGGACGGGCTCGGCGTCGAGGCCGTAGCGCGTCAGGTGGCGGCGCTCGTCCAGGCCGGGGAGGGCGCCCGGTGAGCGCGACCGTCCTCGAGGCCGTCCAGGAGGCGCATCGCTACCGGGTGGTGGTGGGCGAGGGCGCCGCGGCGGCGCTCGCGGCGCTCGCGGCGGAGCGCGACCTGGTGGCGCTCGTCTCCTGCCCGCCCGTGCTGGCGACGCCCTTCGGAAGGCGCGCGGCGCGGGCGCTGGCGCGGGCGGCGCCTGCCCACGTGATGGTGACGCTTCCCGACCGGGAGCGCGGCAAGACGCTGGCCCAGCTCGAGCGAGCGGCGAGCCGGCTGCTCCGGGCAGGAGCCACCCGGCGCAGCCTGGTGGTCGCCCTCGGGGGAGGGGCGGTGACCGACGCGGGCGGCTTTCTCGCCGCCACCTTCATGCGCGGCATCCCCTGGGTGGCGGTGCCCACCACGCTCCTCGGCATGGTCGACGCCGCCCTGGGCGGGAAGACCGCCGTGAACCTTCCGCGCGCCAAGAACGCGGTGGGAGCTTTTCACCCGCCGCTGGCCGTCCTCGCCGATCCAACCGCGCTGAAGACCCTCCCCGCCCGAGAGCTGCGGAGCGGCTTCGGCGAGGTGCTGAAGTACGGCGCCCTCGATCCGGCGCTGCTTCCGCTCGCTGTCGCCGCCGCGCGCTCCGGCCGCATCGACGCCGAGCTCCTCGCCCGATGCGCCCGCATGAAGCTCGAGGTGGTGGAGCGCGACCCCAAGGAGCGGGCGGAGCGCAAGCTCCTCAACCTGGGGCACACCTTCGGGCACGGGGTGGAGGCGGCCGGCGGATTCGACCGCTATACACATGGTGAAGCGGTGGCGGTGGGAGTCGTCTTCGCCTTCCGGCTGGCGCGACTCGCGGGCCGGGTGGACGGCGCGGCGGTGGACGCCGTGGAGAGCGCGCTCGTCGCGGCGCGGCTCCCGGTGCGGGTGCCCGCGCCCCTCGCCACCAGGGCCGCCAGGCTCATGTCGAGCGACAAGAAGCGCGCGGCAGATGGACTGCGCTGGGTGCTGCCGCGCGGGGCGGGAGATCGGTGGACGGTGGAGTGGGACGTCGTCGTGGAGGCGTCGGCCGTCCGGCGCGCAGTGAGAGAGATCGGAGCGTGACATGATCCTTCTGGTGAATGGCCCCAACCTGAACCTGCTCGGGGAGCGAGAGCCGGAGATCTACGGACGCGAGACGCTCTTCGACGTGGAGCGGATGGTGCGCCAGGTCTGCGCCGAGCGGGGCGTGGAGGTGAAGGCGTTCCAGTCGAATTCCGAGGGGGCGCTCCTCGACTTCATCCAAGCGCACCGCAAGGAGGCCGAAGGGGTCATCCTCAATCCGGGCGCCCTCTCGCATACCAGCCGGGCGCTGCCCGACTGCTTGCGCGCGCTGAAGTGCCCCACCGTGGAGGTGCACCTCTCCAACATCCACGCCCGCGAGAGCTGGCGCCGCGAGAGCTTCGTCTCCGAGGCGGCGCGCGGCGGGATCTTTGGCCTCGGCGTCCTGGGCTACAAGTTCGCGGCCGAGTACCTCTGCCGCGGCCTCGGCGGAAAGCCGCGCGTGGAGCCGCCGTCCGTTGCGGAGGCGGAGCCGGCGAAGCGAGCCCAGCTGCAGGGCTTCTCCGAGGAGCCGCTCCCGGTCGACCCCAGCGCCCGCGGCGACTACGAGTAGCCACGATGCCGCGCGTGGCGGTGCTCATGCCCGCCCGCGATGCGGCCGCGACCGTCGGCGCGGCGGCACGGTCCATCCTGCGCGGGAGCTTCCGGGACCTCGCCCTCGTCGCCGTGGACGACGGCTCGACCGACGGCACCGCGGCGGTGCTGGAGCGGATGGCGGAACGGGATGCGCGGGTGCGCCTCCTGCGCGGCCCGGGGGAGGGCATCGCGCGGGCGCTCCATCGCGGGCTCGCCCGCTGCGACGCGCCGGTCGTCGCCCGCATGGACGCCGACGACCTCGCCCATCCCCGCCGGCTCGCGCTGCAGCTCGAGGCGCTGGAGGCCCAGCCCGCGCTCGCCGCTGCCGGCTCGCAGGTGCGCGCCTTTCCCCGGCGCGCCGTGCGCGACGGCATGCGGCGCTACGTCGGCTGGGTGAACGGGCTCACCACGCCGGAGCTGGTGCGGCGCGATCTCCTGGTCGAGTCGCCGCTGGTGCACCCCGCGGCGGCGATCCGGCGCGAGGCGCTGGAGTCGGTCGGGGGGTGGCGCGATGGCCCTTACCCGGAGGACTACGACCTGTGGCTCCGGCTGGCGGAAGCCGGCCGCGAGCTGTCCAACCTCCCGGTGCCGCTCCTTCTGTGGAGGGAGAGCACCGCGCGGCTTACCCGCACCGACCCCCGCTACGGCCTCGATCGGCACCGCGCGCTCAAGGCTGCCTTCCTGCGGCGCACCGTGCTCGCCGCGCGCGACGAGGTGGCCGTGTGGGGAGCCGGGCCGAGCGGGAAGGCCTTCGCCGACGCGCTCGCCGCCGAGGGCGTGCGGGTGGCCCTGTTCATCGACGTCGATCCCAAGAAGGTGGGCCGCACCGTCCGCGGCGCGCCGGTCGCGTCGCACCACGACCTGGCCCGTGCGCGGGGCCTGCCGCTCCTGGTCGCCGTCGGCGCACCGGGAGCGAGGCCCCTCATCCGCGACGAGCTGGCGCGCCAGGGCTGGAGGGAGGGGCGGGACTTCTGGTGCGTGGCGTAGGGCGTCGCTCACGGGCCCATCGCTCTACTCGCGACTCCACACCAGGCTCCGCCAGTGGCCGGATGGCGTTGGCGCAGCGAACTCGGAATACGCTGGCGCCTGGCGCCCAACGAAAGCGGTCAGTGCGAGACGCAAGCACCGGCCGCATTGGACCACAAGGGGTTCACCGGCCAGTATCGGGTTCCGAGCTTCTCGCAGGTCGAATAATTGCACTTGTCCCCGATCTCCTGACCGAGCGGGTCTTGCCACGCTCTCCCGGGCCCAGGTTCGGTCATCGTCTCGAGCAGCTCATGGGAAAAGGTCTCGACGACGGAGTCGGCGCGCCAATCCGCCGTCGGGCAAGCCGTGACGATCCCTTGTTCCGCCCGGATCCAAACCTCCCGCAAGACCACGCCGTTACAAACAGTGTCGCTATGCCCTCCCGCGCCCCCTACATTGACGAAGAATGACGTGACCAGGACATAGACGCCCAGCGGGTCGATCGGTTGCCCAGAAGCCGCGATGATGGAGCAGACCTCGGGATGTAAGTCCGTGCCGAACGCTTTCGCTGGGATGTGGGGATCGTAGAATTGCCCGGCCAGCGACACGTGGGGCTTGGCGCCGCGCAGGTACTGCTCGGAGGTGCCGAGGTAGCTCGAGCCCTCCAGGTCGGCGATGAACGACTCGACGGCAGTCTTTGGGCTCGCGAGGAGGGCCTGGTCCCCCCACCAGATCATGTACACGCGAGGGGTCGCCAAGACCGGACCGCCGCGATCGATGAGGTTCTCCCCCAAGCCGTCCATGACGGTGACGGTGGCGGTCGACGTTGCGCTCGGGTCGGCGCTGCTCGTGGCGATCACATGGTAAACACCTGGAATGCTCGTGGCAGTGTACAAGCCGGTGGCGCTGATCTTGCCGAAACCTTCCGCGATTGTCCACGTCACGGGTGGAGCGGGGTTGTCCTGCGAGGTCACTGCGAATTGCAGGGTGCTCTTCACCTGAAGCGTCGCCGTGGCAGGCGTCACCGTCAGCGTGATCGGCTCGCTCACCACCGCGGTCACCGTGACCGTAGCAATCGATCTCGCGGTCGGGTCAATAGCGCTGGTAGCGACAACGTGGTAGACGCCCGCGCTTAGCGGAGCGGTGTAGAGGCCGAGGGCGTTTACGGTGCCGCCGCTCGCGCCCTCGGCAACGGTCCAGGTGACCGCCGGCGCCGAGCTGCCTTGCGAGGTCGCACCGAACTGCACGGTGCTGCCTGCCTGCACCGTGGCGGTGGCGGGCGTTACCGTGACGGTGACTGGCTGGACCAAGACCGCGGTCACCGTGACGGTCGCAGTTGCCGTTGCGCTCGGGTCGGCAACACTCGTAACGACCAGGTGATAGACCCCGGCGGTGAGCGGAGCGGTGTACAGACCGCTCGAGCTCACGCTCCCACCGCTTGCGCCCTCGGCGACGGCCCAGGTCACGACTGGAGTGGTGCTTCCCTGGGGAGCGACGGCGAACTGGACGGTGCTCCCTGCCTGCACCGTGGCGGTGGCGGGCGTTATCGTAACGGTCACCGGGGCAACCGGGATCGCGGTCACGGTGATCGCGGAGGTGGCGGTGAGCGACGGGTCAGCCTGGCTCGTGGCAACCACGTGCCAGGTGCCGGCCGCCCGGGGCGCGGTGTATCGGCCGGTCGCGTCGATGGAGCCTCCCGAGGCGCCCTCGACGACGCTCCAGGTGACGGCCTCCGTGGAGCCGTCCACGGTCGCCGTGAAGGCGAGCGTCCCTCCTTCCGGCACCGATGCCTGCGTGGGCGACAGGACGAGACTGGCTGCGCCTCTGGTGATGGTCACCGTCGCCGTGGCGCTCGCCTCCGGGTGCCCTGCCACGTTGGCCACCACGTGATAGCTCCCGGCGCTCGCCGGCGCGGTGTAGAGGCCGTCGCCGCTCACGGACCCGCCCCCCGAGCCCTCCGCGACCGACCAATCCAGCCGCGCGCCGGCCAGCCCGGTGACAGTGGCGGTGAGCTGCCGCTGGCCACCGGCCGCAAGCGTGACCCGGTCGGGTGCGATACTGATGCCGATCGCCTGCGAGGTCACCGCCTGCTCCGGCGCGAACCCTCCGCAGGCGAGCAGGACCACTGCCGGCCACCACAGATTGCTGATTCGACCGCTGGAGCTCGACCACCGCATACGCCCACCTCGCTGCGGACGAATATGGCAGCGATGTGGCAGATTCGGAGGTGCGCGCTTGGGGCGGTCGGGCGGTGTGCCAGGGGTGCCGGTGCCGCCGCCCTTTGGCCTCCTAGTCAGCGCCGCCGCTGGCCCGAGTCCTGCTGGCCGGCACGGAGCTTCGCCCTGCAACAGCGGTGGAGGCGTGGAGGGTAGCGTTTCGTCCTAGGCGCGAGGCCCCGGGACGCAGCGGCTTGGATTCCGCAGTGAGCCTGCCCCGAATTCGTGGACACCTCCGATGTGATGGAGACTTGATCCATGGAGAAGCGAAAGCGGCGGAAGTTCTCGGCCGAGTACAAGGCTGAGGTGGTGGGGTTGGTCCAGGCCAGCGGCAAGAGCATCGGCCAGGTGGCGCAGGAGATGGACCTGACGGAGACGGCGGTGCGGGCCTGGGTGAAGCAGCGCCGGATCGACGGGAAGCGGGACCCACAGGGGCCGCTGACGAGCGAGGAGCGCGCGGAGCTGACCCGGCTGCGGCGCGAGTTCAAGACGGTGTCGCAGGAGCGGGACTTCCTCCGAAAAGCTGCAGCCTTCTTTGCCAGGAGCGGAAGATGAGCTTTGAGCTCATCGAGGCAGAGAAGGCGAACTTCCCGAAGGCGCTGATGTGCAGGGCGCTCGGGCTCTCCCGTTCCGGCCACCATGCCTTCGAGACCCGCGGCCCGTCCAAGCGCGACCTGGAGCAACAGAAGCTCGACGTTGCCGCCGCGGCCATCTTCGCCGAGGAGGAGGGGCGCTACGGGGCGCCGCGCGTGGAGAAGGAGCTGCGCCGGAGAGGCACCAAGACCAGCCGAAAACGGGTGGCCCGCTCCCTGGCACAACAGGGCCTGAAGGCGCGCCAGCGGCGTCGCTGGAAGAACACGACGGACTCCTCTCACCGGGAGCCGATCGCGCCGAACATCCTTGCCCGCGACTTCACGGCCAAGGCGCCTGACAAGACCTGGGTGGCCGACACCACCTACCTGCCGGTGCTCGGCGGGTTCATCTACCTGGTGGTCATCCTCGACCTGTTCTCGCGCAAGGTCGTCGGCTGGTCGCTGGGGGACAACCTCGACGCGGAGCTGTCGGGGCAGGCGCTGCGGAAGGCCCTGGCCAGGCGTAGCCCTGCACCCGGCCTGCTGTTCCACTCCGACCGAGGCATCGAGTTCGCGGCCAAGACCTTCCGAAAGCTGCTCGCGCAGGCTGGGGCGGTGCGGAGCATGAGCAGGAAGGGCAACTGCTGGGACAACGCCCCGTCGGAAAGCTTCTTCTCCACGCTCGAGTTCGAGATGGCTCCGGGCTCGGCCTGGCGGAAGGCGACGGACGCAGAGCACGAAGTGTTCACCTTCATCGAGAGCTACTACAACGCAAGGAGGCTTCACTCCAAGAACAACTACCGCAGCCCCAACGAGACCGAGTTCAACTGGCGCTCGGGCACCTTGGCGGCATAACCTGGGTGTCCACTGGATCGGGGCAAGGTCACAGCGCCCCGAGGCTGGACTCAACCGAACCCGGCTATGGCGCGTTCAGCCGCGTGAACTGCGCCACTTTGGGGTCGGCGAGTCCACCACCGAACTCGTTCGCGGACATGTAGACGCTCACGACGGCGGGCGAGAAGCTGAGACCGCTGGTAGCCATCGCCGCTCGCTCGGTCCAGTTGAACCCATCCGGCGAGGTGTCCCAGTACACGGTGCCCCAGGCTTCGCGAAGCCGCCACCAGGCGTGCTCGGAGGGGGAGTACGTCAGCGTGGCGAGCATGCTGGTGGCCCCGTGTGCCCGCTGGTAGGCGTAGAGGTTACCGCTCTCGAACCAGAAGCCCGCCTCGTCATCGTACGAGAACGGCCCAGGCGCGACCCGGAAGGTCTGGTTCACGTTCCCGAGGCTCGAGACCACCTGCGGCACCTTGACCACGATGGACGAACCCGTGAGCGCGTAG
>JBBQEB010000066.1:0-19305 GCA_038320275.1 Myxococcales bacterium | reverse complement strand
GAGATCCCCTGCTGGTGGTTGGCGGGGGGGATGCCGTGGCAGCTGCCGCAGCCCACGATGCCCTTCCCGGCGTCGGACCAGCGCGGCGCGATCACGAGCCCCGGAACCTGGTTCCGCAGGGTCGCGCCGTGACAGTAGACGTTGGAGCAGGTCTGGCTGGTCGGGTCGTACGACGGCGGGCCTGCCCGCGCCCCGCCGCTGGGACCGGCGGCGAGCGCGTTCGGGTCATCGAAGCGCACCTCGGCCGGCCGCGGAACGGGCTGGCCGTTCGCCCGGACGATGTGGTCCGGCTCGGTCACGCGCTGGACGTTCTTGTGGCACTGCTCGCAGCCGTACGCCTGGCCGAAGAAGGTCTGGGAGCCCTCCGGCACGCCGCCCACCCCGCCGTCCGCCGGGGCGAGGCCCGCATGCGCGTAGTGAGCATCCTTGTTGGGCGGGTAACCGTGACAGCGCGTGCACTCCGCGGGCGCACCGTTCACCAGCGTTCCGCCATCGGCGGCCAGCCGCAGCGGGCGGGCATCACCGCACGCGCAGGCGAGCGCGAGCGAGAGCGAGAGCCCGAGCTCCCCCCAACGTCGACAGGTCACCACCATGTCCGTTCCTCCCGTGCTCCGCGTGTCCTCGCGCCCCGCGGCGCCCCAGGCTACGCTGGCGTGGCAGCATCGCACAGCCGGGTCATGAAACTCTTGATCCCGGTCAGGGGCTACGAGCGATCTCACCGGATTTCCGGGGGCGAGTGAGGACCCGCGCGTTACCATCGCGTGCGTGATCACGGTCCCTTCGCACCCAGGGTCTCTGGCTTTCGCGCTCGCCATGGCCGCCGCCCTCGGCTCGGCCGGCTGTGCCGCCGCGCGGCCTCCTCCGCCCAGCGCGCGGCATGTCGGCAAACCGCTCGCGCTCTCCGCTCCCGACCTCCACGGCCTCCTGGTGGACGTCGGCGGCGATCAGGGAAGGGTGCGCGTGGTCGACTTCTGGGCCACCTGGTGCGAGCCCTGCAAGGACGCGCTCCCCGCGCTCGACGCCCTCTCCCGCGAGCTCGGTCCGCGCGGGCTGTCCGTGTACGGCATCTCCATCGACGAGGACCGCGCCCAGATCGTCGATTACCTGGCGAAGCTCCCGGTGGGGTTCCCGATGCTGTGGGACAAGGGTGGGGAGCGGGTGCAGCGGTTCGACGTCGTCTACATGCCCGTGACGCTGGTGGTCGACCGCCGCGGCATCGTGCGGCACGTGCACCAAGGCTGGACGGCGGGTCGCGCGGCGGTGGAGCGGCAGGAGGTCGAGGCGCTGCTGGCCGAGCCGTGAAGGGGTGGCACGTCCGCGGCGACCCGTTCAGCGCACCTCGAAGCTGCAGCGCTCTCGCTCGTGCCGGATCGCCTCGTCGCGCTGCGCCACCTCGCTCCACTCCCAGCCCACGGCCATCTCGTCCGCCTCCCAGGTGTAGGGGGAGCCGCCGAGCCACACGCGCCCGTCCGCCACCGCCGCCGTGGCCTCCAGCAGCGGCAGCCGCGCGAGATCGCGCACCAGGGCCTCGAAACGTCCCTGCCGCTCCGGCACGACGAAGGCGAAGGGACGCCGCACGGAGTAGGCGGTGTGGAAGTGGGCCGGCCGGAAGACCACGGCGGCGAGGCCGAGCCGGCGCGCCATGATGCCGAGGATCTCGCCCATCTCGCGCGCCATCCCGAGCCCCGGCACCTCCTGGCCGGGCAGCCGCGGCCGCAGGTCGCTGAAGCGGGCGCGAGGGTTTCGCAGGTTCAGCCAGTGGATGTAGAGCACCTCGCGCCCGCCGAACTTGCGGCGCTCGAGGATCTCCTCGACGAGCACGTGCTCGACGCCGTCGGTCGTGCCGAACAGCCTCAGCCGCTCGCCGGTCCCCCCCGCGTCGAAGGCGACGCGGAAGCCCGAGAACCCCAGCCGTCGGAGCTGCTCCAGCACGCCGTAGCGGTGGAAGGCGTGCTCCAGGCCCGACGCCGTGTAGTAGCCGAGGAGGAGGCGATGGCGCCCGCCTCGCGGCGCGAGCCCGAGCGCCTCCTCCATGTCGGCCGTGTCGAAATCCAGCTCTCCCAGGTCCTCCGGCGAGAGGCCCGCCGCCACGGCGGCGAAGCGGGCCGGGAGGGGATCCGCGCCCTCTGGAATGGGGACCTCGGAGCCGGAGGCCAGCGCGAGCGCGGTGCCGGCGAGCACGCGCCAGGACTCGGAGGTGTAGCCGCCCGCCGGGAGCCAGACGCTGGGGACGCCCGAGAGCGCGCGCGCCACCGTCAGGTCGCGCCGCCGCGCGCCGGCGAGGGTGAGGCCGAGCCTTCCGAAGCGGTCGCCCGCGAGCACGTCGCCACCGGCCAGCACGAACGCGAGCCCGGCTTCCGGCATGCGGCCCAGGAGCGCCTGGAGCGACTCCAGATACGGCTCGTCCTCCGTTCCCTCTGGCAGGACCGTCTCGTCCACGCGCGGGAGCGGTCCCCAGTCGGATCCCGAGAGTGAGCCCACCCAGACGGCGGCATCGTTCTCGACGCAGGCCCCGATGCCGTCCGGTGGATGCGCGTCGAGGTCGAGGACGGCGACCTGGCCCTCGAAGCCATCGGCCCGCACCGCCGCGATGGCAACGGCTACGTCGTTGAGGGGACAGAAGCCACCGGCGCTGCCGGGCCCGGCGTGATGGAACCCGCCCAGGAGGTTCAGCGTGACGCCCCCACCGGCGAGGGCCTCGCGCGCCGCGGCGAGCGTGCCGCCACAGGCCAGCCGAACCGTCGCGAGAAGCTCGTCCACCGGCACGTCCGAAGGATCGACGGCGAAGATGCTCGCCAGTGCTTCGGGGTGGCTCAGCGACTCCAGCAGCTCCGGCGTGTGCACGCGGTCGAGGTCGGCGTACGGGATCCGGAGCGGGGTGCGCAGGAGCCCGCCGTCGATCACCCCAGACTCCACGAGCCACCAGGCGACGAAGTCGGCGCGGCGCGGCTCGATGCCGGCGGAGGCCTCCACGCCGCTCAGCGGGAGGCGATAGGAAGGTGAGTACCAGACCGGCAGGGGCCGGCGGAGCAGCCTGTCGCGAAGCCTCGCCAGGAGATGCGCCGGCATGCGAAAGCGTCACGCGCGCGGCGGCGGGGGCGGGGCGACGGCCGGGGCAGGCTTCGTGGCGGCGGCCCGGAGGCGGGCGGCCCGGCGGGTGGCCTGGGCTGCGAGGAGCCAGCCCACCAGCGTGTCGAAGGCGATCCAGCCGACGGCCAGCCAGGCCGCGCGCTGCAGGAGCTCGAGCTTGGCCGAGTTTCGCGCGAAGCTCTCGTCGAAGGTGTTGGCAACGTGCGTGAAGATCGGCAGCGCACGGATGGTGTAGCCGACGATGAAGACGAGATAGACGGTGCGCACCACCGCGAGCGCCTTGAGCATGTCGGCAGTCTAGTGCCCCGCCTCATGCCCGTCGATCAGGCAAACGAAAGGCGCGCCGCACTCGCGGGGGCGAGCTCCCAACCGACCGCCGGTCCATCCTGCACACCTGACCCGTCCCCCGCGTGCGGGCTGGGCCGTCCGTGCCTATCCTCCTGCGACATGTCCCACGTCGGCGAACTGAGGAAGACGTGCGCGGAGGCTGCCCGCCGCGGAGGCGCGGTGGTCCGCGAGCGGTTCGGCAAGCTCCGGACGGTCGAGTACAAGGGCGGCATCGACCTCGTCACCGACGCCGACAAGGCGAGCGAGGAGGTGCTGCTCGCCTTCCTGCGCGAGCGCCACCCGAGCGCCGCCATCCTGGCCGAGGAGTCGGGCGCCTCCTCCGGTGGCCCGCTCCGCTTCATCGTGGACCCGCTGGATGGCACCACCAATTACGCGCACGGCCTCCCACACTTCGCGGTGAACGTCGCGGTGGAGGACGAGGAGGGGCTCGCCGCCGCGGCGACGTACGATCCCATCCGCGACGAGATCTTCCTCGGCGCGCGGGGCGAGGGGGCAACCCTCGATGGCGAGCCCATCTCCGTCTCCAAGGGAGGGGAGCTGCACCGCGCGCTCCTCTGCACCGGCTTCCCGTACGACATCCACCAGGACTTCGAGATGCCGCTCCGGCTGTTCGCGGCCTACATGACGCGCGCCCGCGCCGTCCGGCGCATGGGGAGCGCCGCGCTCGACCTCGCCTACGTGGCGTGCGGCCGCTTCGACGGGTTCTGGGAGATGAAGCTGAAGGCGTGGGACGTGGGCCCGGGGATCCTGCTGGTCCGGGAGGCGGGCGGCATCGTCACGGACTTCGTGGGCGGCGACGCGATGATGCAGGAGGGCCACATCTGTGCCGCCACGCCAGCGGTCCACCCGCAACTCCTCCAGGTGCTCGCGGACGTGAGGGGAGCGGGGCTGGCGTAGAGGGGCAGGTTTCTCCCTACCGCAGAAGGCGATCGAAGGGCAGGGCGAGGACGGTCCTCGGATCCACGTAGAGCTGGCCCACGCGCACGCCCCAGTGCAGGTGCGGACCGGTCACGCGCCCGCTCGCGCCGACCGCTCCGATGCGCTGCCCGCGGCGGACCCGATCGCCCTCGCGGACATCCGCGCGCGAGAGGTGAAAGTAGGTGGTGTACATGTCTCCGCCGTGCCACAGCACCACCGCGCGCCCCGCCGCCCAGCACTCCCGGACCATGACCACCACGCCCGCGTTGGCGGCGGCGATGGGCTCTCCCACCTTCCCGGCGAGGTCCATGCCGTAGTGCTGGGAGGCCTTGCTGGCGTTGAGCGTGCGCTCCTCGCCGTAATTCGCCGTGATCCTGGCCTCGCGCGGGAGCGCGAAGTTGCTCGAGAAGTGCGGAGCCGCGGGGGGCTGCGTGAAGGCGCGGGCGAAGGCGGCCCGGTCCTCGTCGATGCGGCGCTGCAACTCGGGCGAGGGCGGCGCGACGAAACGCTTCTCCACCGCCAGCTCGCGCCGCGGGAACCGCGCAGGCTCCACCTCCAGGCGCGCAACGACCCGGGGGCGCGCCTCGGCTGGACCCTGCAACTCGACCGCGAGCGGGCCGGGCGGCGTCTCGACGGGGAGGCCGCCCACCGCGGCCATGCCCCCGCGAACCGGAAAGAAGCGGAGAGGCCTTCCCCCCACCGTCGCGGCGAGCGGCGTCTCTCCCGCGCCCCGCACGACCACCAGGAAGGCATCTCCGGGCCGGGCCCGCGGTGGGACGAGCTCGACAGACAGTGAAGGCGTGACGGTGGCCAGCGCGGTCGCCATGAGGACGAGGGGGTTCACCGCGCCATCTTGGAGCCTCGGCGGCCGGGCGGGAAGGAACGGCCGGAGGACGGGAAGTCGCCCTGCGTCGCGCTCGGGCTACACTACCGGGCAGGAGGTGTGCCCTGGGCCTTGCCAGCCTGAGATCACGGCTGCTCGCTCTGGTCCTGGTCGCGGTGCTTCCCGGCATCGCGCTCCTGGTGTACGCCGCATGGGAGGCGGATCGCCGCGTCCGTGAAGGCGTCCGGGCCGAGGCGCAGCGCGCGGGGCGCCTCCTCGCCGACGAGCAGCAGCGCTCCGTCGAGTCGGCCCGCGGGCTCCTGGCGGGGCTGTCGCACATCACCGCGCTCGCCGCGCCGGTCGATGCCCGCCGCTGCGACCCCATGTTGGCTGCCATCGCTCGGGAGAGCACCATCTTCAACAACCTCTCGCTCGCCGACATGCGCGGCACGGTGGTCTGTTCCGCCGTCCCGGCGGGCCCCGGCGTGAACCTCGCCGAGCGGGCCCACTTTCGCGGCGTGCTGGAGAGCCGTTCCTTCACCGCCGGCGAGTACGCCGTCGGGCGCATCAATGGAAGGCCATCGTTCTACTTCGCGGCGCCGGTGCTGCGCGAGGACGGTACGGTGGAGGCCGTGGTCACGGCCGGGCTCGACCTGGTCGAGCTCCAGCGCCGGCTCGACGCGCAGACCCTTCCAGAAGGCGCCGTGGCGGTGATCGCCGACTCGCGCGGCGTCCTCCTCGCGCGCCGGCCCGCGGCCCAGGGGGTCGGCGCCGAGTGGAGCTCGCCACTCCTCGCACAGCTGAGGAATGGGGCGAGCGCGCAGGCCGAGCTCGAAGACGACGACGGGGTCCGGCGGGCCTACGCGCTCGAGCCGGTCCCCGGGGTGGGAGGAAAGCCGGCGATGCTGGTGGCGCTGGGGCTGCCGACGGAAGCTGCCCAGGCGCAGCTCCGCGACCTCTTCACGCGCACGCTGCTGGGCTTCGGGGGGCTCGCGATCATCGCCATCGTGGCCGCCCTCTCCATGGGCGAGATCCTGCTCGTGCGCCGCATCGACGTCATCACTCGCGCTGCCCGCCGGCTCGCGCGCGGCGATCTGCGCGCCCGTACCGGCCTGGCCGCCGGCGCGGGCGAGCTCGACCAGCTCGGCGCGGCGTTCGACGACATGGCGCGCTCCATCGAGCGGCTCTCGCGGCAGAACGCGCTCATCCTCGACTCGGCTTCGGAGGGGCTCCTCGGGCTCGACCGGGACGGGCGCATCACCTTCGCGAACCCCGCCGCCGCGCGCGCTCTCGCCAGGCCCGCGACCGACCTCATGGGCCGCGCGGTCCGGGAGCTGCTCGCGCCGGGCGAGGCGCCGGTGCTGGAGCCGGGCGAGGAGCGCGCCGCTGGCAGCCCCTCCGAGAGCGCCCCTCGTCAGCTCGCCGCCACTTTCTCGAGGAGGGATGGAACCCTCCTGCCCGTGGAGTACGCCGTCTCGAAGGTGAGCGAGGGGGGAGCGGACCTCGGAGCGGTGCTCGCCTTCCGCGACGTGACGGAGGGCCGCCGGCTGGAGGAGCAGCTTCGCCAGGCGCAGAAGATGGAGGCGGTCGGGCAGCTCGCGGGCGGGATCGCCCACGACTTCAACAACCTCCTCACCGCCATCCTGTCGTTCGGGCGCTTCGTCAGGGACGACCTGGGCGCGGGTCACCCGAGCGCCCCGGACGTGGACGAGATCCTGGGAGCCGCGGAGCGGGCGGCGGGCCTCACGAGACAGCTCCTCGCCTTCTCCCGGCGGCAGGTGCTCGAGCCGAGGGTGGTGGATCTCGGCGCGACGGTACGTGGCCTCGAGAAGATGCTGCGCAGGCTCATCGGCGAGGCGATCAGCCTGGAGACGCGCCTTGCAGCGGGGGCGGGCAAGGTGAAGGCCGACCCCGGTCACCTGGAGCAGGTGATCCTCAACCTGGTGGTGAACGCGCGGGACGCGATGCCGTCCGGAGGACGCCTCTCCATCGCCGTGGACGATGCCCCTCCCGCCGAGGCGGCGGCGCTGGAGGAAGGCCCCTCTTTCCACCGCGGCGAGTTGGTACGGCTCACCATCTCCGACAGCGGGGTGGGGATGGACGAGCAGACCGCGAAGCGGATGTTCGAGCCCTTCTTCACCACCAAGCCGGCGGGCAAGGGCACCGGCCTCGGGCTCTCCACCGTCTACGGAATCGTGACCCAGAGTGGAGGTGCGATCCGGGTGGAGAGCGCTCCCGGGAAGGGCACCACCTTTCACGTCTACCTGCCGCGCGCCGCCGAGACGTCTCCTGCGGCGCGCGGTGGGACGCCGGAGGCGCACGGAGAGGCGCCGCGCGCGCCAGCCGACGGGACGGAGACGGTGCTCCTCGTGGAGGACGACGCTCCGGTGCGAACGCTGGCGCGCCGGGTGCTCGAGGGGGCGGGCTATCAGGTGGCAGAGGCCGCCCGACCGCGCGAGGCCATCGACATCGTCATGGGCTATCCGGAGCGGATCCACCTCCTGCTCACCGACGTGATCCTTCCAGAGATGAGGGGTCCCGCGCTCGCAAAGCACATCCTCGGAATGCGCCCCGGCGTGCGCGTCCTCTACACCTCCGGTTACACCGGCGGGCAGATCGAGTCGGAGGAAGTGTCGAGCTCGGGTCACGCCTTCCTGGCGAAGCCCTTCACGCCGGACGAGCTCCTGCGCCGCGTCCGCGAGGTGCTCGACGCGCCGGCCTGATCGCGCCGGTCGGACGCCCGTGCTACACCGCTCGGCCCTATGCCCGAAGGCCCTGAGGTCGAGACCGAGACGCTCCACGAGGCGATCCACGAGGAGCTCGAGAGGGAGGGCGGCAACTTCCTCCGCCGCATCGCGCTCACCACCGCGGTCCTGGCGGCGCTGGCCGCGCTCGCCTCGCTGCGCGCCGGTGGCACCGTGAACGAGGCGCTCCGGCTCGAGACGGCCGCCACGCGCCTCCAGGCGCAGGCCTCCGACCAGTGGGCCTACTACCAGGCGAAGGGCGTGAAAGGGGCGGTGGCCGAGGCCACCCGGGCCGCCTGGCTGGCCGCGGGTAAGGAGCCGCCGGGCGAGCACGCCGAGAAGCGCGGCCGCTATGCCGAGGAGCAGGTGGAGATCAAGGGCGAGGCCGAGGGGCTGGAGCGCGAGCGCGACGAGAAGGCGCGCGAGGCCGAGCATCTCATGCACCTTCACCATCGATACGCGTACGCGGTGGCGTTCTTCCAGGTGGCCATCGCGCTGGGCGCGGTGGCGGCGCTCACGCGCAACCGCATGGTCTGGGCGGGATCGATGGCCCTCGGGGCGGGCGGCGCCGGCTTCTTCATCGTGGCGCTGCTCGCGTGATCGACCTCTCCAGCCTCAACCCACCGCAGCGCCAGGCCGTCACCACCACCGAGGGCCCGCTCCTCGTGCTGGCCGGGGCGGGCTCCGGGAAGACGCGCGTCATCGTCCATCGGGTGGCCTGGCTCCTCGCGAACGGGGTGCCTCCGGCGGCCATCCTGGCGGTGACCTTCACCAACAAGGCCGCGGCGGAGATGCGCGAGCGGGTGTCGGCCTTGGTGGGCGACCGCGGACGCGAGGTGGCGGTCTCCACCTTCCATGCCTTCGGCCTGCGCTTCCTGGAGGAGGAGCACGTCGCGGCGGGGCTGCCGCGACGCTTCGGCATCGCCGACGCCGGCGACCAGGCGGCTCTCGTCAAGCGCTGCATGGGTGAGGTGAAGGTGGACGACCGCGCGTTCGACGCGCGCCGCGTGCTCTTCCTCCTGTCGGGGACCAAGAACGCGCTCCGGACGGCGGTGGCCGTGCGGCCCGAAGGCGCGGGGGACGACTACGACCTGGTCGCGGCCGAGGTCTTCCCCCGCTACCAGGCGGCGCTCCGGGCCCAGCGCACCGTCGACTTCGACGACCTCATCGCCCGGCCGGTCGAGCTGCTCCGCGCCGACGCGGCGCTGCGCGCCCGCTGGCAGGAGCGCTACCGCTACCTGCTCGTCGACGAGTACCAGGACACGAACCGCTGCCAGCTCGAGCTCCTGAAGCTCCTCGGCGGCGAGCGCCGCAACGTGTGCGCGGTGGGGGACGACGACCAGGCGATCTACGGCTGGCGCGGCGCCGAGGTGAAGAACATCCTCCGCTTCGACCGGCACTTTCCCGGCGCTGTGGAGGTGCGGCTGGAACAGAACTACCGCTCGACCGGCCGCATCCTCGCCTGCGCCAATGCAGTCATCGGCAAGAATCCCCACCGCAAGCCCAAGTTGCTCTGGACGGTGGCCGGGGAGGGCGAGCCGGTGGGTGTAGGCGCCTTCGAGGACGAGGAGGAGGAAGCGCGCCACGTGGCGGGGGCCATCGCCAAGGCGCGCGGGAGCGGGCGGGCGCTGTCCGATTTTGCCGTGCTGTACCGCCTCAACGCACAGTCGCGGCCGCTGGAGGAAGCGCTGCGCGAGCTCGGCGTGCCGTACCACGTGCGCGGAGGGCCGGCGTTCTTCGACCGGGCCGAGGTGCGCGACGTGCTCGGTTATCTCAAGGTCTGCGCGTATCCCACCGACGAGATCGCCCTGTCTCGAGTCGTCAACGTCCCGGCCCGGGGTATCGGCGACGCCTCCCTCGACCGGGCCCACGACTTCGCGGTGGAGCGGAGCATCGGGCTCCTGGAGGCGCTGCGCCGGGCGGGCGAGATCCCCGGGCTGCCGCGCTCGGCGGCCGAGCGCATGGCCACCTTCGCCGCGCTCCTGGACCGCTACGCGGAGCGCTTCCGCTCGGCTCCGCTGGGCGCGACGGCCCGCGCGCTGGTGGCGGAGGTGGACCTCGCCGCGCACGCCCGCGCCTCCGTGAAGTCGGCCGCGGCAGCGACGCGAAAGGTCGAGGCCATGGAGTCCTTGCTGCGGTCGGTGGACGGCTGGGCGGAGAGGACCACGAGGAAGCCGACGCTCCCCAACTGGTTGGCGAAGCTCGCCCTCGACTCGCGCGATGCGGACGACGCGAAGGCCGAGGCGGGGGTGTCGCTCATGAGCCTGCACGCCGCCAAGGGACTCGAGTTCCCATTGGTCTTCCTGGTGGGGCTGGAGGAGGATCTGCTCCCCTGCGCGGGCATCCAGGGCGAGGCGCGCGACATCGAGGAGGAGCGGCGGCTCGCCTATGTCGGCATCACCCGCGCCCGGGAGAAGCTCGTCCTCACGCGAGCGGTGTCCCGCACCCGGCGCGGCAAGCTCGAGCGAAGGACGCCCAGCCGCTTCCTCGCCGATCTGCCCGCGGGAGCCTTCGAGCTGCATGACCCGCTGCGCGAGCGCGACTCGCCGCAGGAGGTCGCGGTGAGGTCGGCAGAGGTGCTCTCGAAGCTCCGGGCGCGCCTCTCCGCCCCCAAAGCGTGACATGCTGGGGAGCGAAACTTCACGGCGCCGCGGTGGCGTCGGGCGCGCGCGCTCCTTGACATCGCCCCGGCGCTCCTCTAAAAGGCACCCTCCATTTTCCCGGAGTCCTGGCAGGTTCTTCCATGAACAAGACCACCCACAGCGCGACGAGGTCGGAGGCCCTGAAGGACCGCAAGTGGTGGGTCGTCGATGTGGCGGAATTGCCCGTTGGCCGCGCCGCCAGCCAGGTCGCGATCGTCCTCAAGGGCAAGCACAAGCCGAGCTACACGCCCTCCATGGACGTGGGCGACTTCGTGGTGGTGGTGAACGCCGAGAAGGTCCGCTTCAGCGGCAACAAGGAGACGGACAAGCTGTACTACACGCACACCATGCACCCCGGCGGCTTCAAGCAGACCCCGCCCGAGAAGCTCCGGCAGCGCCACCCCGACGCGATCTTCCTGAACGCGGTGCGGCGGATGCTGCCCCGGAGCACGCTCGGCCGGGACATGATGCGCAAGCTCAAGGTGTACGCTGGGGGCGAGCACCCGCACGTCGCGCAGAAGCCCCAGGCGCTCAAGCTCTCGCTGTAAGATCGAGGAATCGCGATGCCCCAGCTCCACATCTCCGTCGGCCGCCGCAAGGAGTCCGTCGCGCGCGTCCGCCTCGCGCCCGGCACGGGCAACATCACGATCAACGACCGGTCCATCGACGTGTACTTCGGCCGCGAGACCTCGAAGATGATCCTGGTCGAGCCGCTCAAGCTCGTCGACCAGATGGGCAAGCTCGACGTGTTCGTGAAGGCGCACGGCGGCGGGCTCTCCGGCCAAGCCGGCGCGATCCGACACGGCATCACGCGCGCGCTCATGGAGATGAATCCGGAGTACCGGCCGGTCCTCAAGAAGGCCGGTTTCGTGACCCGCGACGCGCGCGCCGTCGAGCGCAAGAAGTACGGCCGTCCCGGCGCCCGCAAGCGCTTCCAGTTCTCCAAGCGGTAGCGCTTCCTCCCGGGGGGGCCGCAGCCCACCGGCACCGACATTCCAGCGGCCCGTCGCACACGCGGCGGGCCGCGCGCGTTTCCGGGCCCTCCACCGCTCGCACCACTCGATTGCGGGTGCTACGCTCGACCGGATGGAGCTCAACGAGATCCTGCAGGTCGCCCTGCGCGCGAGCGCGAGCGACATCCACCTCAAGGCGGGGCTGCCGCCGATGCTGCGGGTGGACGGCAAGCTCCTCGCCCTGAAGGACGCGCCCCGCCTCCCCGCCGAGGAGGTGACGCGGATGGCATTCGGCGTCCTGAGCGAGTTCCAGCGCGAGAAGTTCCGTCAGACCAACGAGGTGGACCTCGCTTACGGCGTGCCCGGGCTCGGCCGGTTCCGGGTGAACGTCTTCCAGCAGCGCGGCTCGACGGGCGCCGTGTTCCGCGTCATCCCGTTCAGGATCCAGTCCATCGAGGGGCTCATGCTGCCCAAGGTGGTCGAGGAGCTCGCCTCCGAGCAGCGCGGCCTCATGCTCGTCACCGGCACCACCGGGTCGGGCAAGTCGACCCCGCTGGCGGCGATGATCGACCACGTGAACACGCACGAGACGCGCCACATCATCACCATCGAGGATCCCATCGAGTTCCTCATCCGCGACAAGCGGTCCCTGGTGAACCAGCGCGAGGTGGGCGTCGACACGATGAGCTTCGGGCAGGCGCTGAAGAGCGCGCTTCGCCAGGACCCCGACGTGATCCTGGTGGGCGAGATGCGCGACCTCGAGACCATCGAGACCGCGCTCACCGCGGCGGAGACGGGTCACCTCGTGCTCTCGACGCTTCACACGCTCGACGCCACCGAGACGATCAACCGGATCATTTCGGCCTTTCCTCCCTACCAGCAGAAGCAGGTGCGGGTGCAGCTCGGGTCGGTGCTCCGCGGGGTGGTGTCGCAGCGGCTGGTCCCGCGAGCGGATGGCAAGGGCCGCGTGCCGGCCACCGAGGTGATGCTCGTCACGGCGCGGGTGCGGGAGCTCATCGAGGACAAGGATCGAACCAAGCTCATCCCCGAGGCCATCGCGCAGGGACATACCACCTACGGCATGCAGACGTTCGACCAGAGCCTCATGAGCCTGCTGCGCGCCGGCTGGGTCACCTACGAGGAGGCGCTGCGCCAGGCCACCAACCCGGACGACTTCGCGCTGCGCGTCTCCGGTGTGTCGGGCACCAGTGACGCGCGGTGGGACGGGTTCGAGAAGCCGGGCGCTGCGCGAGAAGCTTCCAGCAGGCAAGCCCCGGCGGTGGTCGCGGCGCCTGCGCCCGCACGGCCCGCGCCCGAGGACGAGTTCCAGATCGAGCGCTTCTGACCGTGCCGCGGCGCGCGACGCGAAACGCGGGATCGGCCAGTCCCTCCACCGAGGAGTCGCCGCTCGAGCGTGCGCGCGCCCTCGCCCTGCGGGTGCTCGCGTTCCATGCGCGGACCGAGGTGCAGCTCCGCGCCCGCCTCGTCCGCGCCGGCTTCGAGGCCGAGGCGGAGGAGGTGCTGCGCTGGGCGGGGCGGCTGGGTTACCTCGACGACGTCGCCTATGCCCGGGCGAGGGCGAGGGCGCTGCTCGACGGGGGGAGGGCTGGCCCTCGCGCGGCGGAGCGGCGGCTGGTGTCGGAGGGTATCCCCAGCGCGGCAGCGGCTCAGGCAGTGATCGCCGCGCTCGAGGAGCGCGCCGCCGAGGTCCCGCGCCGGGGCGAGCGCGAGCCGGCCGAGGTGACCCTCTGCCGTGTCGCGCTGGCGAAGAAGCTGCGCGGCGGGAAGCTGCCCAGCGACGCGAAGGGGCGAGCCAGGCTCTCGCGCTTCCTCCTTGTGAGGGGGTTCGGAGGAGAGGTGGTCGCGAGGGTGGTCGGGCGGATGGAGGAGCTCGAGGAGTGAGCCGAGGAAGCGGCCGCGGTCTCCTTCGAGGTCGAGGTCGCAGTCGAGGTCGGGGATCGCGGTCGCAGTCGTGGTCGAGGTCACAGTGAAGGTCGCGGTCGCGGTCGATCCTTCGCGCCTGCTGCGTCCCGCCGCGGTTTGGACTATCCTCCCGCTCCGCCCATGCTCCGCCGCTTCGCCGCTCTCTCCCTGCTTCTCGCCGCCTGCTCGACGAGCCGTGGCTCTCTCACCGGAGGGGACGCCAGGTATGGGAAGAGCGCCGAAGAGGACTTCCTGTCCGGGAACGTGGAGCTGAAGGCCCGCAACTTTCCCGAAGCCACCAGGTTCTTCGAGCACGTGCGGACGAAGTACCCGTTCTCCAAGTACTCCGCCCTCTCCGACCTGCGGCTCGCCGACGTGAAGTTCGAGCAGGACCGGCTCACGGAGGCGGCGGACGCGTACGCGCAATTCGTCCGGCTCCACCCGAACCACGAGCAGGCCGACTACGCCGCCTACCGGGTCGGCCTCTCGCGCTGGAAGGACGCGCCCAGCGACTTCTTCCTCTTTCCTCCCGGATACGAGAAGGATCTGACGCAGGTGCGCGAGGCCGCGAAGGCGCTCGCCGAGTTCGTCAAGAACTACCCGCAGTCGAAGCACCGGCCGGAAGCGGAGAAGGCTCTGGCGTCGGCCCGCGGACAGCTCGCGGAGCACGAGTGGTATGCAGCCGACTTCTACGCCAAGCGCGGGCACTGGGCCGGTGCGGCGTCCCGGCTGGAGGGGCTCGTGCGGGACTACCCGGGCTCGCGTCAGGAGCCCGCCGCACTGTACGGGCTCGCGCAGGCCTATCTGAAGATGGACGAGCGCTACCGCGCGCAGCAGGCGCTCCAGCAACTCCTCGTGAAGCACCCGCAGGACGCGCGGCGCGCGGCCGCCGAGAAGCTCCTTGCCTCGCTCCGGTAGGTTCGGCGAGCGGGGCCGCACGCGCACCTCGCAGGGCGACCTCTCGCGCATCGGCGCGGGCGGAAAGGCCGACCGCTCTCACCGAGCCGGGGCTCCGTACCTCGTCCCCGGCGGCATGGCGCTCGCGGCGCTGTTCCTCGTCTGGGCCTTCGGGGGCCGCCTCGCATCCTGCGCGCCGTCCCTGCGGAGCCCCGAGACGCAGGTGCGCGAGGCCCTGGACCGGCAGGATCGCGCCCAGCTCGACGACGTCTATGGCTTCAAGGGGGGCGGCACGGTGGAGCTCGTGCCGGTGCATTTCTCCGACGTGTCGCCTGTCGTGGAAGGCGCGCGCGCCACCGTGGTCGCCATGCTGGAGGCGGAAGGGCGGGTGGTCTGGCGCGACCAGCAGGCGAGCCTCGCCTACGTGGGCCGCGAGCGCTTCCACATGAAGCGGTGCGCGATCGCGGGCTGGTGCGGCGAGGGCGACCAGTTCGACCGGCTCCGCGGCGTGCTCCTGCCACTCTTCCGCCGGCACGACGCGCGACAGCGTGGGGACGCGGCTGCCTTCGAGCGCCTCCTGGGGTCGGGCTACGCGGGCGGTCCGGAGGGCCGGGAAGCTGCGGTCGCGCGGCTGCGCGCGGAGAGCGCGAGCCCCGCGCGGGCACGCGTGCTCGGGTGGCAGGTGCGCGTGGAGCGGGACGGGGCGGAGGTGGGAGAGGACGTCGAGGTCAGAAGAGGAAGCGCCCCGCCGGTCCGGGAGCGCCGGGTGTCGAAGCTCGTCCGGGAGAGTGAGCGCTGGGTGTTTGCCAGCGGGGCCTGAGAGCGGAGACCGCCCGCAGCCGGGCCGAGCAGTCCATCCCTCTCGGGCTGAGGTACACTTCCCGGCATGACCGAGCTGGACGAGAACCTCAAGCAGGCGCTCACGCTGGGGCGAGCCTTCTACCTGCGCCGCGAGTACGCGCGAGCGGAGGAGCAGCTCACGCAGGTGGTCGAGCAGAACCAGTCCTTCGCCGACGTCTACAACATGCTCGGCGTCATCTATCACGACGGGGGACAGTACGCGAAAGCGCAGCGGGCGCTCGAGGCCGCGCTGCGCCTCAATCCGGCGTACACCGACGCAGCGTTGAACCTGGCCATCATCTACAACGACACCGGCAAGTACGACGAGGCCCGCGAGGTGTATCGCCAGGCGCTCGGAGGCGCGCGCGCCGCTCCCGGCGAGCTCGACCGCTCCGTGCAGGGGAAGCTCGCCAACATGTACTCCGACGTGGCCGACGTCTGGCTCGCCGCGGGGAGATACGTCGAGGCGATTCGCGAGTACCAGCGCGCGCTCCAGCTCTGCCCGACCTTCGTCGACATCCGGGCAAAGCTCGCGGGCGCGCACCGCGACGCCGGCGACCGCGAGGGCGCCATCGCGGAGTTCGAGGAGATCGTGCGGAGGAATCCCGGCTTCCTCCCGGCGCGGATCTCGCTGGGCCTCTCGCTGCTCGCCGCCGGCCGGGCCGAAGAGGCCATCGCGCAGTGGAACGCGGTGCTCGAGCTCTCGCCCGGCAACCGCAGCGCAGAGCGATATCTCAAGCTGGCCGCGGCCACGCCGGCGCAGGGCGGCTGACCGGCCCCGCGTCGCTCCTCGTCGGACAGTTGGCCGCCGAGCTCCGGGTCGCTTGCCGCGGCGCCCGGCGGCGGCTACCTCCCCGGGCATGTCCGGCTCAGACCAGGTGCGGCTGACCACCTTCAGCCATGGGGCCGGTTGAGCCTGCAAGATCCGCCCGGCGGATCTGGCGCAGGTTCTGCGCCGCCTTCCACCCCATGCGCCCGACCCGCGCGTGCTCGTCGGACACGACACGCGCGACGACGCCGCCGTCTATCAGCTCTCGGAGGAGCAGGCGATCGTCGAGACGGTGGACTTCTTCACGCCCGTGGTCGACGACCCGTTCCTGTTCGGCCGCATCGCGGCTGCCAACGCGTTCTCCGACATCTGGGCCATGGGCGCGCGGCCGCTCTTCGCGCTCAACCTGGTGGCCTTCCCGGTGGGCAAGCTCTCGATGGACGTGCTGGGCGAGATCCTGCGGGGGGGCGCCGAGGTGGCCGCCGAGGTGGGCGCGCCCATCCTGGGCGGGCACAGCATCGACGACCCCGAGCCCAAGTACGGCCTGGCCGTCACCGGCATCGTCCATCCCCTGAAGGTGCTCCGGAACGTGGGCGCGCGGCCTGGCGACGCGCTCCTCCTCACGAAGCCCCTCGGCTCCGGGATCGCGACCACGGCGATCAAGCGGGGCACCGCGTCGCCGGAGCTCGTGGACCGCGTGGTGGCCGTGATGAGCGCGCTCAACCGCGCCGCCGGGGAGGTGCTGGCCGCCAGCGGCGCCGTCCACGCCCTCACCGACGTGACCGGCTTCGGCCTGCTCGGCCATGCCCTCGAGATGGCGGAAGGCTCCGGCGTCACGCTGCGTCTCCACGCCGCGGCGGTGCCGGTGCTGGAGGGCGTGCACGCGCTGGCCCTCGACGACGTGGTTCCGGGCGGTTCGAGGGCGAACCTCGCCTGGGTGGCGCCGCACGTGCGCTACGATCCCGGGGTGGACCAGGCCACCCGTTTCGTGCTCGCCGACGCCCAGACCAACGGAGGGCTGCTCGCCGCTGTCCCCGCCGATCGCGCCGAGGAGCTCCAGGCCGCGCTCGCGTCGAGGGGGGTGCGTGCGGTGAGGGTGGGCGAGGTAGTGGAGGCCGGCGCGGCGCGCATCGAGGTCGTGGCAGGGTGAGGGCGCCGCTCCGGGCGCTCGCGGCCGTCGCGCTCCTCCTCCTGCCAGGGCCGAGGTTTCTGGGAACGGCGGCAGCGACGCCGGCGCGGGGGAACGAGCCAGCATTCACCGTCGTGCTCGACCCCGGGCACGGTGGCGACAAGGACGGCGCGGTGGGCGCGGGGGGCATGCGCGAGAAGGATCTGGCGCTCCAGATCGCGCGCAGGATCGCCGGGCGCCTCACCCGCCAGCGCGCCCGCGTCCTCCTCACCCGCCGCGGCGACGAGGGGGTCGCGCTTGCTGCCCGGGCTGCCCGCGCCAACGCCGCTCACGCGGACCTCTTCATCTCGATCCACCTCAACGCCATGCCCGGCCCGGCGCGCGCCCGCGGGGTGGAGACCTACTTCCTCTCCGCCGACGCGAGCGACGCCTCCGCTACCGCGGTGGCGGCACGCGAGAACGCCGATCGGCTGGCGGGCGAGAGCGGGCCCGACCCCCGGGACGCCGTGTCCGGCATCCTGCAGGACCTCGCCGACACGGACGCGCTTCAGGAAAGCTCGCGCCTCGCCTACGCGATCCACGATAGCCTGGTGGGGAGCCTCGGCGCGGAGGACCGCGGGGTCAAGCAGGCACCCTTCTACGTGCTGGCCGGGGCGCGCATGCCGGCGGTGCTCGTGGAGGTCGGCTTCCTCTCCTCCCCCTCCGAGGCACGCAAGCTCGCGAGCGCCGCATACCAGGAGCAGGTGGCGCGCGCGGTGGCGGACGGAGTGGCGGCATGGCGGTCGGGCGCACGCTAGGCTTGGGCGATGCGAACGAACGGACGCGGAGCGCTCGACCTCAGGCCCATCGCGCTGGAGGCGGGCGTCTCGAAGCACGCGGAAGGTTCCTGCCTGGCGCGCTTCGGCGACACGCACGTCCTGTGCACGGCCTCGGTGGAGGATCGCGTCCCCCCGCACGTCCTGGGCACCGGAGCGGGCTGGATCACGTCGGAGTACGGGATGCTGCCGCGCTCCACCCACGAGCGCATGGCCCGCGAGGCGGCGAAGGGGAAGCAGGGCGGCCGCACGCTCGAGATCCAGCGCCTGGTGGGCCGAGCGCTGCGCGCCTCGGTCGACCTGCGGGAGCTCGGCCAGCGCACCGTGACGGTGGACTGCGACGTCATCCAGGCGGACGGCGGCACGCGCACCGCGGCCATCACCGGCGGCTTCGTGGCCATGTCGCTCGCCATCCGCTCTCTCAAGGGCCGGAAGGGCGTGTCCGCCCAGCCGGTGAAGCGGCCGGTGGCCGCGATCTCGGTGGGCGTGCTCCGGGGCGAGGTGCTCCTCGACCTCGACTACGCGGAGGACTCCACCGCCGACGTGGACATGAACGTTGTCGCGACGGCGGGTGGCGACCTGGTGGAGGTGCAGGGCACCGCGGAAGGAAAGGCCTTCGGCCGCGAGCAGCTCGACCGGATGCTCGACGCCGCGCTGGCTGGGATCGCTGCGCTGCACGCGGCGCAGGAGCGGGCGCTCGCGATCCGGGGCTGAACGATGAAGCTCTTCTTCGGCTCGACGAACCCCGGCAAGCTGCGCGAGCTCCGGCGGATGGTCTCGGGTCTGCAGGTGGAGGTCGTCGGGCCCGAGGATCTGGGCTGGCCGCTTCCGGAGGTGGTGGAGGACGGAGCCACCTTCCGGGAGAACGCCGAGAAGAAGGCGTCCGCCTTCGCGCGCGTCGCGGGCCTCCACGCGGTCGCGGACGACTCCGGGCTGTGCGTGGACGCGCTGGGCGGTGCCCCCGGGGTCCACTCGGCGCGCTGGTCCGAGATGGGTGGAGGCGCCAGCCTCGCGAGCCCTGCCTGTACGCTCCCCGAGGTGGCCGCACGCGAGCTGGGAGTGGAGCTCTCTCGCGCCGCCCGCGACGAGGCGAACAACGACAAGCTCCTGCGGTCCCTGGAGAGCGTGGGGGAGGGCGGGCGCGGCGGCGCGTACGTGGCCGTGCTGGCACTGGCGCGCCCGGACGGCTCGATCGCCACCGCGGTCGAGGGGACCTGCCGCGGCAGCGTCGCCCAGACGCGCCGCGGTTCGGGTGGGTTCGGCTACGACCCGCTGTTCCTGCCGGACGGCGTCACGCCTGCGCGCACCATGGCGGAGCTCGAGCCCGCGGAGAAGGACCGGCTCTCGCACCGCGGCGCGGCCTTCAGGGCGCTGCGCCCCGCGCTGGAGCGGCTCGCCTTTGACAAAGCTCGGG
>JBBQEB010000065.1:0-19477 GCA_038320275.1 Myxococcales bacterium | reverse complement strand
CAGCGTCCTCCCGGCCGGCGACGCGGCCGTCGGCGATGCGGACGATGGAGGTCGCGTGCGCCATGACCTTGGGATCGTGGGTCGAAAAGATGAACGTGGTCCCGTCGCGTCCGTTCATGTCCTTCATGAGGTCGATGATGGTCTCGCCCGTGGCCGAATCGAGGTTCGCGGTGGGCTCGTCCGCGAGCACCAGGGCCGGCTTTCCCACCAGCGCCCGCGCCACCGCCACCCGCTGCCGCTGGCCGCCGGACAGCTCGCTCGGCCGATGGTGCGCGTGGCTGCCGAGGCCCACCGCTTCCAGCAGCCCGCCCACCCGCTCGGCGCGCGCGCGCTTCGACAGCCCGCCCTGGAGCAGGAGCGGGAGCTCCACGTTCTGGAAGACGGAGAGCACCTGCACCAGGTTGAAGGTCTGGAAGATGAAGCCGATGCGGTGCAGGCGAAGGTTGGTGAGGGCGCGCTCGGGGAGCTCCTTCGTGTCCGTGCCGTCGACGATCACGCGCCCGGAGGTGGGCGTGTCGACGCAGCCCACCAGGTTGAGGAGCGTCGTCTTGCCGCTGCCCGACGGTCCGGCGATGGAGAGGAACTCGCCGCGGTGGATCGCGAGCGACACGCCGCGCAGGGCCGGCACCTCCGTGGTGCCGAGCAGGTACACCTTGGTGACGTTCTCGACGGCGACGATGGCGTCCGTGCCCAGAAGGAGATCCTCCGTCCATGGCCGCCGGTCCGCGGCTCGGGCGAGGCTTATAGTTCTCCCGTGGCGAAGAAGCAGGACAGGCCCTTCCATGCGCCCTTCGCCGGGCTGAAGGAGCGCTTCGCGCCGGGAAAACCGCCCGAGCCGCAGCGGCGCGCGCCGCCTCCGCCGCCACCACCTCCGTCACCGCCGCGCGAGCGAAGCGAGACCGAGCTCTGGGGCGAGGCGATCGCCGGAGTGGAGCGACTCGCCCCGGGCGCCGGCCTCGCCGTGAAGCCCCCGCCGATGCGGCCGCAGGAGCCGTTCTGGCATCCGGACCTCGACGCGCTGAAGGAGCTGGAGGCGCTCGTCTCCGGGGAGGCGCCTTTCGACCTCTCCGACTCCGACGAGTTCATCGAGGGGCGCGTGCCCGGCCTCGACGCCGGCGTCGTGCGCCGGCTCCGCAAGGGCGAGCTCGCGGTGCAGGCGCATCTCGACCTGCACGGGATGACGCGCGACGAGGCGAAGGGCGCGGTGGAGGACTTCCTGCGCGGCGCCCGGCGAGGGGGGAAGCGCTGCGTCCTCGTGGTGCACGGCCGCGGCATGCACTCGAAGGATCAGGTGCCGGTGCTGAAGGAGGCCATCAAGACCTGGTTCGCGACGGGCCGGTTCGGCAAGCACGTGCTCGCGTTCGCGACGGCGAGGCCGGTGGACGGCGGCGCGGGAGCCATCTACGTGCTGCTGAGGAAGCCGGGGCGGTAGCATCGAGACATCAGCTGCGTTATGCTGTGATGATGCGCACCACCCTGAGCCTGGACGACGACGTGACCGCGCTGCTGGAGCGCGTGCGAAAGCGCAAGCGTCTGGGCCTGAAGGAGGCGGTGAACGAGGCGCTTCGCCGAGGCCTGGTGCTCCTGGATGCGCCTGGCGTCCCCCCGCCACCGTTTCGCACCCCGAGCGTCGATCTGGGAAGGTGCTCCTTCCCCGACCTGGACGATGCCGCGGAAGTTCTCGCCATCGCGGAAGGCGACAGCTTCAAGTGATCCTGGTGGACGTGAACATCCTCGTCTACGCGCACGTGGCGCGGCTCTCCCAGCACGAACGGGCGCGCGCTTGGCTAGACGGGCAGCTCGCCGGGACGGCTCGCGTCGGCCTGCCCTGGGAGAGCTTGCTGGCCTTCGTGCGTCTCGTCTCGAATCCCCGGATCTTCGAGAAGCCCCTCTCCATCGTGCGGGCGTGGAGCCTCGTCGAGAAGTGGCTCGCCGTTCCGGCGGTGTGGGTACCGCAGCCGACCGAGCGCCATGCGGCAGCGCTCGAACCGCTGCTCCGGGCGCCGGGCATGCGCGCCAACCATGTGCCCGACGCGCATCTCGCCGCCCTCGCCATGGAGCACGGCCTCCTGCTGTGCTCCACCGACGGCGACTTCGCGCGCTTCCCTGGGCTTCGCTGGAAGAACCCTCTGGGCGAGGACGGGCCGACAGGCGCCTCGACCTGATCTTTTCAGCCCGGGCTCACCGCAGCCCGACCACGTTCTCGTCGTCGCCCTCCCAGTCGGCGATGGCTGACACCTTGCGCGCCACCTCGGGCCAGGTCTCGCCGCTGCAGGCCTCCACCCGCCGGGCCAAGAAGGCGTGGATGCGCTCGTAGCTCCAGCCGAACACCACCAGGAGGCCGCGCCCGAGCGCCGCGCCGTCCTTGCCGTGGCGACGCCTGAGCCAGCCGGGGGTCACCGCGAAGAGGCGGAAGCGCTCGCGACCGCGCTGACCGAGCACGCCCACCTCCAGCACCAGCGAGACCGCGAAGTCGTCGGGGTCGGCGGGCGCGAAGCCGCGGAGGTCGGGCACCTCGTCGCTGGAGAGCTTCTTCAGGCGCGCGCGCACGGCCCCGGTCACCGCCCGGCGGGCAGCACCTCGAGGCTGCGCTGCGCCGCCGCGAGCGCGTCCACGGTGGGCTGGGGCGTGCGCTCGCTCCAGGTTGCCACCAGCACGTAGGTGCGGCCGTCGCCCGCGACCACCAGCACGCTTCCGGACGCCCCCTGGCCGGAGAAGCGCGACACCCACGACTCGCGCCCGTCCGCGCGGCGCACCTGGGAGGCGGGCGCCATCTGCCCGCGAGCCAGGCCGGAGGCGAGCCCGCGCGAGACCCGCGCCGCGAGCTCGACCCCGTTCGCCTCCACCGGCGTCACCGACACGCGCAGGCGCGCGCCGCCCTCGGGAGGCTCGAGGATCACCGGCGTGACCTCGGAGCCCGTGGAGGTGGGGCCGGGCACGAAGCGCAGCGGCGGCGCGGCGGGACGGGTGAGCGCGTAGGCGAGCTCCGGGTGGACGTAGCGCCGGCCCTCCTCGCGCCCGCGGGAGGTGGCGACGACGCCACCGCTCGCCGGGACGAAGCGGGCGCCGGGGAGCGCCGGAGCCGGTGGAGCCTCTTCCGGCTTCACGCTCGCGAGCTCGCCCGCCAGGAACACCGCAACGTCGGCGGGCGCGTCTCGGACGAGACCCGTCACCCTGCCCTTCCGGCACACCGCGTCCGCCAGCTCTCCGCGCTCGTACACGCGGCAATCGCCGGAGCGCCGGGCAGGCGCCCTCCGGCCCTCGATCGCCCAGAGCGCGCCCTGGAGGTTCTCCGCGTCGGCCTCCACGTCGGAAGCAGCGGCCCACAGGAGCACGTCGGGCGCGCCCGCCTTTCCGTACACCGCCGCGCGATCGCCGTCCCATCCGGCGCCCGCCCGCGCGCCACCCTGAGGGCCCAGCCAGAGCCCCGCCCAGCTCCGGATGGCGAGCTCTCCCAGGGTGCGCTCGGCGACGCGGGCATAGCCGCGCGAGCGCAGGATCGAATCGTCCGCGGGAAGTGCCAGGCGCGCCGGCCGCTCGCCGGAGAGGTATTTCTCGGGGTGAAGTGACCCCTCCGAGGTGGCGGGCGGGGCCGCGAGCGCGCGGGTGACGAGCGCGCGACCTCCGCTGCGATCGAGGGCGTCTGCCAGCAGCGCTCCGTCGGTGAACCTCGCCACCAGGAGCTCGCGGACGAAGGGCGGGACCTTCTCCAGCCCGCCCTGCCCGGACGCCCGAAAGCGCTCCATCAGCCCGGGGAGCGCCGCAGAGGTGACCGGCGCTTCACCCGCTCGCAGCACCGCCAGGGTGGCGTCGCCCTCGGAGAGCAGCAGCGCGGCTTCGCGCGCGTCGTCGCCGTCCGGAGCGGGCGGAGGCGCAGCGCCGCTCTGCGCGGCGAGCGCCCGCACCAGCATGCCCAGCACCACCGGTGAGGCGGCGGGCTGGAGCTTGCGCTGCGCGTCGAGCGCGCCTGGGCCGAGGAGCAGCGCGTGGCCAGCGGCGTCGAGCCGAGCCACCGTCTGTGCCGCGCGCACCTCCACGGCCGCCGCGGTGAGATCGTCCCTCGATGCCAGCGCGCCCACCGCGGCGAGCACCCGCCCCAGCTCGGCCCAGCTCGCGGCAGGGACGGAGCGGACCTCGGCCTCGGCAAGGGCTCGCAGCGCGGCGGCGTCGAGCTCCTGAACCGGGAGCGGCACGCGGAAGCGGGTGCCGACCGCCTTCTCCGCGGCGGCGACCAGCTCCGGGAAGCGCTGCTGGACGGTGGTCGGGGGTGAGAGGGGTTCGCTCGGCCGTGCTTCGACTCCGGCCGGCGGAGCCGGCCTACGCTCAGCACGAACGGAATTGTCCGGGGTCGGGGCCGCGTTCGCATTCGCGTTCGCTGTCGAATTCGCGTTCGCGTTCCCGGTCGCGGTCTCTCCTCCCCGCTCACCCTGAGCGTAGGCGCGAAGCGCCGGAGTCGAAGGGGGAGCGGAATAGGTCGCGGTCGGAGTCGCCGTCGCGCTCGCGCCGGACGCCCCGCTCCCACCCGCACCCGCACAAGCCACCAGCAGCGACAGGACCGCCGCCGCTCGCCTCACAGCCCCTCCGCCAGCGCACGCGCCGCCGCCGCCGGATCTGCCGCGTCGCGCAGCGGCCTCCCCACCACGAGCACGTCCGCGCCCGCCCGCACCGCGTCCGCCGCCGTGGCCACCCGCACCTGATCCCCCCGCGCCTGCCCAGCAGCGCGGATGCCAGGCACGACCAAGAGCGCCCCGGGGCCCACCGCCTCCCGCACGGCCGCGACCTCGAGCGGCGAGCAGACGATCCCTGCCACTCCGGCTCCGGCGGCGAGCCTCGCCAGCCGGAGCACCGCCCCGCGCGCGGGCCCCATCAGGCCCACCTCCGCGAGCGCCTCGTCGTCGAGGCTGGTGAGCACGGTGACGGCGAGCACGCGCACCCCCGGTCCCGCACCGCGCACCGCCGCGCGGATCATGGCCGAGCCGCCGCCCGCGTGGACGGTGAGGAGCGAAGCCCCTGACGCCGCCGCCGAGCGAGCCGCCCCCTCCACGGTGTTGGGAATGTCGTGCAGCTTGAGGTCGAGGAAGACCGGCCGCCCCAGCCCCGCCGCCCGCCGGACCGCCTCGGGCCCCTCGGCCGCGAAGAGCTCCAGCCCGACCTTGAGCATGCCGACGGCAGGCGCGACCGCCCTCGCGAAGGGCTCCGCCGCCGCCCAGGACGGGAAGTCGAGCGCCGCGCAGAGGCGCTTCGACCCGGTCACGACCCCGCCTCGAGCCCGGCCGCTGCCAGCAGCGCCGCGGCCTTGGCCCGCAGCTCGCCAGCCGGGACGAGCTCGACGTCCTTCGTCCCGCGCAGCTTCCACTCCACTTTTCCCTCGGCGAGCCCCTTCTTGCCCACCGCCACCCGCACCGGGATGCCCAGCAGGTCGGCGTCCTTGAACTTCACGCCCGCCCGCTCGTCGCGGTCGTCGTAGAGCACGTCGAGCCCGGCCGCGGTGAGGGCTGCCACCGCCTCCTCGGCCACTTTCGCAAGCTCCGGTTCCTTCCCCAGCGTGAGCACGGTGGCGCGATAGGGCGCGATGGCGAGCGGCCAGACGATGCCGTTGTCGTCGTGGTGCAGCTCGATGGCCGCGGCCATGATGCGCTCCACTCCGATGCCGTAGCTGCCCATCACGATAGGCCGCTCCGAGCCGTCGGCGAGGAGCACCGAGGCGCGCATCGAGTCGGAGTACTTGGTGCCGAGCTTGAAGATGTGGCCCACCTCGAGGGCCTTGAAGACGTCGAGCGCGCCGTCGCAGCGGGGGCAGCCCTCGCCCGCGGCCACCGTGCGCAGCTCGACGAGCTTGCCGTGCCCCAGCAGATCGCGCCGGACGTCGACGCCGCGCAGGTGGAACCCGTCCTCGTTCGCGCCGGTCACCATGTCGCGCCGCTCGGCGAGGGATGGATCCACGAGGACCGGCGCCCTGGTGAAGCCGGCGGCGCCGAGCGAGCCCGCCCGCGCGCCCATGAGCGGTGGGATCTCCTCGGGACGCGCCGGCCGCACCGCGATGGCGCCAGTCGCCGTCTGAAGCTTCGCCTCGTTGAGCTCCTGATCGCCCCGCACCACGGCGATCACCGGCTGCTCGTCCGCGAGGTAGACGAGCGTCTTGAGCTGGCGTCGCGGCGCGACCCCGTGGGGAGGCCTCGCGAGCGCATCGATGGTGAGGACGCCCGGCGTGGCGAACCGCTCCGGCGCGTCGCGCCCTGGGCCATCCTCCTCCACCGGGAGGCGCGAGGTGGCGGTCTCGGTATTCGCGGCATAGCGGCACTTCGGACAGGCGGCGACGAGGTCCTCGCCCGCGTCGGTGCGCACCATGAATTCCTGCGACCCGGAGCCCCCCATCGCCCCGGAGTGCGCCTGCACCGCCACGAAGTCGAGCCCGCAGCGGGTGAAGATGCGCTCGTAGGCCTGCCGCTGGTCCTCGTAGCTCCTGTCCAGCCCCGCCGCGTCCACGTCGAAGGTGTACGCGTCCTTCATGGTGAACTGCCGGACCCTCAGGAGCCCGGATTTCGGCCGCGGCTCGTCCCGGAACTTGGTCTGGATCTGGTACCAAACCTGTGGCAGCTGCCGGTAGCTGCGCAGCTCGGCGCGGGCCAGGGCCGTGAAGACCTCCTCGTGCGTCATGCCGAGCCCGTAGTCGCCGCCCTTCCGGTCCTTCAGCCGGAACATGTTGTCGCCCATGACCTCCCAGCGTCCCGACTCCTTCCAGATCTCGGCCGGGTGAAGGGCAGGCAGGTAGAACTCCTGGCCGCCGACGGCGTCCATCTCCTCGCGGATGATCCCCTCGATCTTCGCGAGGGTGCGCTTCGCGAGCGGCAGCATGTCGTAGATTCCCGCGCCGAGCTGCCGGATGAAGCCGCCGCGGACGAGGAGCCGGTGCGAGGCCACCTGCGCGTCGGCAGGAGCCTCCTTGAGCGTCGGGATGAAGAGCTTGGAGAAGCGGGAGACGTGCATCCGGCGGTTATAGCCCGAGCCCTTCCAGGCTGAAGATGAAAGGCGGCGGGCGGCGCCGGGACCGGCCTTCCGCCTCGCCGACCGGTCTTTGCCGTGGACCCGAGCGGCAGCCCGCCCACCGCCTGAGAGGCCCTCCCTGGCACCCGGCCACGTGGCGAGCTATGATCGCCATATGACCGGAGCCGACGCTGCAAGGGTCCTCGCCATCCTGGGCGGCAAGAGCGTGGTGCGCCCGCGGGGCTCGACGCCGGGAAGCCAGCCTGCTGGCCCCGCCTGGACCTCGATCATCCGGGAGGGCTTACCCTCGCGCGCGCTGGAGCTGACCGCAGGCCGACTCGGAGTCTCCGTCAACGAGCTCTCGAAGAGCCTGCGCCTTCCATCCCGCACGGTACACCGGCGGATCGAGAAACGAGAGCGCCTCACCCCGGAGGAGAGCGAGCGAAGCCTTCGCGTGGCCCGGGCGCTCGCGCGTTCCCAGGCCCTCCTCGGGGACGAGAACGGCCGTGCCTGGTTGCTCGAGCCGTGCCGCGGCCTGGGCGGCGCCGTGCCGGTCACGCTCCTCGACACGGCGGATGGCTTCGAGGCCGTTTTGGACGAGCTCGGACGGCTCGCGCACGGCGTCATCGGGTGAGCTGGAAAGGGTGGCGTCTCTGCTGGGCGCAGCACGCGCCGACCGGCGAGGATGCGTACTCGGGAGAGGGTGCGCGCCTCCACGGAGGTCGGTGGAGCCCGAAGGGTCTCTCGATCGCTCACGCGAGCTCGACGCTGTCGCTTGCTGCGCTGGAGATGCTCGTCCACGCGGACGTCCGGCGTCTTTCGGAGGCCCCGCTGGTCGCCTGCCCCGCCACGTGGCCGGACGGGCTGCCGGTGCTGACCATCCGCGCGACCGACCTTCCACGGAACTGGCGACACAGCCCGCCGCCGGCGGCGCTGCAGACTCTGGGACACGAGTGGCTTCGCGACGGCCGCACGGCCGTTCTTCTCGTTCCTTCGGCCGTCGTGCCCGAGGAGACGAACGTGCTCATCAGCCCAGCACATCCTGACGCGAAGCAACTCCGTTACGGAGACCCGAGGCCGTTCCATTTCGATCCCCGACTGCTGTGAGGATCAGGGAGGCCAACCGCACCCCGCTACTTCCCCGCCGCCCTCGCCCTCTCCTCCGACAGCTTGATCGCCTCCTCCACCAGCGCGTCCTCCAGCTCCTCGGCCTTCATGCGCTTCACGATCTTGCCGTCCTTGAAGAGGAGGCCCACGCCCTTGTGGCCATAGGCGATGCCGACGTCGGCGGCGGAGGCCTCGCCGGGACCGTTCACCTCGCAGCCCATCACGGCCACGTTCACCGCACCTTTCAGGAGCGAGAGGCGGCTCTCCACCCGCTCGGCGATGGGGATCATGCCGACCGAGCAGCGGCCGCAGGTGGGACAGGCGGTGAGCGTCGCGCCCCCGAACTTGAGGCCGAGCGCCTTGAGGAGCGTGCGCGCGACCTTCACCTCCTCCAGCGGATCGGCGGCGAGCGAGATGCGGATGGTGTCGCCTATTCCGTCGTTGAGGAGGATGCCGAGCCCGGCGGAGCTCTTGACCGCGCCCGAGAGCAGCGTTCCCGCCTCGGTGATGCCCAGGTGAAGCGGGTACTCGAAGCGCTGGGCGAAGAGCCGGTTCGCCTTCACCGTCATCGCGATGTCGTGCGCCTTCAGCGAGACCTTGATCTCCCGGTAGCCCTCGTCCTCCAGGAACTGGATGTGCCGGGCGGCGCTCTCCACCATTCCCTCCGGCGTGGGCCAGCCGTGCTTCGCGACGATGTCCTCCTCCAGCGACCCGGCGTTCACCCCGATGCGGATGGGGACGTTCCGCTCCCGCGCGGCGCGCACCACCTCGCGCACGCGCTCGCGGGAGCCGATGTTTCCCGGGTTGAGCCGGATGCAGTGGATGCCGGCCGAGAGCGCGGAGAGCGCGAGCCGGTAATCGAAGTGGATGTCGGCGACGAGGGGCACCGGCGTCTCGCGCACGATGGCGGGGAGCGCCGCCGCGGCCTCGGCGTCGGGCACCGCGACGCGCACGATGTCCGCGCCTGCCTCGGCGAGGGCGCGAATCTGCCCCAGCGTGGCCGCGGGATCGCGCGTGTCGGTGGTGGTCATCGACTGCACCGCGATCGGCGCGCCGCCTCCCACCTGCACGGCGCCCACCTTCACCGGGCGTGTCTTCCGCCGCTCGGAGATGGCTCCGATGCCCTCGTGATCGTACGCGCCCAGTCCTTCCCCCTGCGCGGCGAGCTCGCCGTCGATCGCGCTCTTGAACTCCTCGAAGGGCTGCGCGCCGTTGAGGAAGAGCCCGTTGATGAAGAACGCCGGGGTGCCCGTGACGCCGGCCTGTTCGCCCGCCTTACGGTCGACCTCGATTCCCTTGGCCTTCTCGCCGGAGTCGAGGCACTTGTCGAACTTGGCCTGGTCCACCTTCAGCTCCTTGGCGTAACCCTTCAGCGCGTCCACCGCCAGCGCGCGCTGGTTGGCGAACAGCTTCTCGTGCATCTCCCAGTACTTGCCCTGGTCGCCTGCGCAGCGCGCGGCCTCGGCCGCCTTCTGCGCGTTGGAGTGCATGGGCAGCGGGAAGTCGCGGTAGACCAGGCGAACCTTGCCCTCGTAGGCCTTCATCACCTGGTTCACGGTGGCCTCCGCCTTCACGCAGAAGGGGCACTCGAAGTCCGAGAACTCCACGATGGTGATCGGCGCCCCCGAGGCACCCTTCGACGGACCGTCCGCGGCCACCTTCACCCGCGGCGGCTTGAGCATCACCTGCACCTCCATCTCCTTCTTCAGCCGCTCGACATAGGCGGTCTGGGCGGCCTGGAGCGCCGGGCGCTGCAGGTACTGCGCGATCTGCTCCTTGATCTGGTCGAACGGCGGGAGCTGCTGCTTCTTCGCCTGCTCGTCGTACAACGCCTTCATCTCCGCGTCCGTGGGAGGCTTCGCCTTGTCCTGCACCTCCCGCTTCCAGATGGCTTCGCTGGTGGTGTTCTCGGCCTTGGCCTTCTGCTCGAGGAGCTTGCGCACGAGGAGCTGGTCGAGGGCCTGCTTCCGCTGGTCGTACACCAGGGCATCGAGCTCGCCTGAGGAGATGCTCCCGCCCTTCCAGCGCGCGACCGACTCGTCGGAGCCCTTCCCTTGCGCCTGCGTGGTGGAGGGCTGCTGGCAAGCCAGGGCGGCGAGGCACAGGGTGAGACCAAGGACGATGCGTGACATGAGGCTCCCAGTTTCGAGGGGCGCTGTTGCGGCGGGCTCGATGCCCGACCGCCGGGCTATGTAAGGCGAAAAGCGCTTTGGGTCTTTCTTTACGCCGACCCGCGGGTCAGCGCGACCTGGTGCCTGCAGGGACGAAGCCCCCGTCCAGCGCGGGCTCACGGGTGGCACGGGCCTCGCTCCAGGCCTGCTCATGGGAAATCCGGCCGCCTCGATCGGCGCACCCCGCATGGACGCCTCCGACATCCACGTACGGCTCCTCCGGCTCTTCGCGTCCCCCACCTATCAGCCGCCGATGCTGCCCGCGGTCGCGCTCGAGATGCTCTCCCTCTCGCAGAAGCCCAACATCACCTTCGGGGAGGTGGAGGCCGTTCTCGAGAAGGACCCCGTGCTGGCGGCGCGCGTGCTCTCCATCGCCCAGTCCGCGGTGTACTCGCCCCGCACCCCCATCCTGTCGCTGCGCCAGGCGGCCATCCGGCTCGGGCTCAAGATGCTGCGCGAGATCGTCCTCGAGGCGGCGATGAAGATGAAGGTGTTCCGCGTGAAGGGCTACGACGGCCCGATGGCCCGGCTGGCCCGCCACAGCACCAGCACCGCCTACGTCATGCGGGCGGTCTGCCGGACCAGCTCCATCGACAGCGAGTACGCGTTCCTGTGCGGGCTCCTGCACGACGTGGGGATCGCCGCCTGCCTGCTGGCGCTGTCCGACGACCGCCGCGGCTCGGTCCTGCCGCTCGACTCGCTCGCTCCGGTGCTCGACCAGATCCACGAGGCCGCGTCGGGCGTGGTGACCCGACTGTGGGGACTGCCCGCGCCCATCCAGGCTCTCGTCTCGCATCACCACCAGGTGGAGGTGGGCGGGAGGGCGCACCCCGTGCACGCCGCGCTGGTGGTGGCGGAGGAGATCGTCCGCGCGATGGATCTCGGCGCAGTGCCGCTCGGCTCCGGCGTTCCCGGCGAGCTCGCGTTCGACGAGAACCCCGCCCACCTGCTCGAGGCCGCGATGAAGGTCCTGCGCCTCGACGCCGCGGGGCTCGAGACGCTTCGCGCCGAGGCGGCGGAGATCCTGGGTGCCGCCGTGGAGCCGTCCTCGGTCGCTGCGTAGCGGCGAGGGCCCGGCCGCGGCCGCTGACACGACACCGGCCCTGAGCTAAGGAGAGTGCCTCTCCAGCACGGGAAGGCACGCATGGCTCAGAAGGAACGGCTCGTCATCATCGGCTCGGGACCGGCCGGCTACACGGCGGCGCTCTACGCCTCCCGGGCGAGCCTCTCCCCGCTGCTCTTCGAGGGGCTCCAGCCGGGCGGCCAGCTCACCATCACCAGCGACGTCGAGAACTACCCGGGGTTCCCGGAGGGCATCCAGGGCCCGGAGCTGATGGAGAAGATGCGCGCGCAGGCCGAGCGCTTCGGCACGCGCTTCGTGGCGGGGGACATCACGCGGGTGGATCTGTCGAAGCCGCCCTTCCAGATCTGGCAGGAGGACCAGCTCTACGCGGCGCGCGCGGTCATCCTCTGCACCGGAGCCACGGCCAAGTGGCTCGACATCCCGTCCGAGCTCGCCTACCGCGGCAAGGGCGTCTCCGCCTGCGCCACCTGCGACGGCTTCTTCTTCCGCGGCGTGGAGGTGGCGGTGGTGGGCGGCGGCGACACCGCCGTGGAGGAGGCGACCTTCCTCACCAAGTTCGCCACGAAGGTGCACCTCGTCCATCGCCGCGGCGAGCTGCGGGCGTCCAAGATCATGCAGGACAAGGCGCGCGCGAATCCCAAGATCGCTTACGCCTGGAACAGCCGGGTCGTCGAGGTGCTGGGGGACGGCAAGGCGGTGACGGGCCTGCGGCTCGAGAGCACCGTGGACGGCTCCACGCGTGAGCTGCCGGTGGGCGGCCTCTTCATGGGGATCGGCCACGAGCCCAACACCGGGCTGTTCAAGGGACAGCTCGACATGAACGAGGTGGGCTACCTGCGCGTGAAGTCCCCCTCCACCGTCACCAGCGTCCCCGGCGTCTTCGCAGCCGGCGACGTGGCCGACCCCACCTATCGCCAGGCCGTCAGCGCGGCCGGCTCGGGCTGCGTCGCGGCCATCGATGCCGAGCACTACCTGGGCGAGCACGCGACGGAGATCTGGGATTGACCCCATGAAGATGATCGACGTCGGTTCCAAGGAGAAGACCGAGCGCGTGGCGGTGGCGCGCGGCTTCGTCGCCATGAGCGCGAAGACGGTGGGGATCGTGAAGCGCGGCGAGAGCGAGAAGGGCGACGTGATCGCTGCCGCCCGCATCGCCGGGATCATGGCCGCCAAGAAGACGCCCGACCTGGTGCCGCTCTGCCATCCCATCGCGCTCTCCGGCGTGGACGTGGAGGTCACCCCTCGCCGGGGCGGGGTCGAGATCGTCGCCACCGTCCGTACGGTGGACCGGACCGGGGTGGAGATGGAGGCGCTCGCGGCCGTCGCCGCTGGTTGCCTCACCGTGTACGACATGCTGAAGCGCTACGAGCGCGGGATGCGCATCGAGTCGCTCGAGCTGGTCGAGAAGAAGGGCGGCAGGTCGGGGCATTGGAAGCGCTCCACGGAGGGCTGAAGCCGGGGGCTGGCGGCCGGGCCCGCGGCCGCGTCGCGCGGTCGCGTCGAGACCGCCTGCTCGCTCCCATTCGCCTCTCGTCGATGGCGTCCGCCCGTGCGCGCTGGTGCTTCGGCTCAGCCGCCCTTGGCGACCTCCACCCCCAGCAGCTTCACCGCGTTGCCCCCGCACACCCGCCGCACCACCGCGGGCGAGAGGCCCGCCTTGGCGAGCCTCCCCGCGGCTCGCGGAAGGGCGAGCAGGTCGCCCGCGCCATCGCCCGCTCCGCTGCCCAGCACGAGCCCCTCGGGGCCGAGCGAGGCGACGAGCCGCACCGCCTCGTCGATCGAGCCGCTTCCCTCCGGCGCGGAGAGCGACAGCCCTGCCGCGTAGCCGCAGGCGCGGATCATGCGGACCGTGCGGGCGTCGGCGCGGCTGACGAGCACCTTTCCAGGCGCGAGCTCGTGCTCGCGGAGCAGCGCCAGCGTCCGCCGGGTGATGCGCTCCTTGGTTCGCCAGGGCGTGTGGACGACCACCGGCAACCGCAGCTCGCGGGCGAGCTCGAGCTGGCGCACGAACACCACCTCCTCGCGCTCGCCACCCTCGTCGAGGCCCACCGAGCCCACCGCGAGCACGCGCGGAAGGCCCAGCCAGTCGGGCAGCTCCTGGAGCAGCGCCTCCAGCCCGCGCCACGGGATGCGGCGCGGGTGGATGCCCACCGCGGCGCGCCCGGCCAGCCCCGCCCTGCCCATCCGGCGCACGCAGTCGCGAGCGAGCGCGTCCCACGCCCGCCGCAGGCCGTCGCGGGTGGCGGGCCCGGAGTCATCGCCCGAAGGCGCCAGCGCGCCCGAGACTCCGAAGTAGAGGAGGTCCTCGAGATCACCCCTGCGCAGCGCGAGTGGGTGCAGGTCGGCGTCGAAGAAGGAGGTCACGGGAGCGGTCTCCAGGCTCTCACGGCACCGCCGGTATGGCCTCGTAGCGCGGGTCGCACGCGGCCTGCCGGAGCCCGTCGGGCGCGATGCCCACCGCTTGCGCATTCACCCACCGTTTGGCCCCGAACTCGAGCAGGTGCCCGCGCTCGACCAGCGCTCGCGCGGTGGCGGCATCGAGCCCGTTCGGCTCCACCTGGACCACGTCCGGCATCCACTGATGGTGGATGCGGGGCGCCGCCAGCGCCTCGTCGAGCGCCATGCCGTCGTCCACCACGTGCAGGATGGCCTGGGCAACCGCGGTGGGGATGCGCCCGCCTCCCGCCGCACCCACCGCCATGAGGAGCCGACCGTCCGGCTCGAGCACCAGCGTCGGCGCCATGCTCGACAGCGGCACCTTGCCGGGCGCCACCGCGTTCGGCCCGCCCCCGCGCAGCCCGTAGGCGTCGGGGACGCCGGGCGCGAGGTCGAAGTCGTTCATCTGATCATCGAGGAGGATGCCCGTCCCGGGCACCATCACGCACGAGCCGAAGAAGTAGTTGACCGTGGTGGTGAGGGCGACGGCGTTTCCCTCCGCGTCCACCACCGAGAGGTGGCTCGTGTCGTGCTCCTCGGGGGCGCCCGAGAGGGTGACCGAAGGCGTTGCCCGCTCCCCGATGCCCGCCCGCAGCCGCTCCGCGAAGGCCGGGGACGCCATCTCCTCCGCCGCGGCGCGGGCGCCCGGCACGCGGTCCGGGTCCCCGAACGCGGAGGCGCGCCGCGCGTAGAGCCGCTTCTCGGCCTCGACCATCACGTGCAGGAACCGGTCCGGCCGGTAGCCCCCGGCGCGCGGATCCTCCGGTTCGAGCGCGCGCAGGATGCCGAGCACGATGGCGCCGCCCGCGGAGGGCGGGGGCATGGTGATGACGCGCCGGCCGCGATAGCTGCCCTCCAGAGGCTCGCGCTCCCGCACCCGGTAGCGGGCCAGATCCTCGGCGGTGAGCACGCCGCCGCGCGCCCGCGCCGCCGCGGCGATGCGGCGCGCGAGGGGCCCGCGGTAGAAGGCGTCCGGGTCGCGGCCGAGCTGGCGCAGCGTTCCCGCGAGTTCGCGCCGCACGAGGCGCGAGCCGGGTGCCGGGACCTCCGGCCCCGATCGGCCTCGGACCAGGAATTCGCGCGATGCGGCCGGGTCGGCCGCGAGGCAGGCGAGCCTCTCCCTGGCGTGGTCCGCGTACACATGACCCACCGTGAACCCGTGGTCCGCCAGCAGCGCGGCCGGCTCCACCAGCCGCGGCAGGCGCCAGGTGCCGAAGCGCCGCGCCAGCTCGGCATAGCCCTTCATCGCGCCCGGCACCGCCACCGCCAGGCCGCCGTCCAGCGAGGCGCGCTCCGGCGCTCCCGGGCGGGAGAACATGTCCGCCGTCGCCGCCGCCGGGGACACCTCGCGGAAGTCGATGACGTGCGCGCGCCGCTCCCTCGCGATCCAGACCAGGGCGAAGCCGCCTCCGCCGATGCCGGAGCTCTGCGGCTCCACCACCGAGAGCGCGAAGGCCGCCGCCACCGCGGCGTCCACCGCGTTCCCCCCCTCCCGCAGGACGCTCGCGGCCGCAGCGCTCGCGAGCGGATGCGCGGTGGCGACCGCCCCGCGCGGCGAGGAGGCGATGACGGCCAGTGAGAAGGACAGCAGCGGCGCTACGAAGGTCATGATGACGCTTGTAGCACCGGCCCGGGACCCCGGCGGGACTCACCGCGACGCCGGCGCGCCCCACCCTTGACCGCCCCGCGGAGCGCGCCTAGCGTCCCGCACCTATGCCTTTCTCCAATCGATCCCCCACCCGCCCGAAGACCCCCCTGGCCGCCATCGTCCTCGCCGCCGGCAAGGGCACGCGCATGAAGGCCCAGCGCGCGAAGGTGCTGCACGAGCTCTGTGGGCGCCCGCTGGCCTACTACCCGGTGCGCCGCGCGCTCGAAGCGGGAGCGGATCCTGTGGTGGTGGTGGTGGGCCACCAGGCCGAGCAGGTCGAGGCGTCGCTGCGCGCTCACCTCCCCGGCGCACCTCTTCGTTTCGCCGTGCAGAAGGAACAGCTCGGCACCGCGCACGCGGTCCTCTCGGCGCGCGCCGAGCTGCGCGGCTTCGAGGGCGAGGTCCTCATCCTCTCAGGCGACACGCCCCTCCTCACCACCGAGACGCTGCGGTCCGTCATCGACAAGCGTGGGCGCTGCGCGCTCGCCTTCGCCACCATGACCCTCGACAATCCCACCGGCTACGGACGCGTGCTGCACGCGCCCAACGGCGGGCCTGCCCTGGTGGTGGAGGAGAAGGACGCCACCCCCGAGGAGAGGACCATCACCGAGGTGAACGCCGGCCTCTACTGCGCCGACGCAACCTTCCTGTGGGACACCCTCTCGCGCGTCGGCTCCAAGAACGCGCAGAGCGAGTTCTACCTCACCGACCTCGTCGCCCTGGCGGCCGAGGGACCGGGCGCCGCTGCCGCGCGCGTTCCGCCGGTGGAGGCGGCCGGCGTGAACGATCAGGAGGAGCTCTCCCTGGCCGCACGCGCGCTCACCCGGCGCGTGGCGCAGGCGCTCATGAAGGCGGGGGTCACCATCGAGGATCCGGAGCGCTTCGACTGCGACGAAGGGGTGGTGGTGGGCTCCGACACGGTGCTGGAGCCGGGCGTGCGGCTGCGCGGGCGGACGCGCGTGGGAAAAGATTGCCGGATCGGGCAGGGCGCCCTCCTCACCGACACCACCGTGGCCGACGGCGTGACGGTGAAGCCTTACTGCGTCTTCGAGGAGGCGTCGATCGGGCCAGGCGCCATCGTGGGCCCCTTCTCGCGGCTGCGCCCGGGGGCCGAGGTGGGCGAGCGCGCGCACGTCGGCAACTTCGTCGAGCTGAAGAAGACGCGGCTGGGGGCGGGCGCCAAGGCGAACCACCTCTCCTACCTGGGCGACGCCGACATCGGCGCCGGCGTGAACGTGGGCTGCGGCACCATCACCTGCAACTACGACGGCGTCGCGAAGCACCCCACCGTCATCGGCGAGGGCGCATTCATCGGCTCCGACGCGGTGCTGGTCGCGCCCATCACCATCGGCCAGGGCGCCTATGTCGCCGCGGGCTCCACGCTGACCGAGGACGTCCCGCCGGGCGCGCTGGCGCTTGGCCGTTCACGGCAAGTGAACAAGGAGGGCTGGGCCGCCGCGCGCGCAGAGGAGCGCCGCGGTGCGGATGCCACCGCGAAGCCCAGGAAGGGCGGTGGGAAGGGCGCCGGCCCGTGAAGGGCAGAGCGTAGTCGGAACCTTGCGACGATCGCGCCGGAGGCGCGAAGCAGGGACAGCGCGGCGCACGGGCCCCTGCGAGCGGGAGGGGCCCGATCCTTCTCCGAGCCGGGCTCAACGTCATCGCGGTAAGAGGGCTCGAAGTGATCTCTCATCGCCAAACTGTCGTTGAGTCGCGGGAGAGGCGCTCCGGCGCGGCGTGATAACATTCCGCCCATGTGCGGAATCGTCGGGTACGTTGGAAGCAAGGGCTGCGTCGACATCATCGTCTCGGGGCTGCGGAAGCTGGAGTACCGCGGGTACGACTCGGCGGGCGTGGCGGTGGTCGCGAACGGCAGCCTCTCCATCGCGCGCGCCAAGGGCAAGCTCAAGAACCTGGTCACCGTCCTCGGTGAAAAGCCCATCCAGGGGAGCACCGGAATCGGCCACACGCGCTGGGCGACCCACGGCAAGCCGTCCGACGAGAACGCGCACCCGCACGCCTACAAGGGCGTCGCCGTCGTGCACAACGGGATCATCGAGAACCACCTCGAGCTGAAGAGCGCCCTGCAGGCGAAGGGGCACAAGTTCGCCTCGGAGACGGACACCGAGATCTTCGCCCACCTGATCGCGGACGCGCAGGACGCCGGCGCCGAGGACCTCGCCGCGGCCACCCGCGCGGCGCTGGCGCAGGTGACCGGCACCTACGCCATGGCGGTCGTCTCGACGAAGTCGCCAGGCGAGATCGTCGCCGCCAAGAACGCGAGCCCGCTCGTGGTGGGCTTCGGCCAGGGCGAGAGCTTTCTCGCCTCGGACGTGCCGGCCATCCTCGAGCACACCCGCGACGTGGTGTACCTGGAGGAGGGTGAGCTCGCGGTGCTGCGCGCGAGCGGCATCGCCATCGAGGGCTCCGACGGAGCGCCCATCACGCGCAAGCCGCGCCGGATCGAGTGGACCGCGGTGGCCGCCGAGAAGGAGGGGCACAAGCACTTCATGCACAAGGAGATCTTCGAGCAACCCCGGGCGGTGGCCGACACCATCCGCGGACGCGCCTCGCTCGAGTCGGGCGACGTGGTGCTGGACGGGGTCGAGCTCACCGAGGAGCAGGTGCGGGGGATCGATCGGATCGTCATCATGGCGTGCGGCACGAGCTGGCACGCAGGGCTCTCCGGACGGCTCATGATCGAGGCGCTGGCGCGCATCCCGGTGGAGGTGGAGCTCGCGAGCGAGTTCCGCTACCGCGACCCCATCGTGAGCGAGCGCACGCTCTGCGTCGCCGTCTCACAGTCGGGCGAGACCGCCGACACGCTCGCCGCCGTGAAGGAGGCGAAGCGGCGCGGCGCCGGCTGCATCGCCGTCTGCAACGTGGTGGGCTCCGCCATCGCGCGGGAGTGCTCCGAGCCACCGCCGTCCAAGGATGGGGGCCGGCTCGCGCACGGCACCCTCTACACGCACGCGGGCCCGGAGATCGGGGTCGCGTCCACCAAGGCCTTCACGACGCAGCTCGCGGCGCTCTTCCTCCTCGCGGTGCGCCTCGGCCGGCTGCGCGGCACGCTCACCCCCGAGGCCGCCCGCGGGCACCTCGAGAGCCTGCGCCAGGTGCCGCTCTGGATGGACCAGGTGATCCGGCAGGAGCCCTCGGTGCTCCCGGTGGCGAAGCGCTGCGCCGCCGCGCGCGACGTGCTCTTCCTGGGCCGCGGCACGCAGTTCCCGGTGGCGCTCGAGGGCGCGCTCAAGCTGAAGGAGATCTCCTACATCCACGCCGAGGGGTACGCAGCGGGCGAGATGAAGCACGGGCCCATCGCCCTCGTCGACGACCAGCTCCCGGTGGTGGTGCTCGCCACCAAGGAGCACGCCTACGAGAAGACGCTCGGCAACATGGAGGAGGTCCGCGCCCGCGGCGGCCAGGTGTACGCCGTGGTCTCCGAGGGAGACACCGCGGCGGCGAGCCTCGCGCTCATCGCGCTCACCGTCCCGGTCGCGCCGCCGCTCCTCGCGCCGCTGCTCTCGATCCTGCCGCTCCAGTTCCTGGCCTACCACGTCGCCGATCTGAAGGGCACGGACGTGGACCAGCCGAGAAACCTGGCGAAGAGCGTGACGGTGGAGTGATCGCCCGGAGAGCGCATGCGAGCGCAAGGGCAGCCGGATGAGGCTGCCCTGGAGCGAGCGGGGAGCGTGAGGGGGAGCAAGCTTCATCGCGCCCCCTCATCGGAGCGAAGCGGAATGCTCAGCCGAGAAATCTGGCGAAGAGCGTGACGGTGGAGTGATTCGCCGGAGGATGTCGTACGCGCGCCGCTCGGATCGGCGCGGAGCTGCGCTTCATCCTGGCCGGCTCTTCCCCACGACGGCTCCGAGCGGGATCGCCTTCTCCAGGCTCGCGTTCGGCACCCGCTCGGCCTCCGGCAAGGTGATCCGCACCAGCGTCCCGCGCCCGAGCTCGGACTCGAGGTGGATCTCTCCCCCCATGGACCCCACCACCTGTCGAACCACGTAGAGCCCGAGCCCCACCGCGCTCGACTTGGTGGTGAAGAAC
>JBBQEB010000064.1:0-19892 GCA_038320275.1 Myxococcales bacterium | reverse complement strand
GGACAAGCTGTCGGGGGGCAAGCTCCCCGAGGTGCACCTCGCGCGAGGCGTGGTCTTCATGAAGTCGAAGGAGCAGTGCGAGCCAGCTCTGGCCGAGCTCAAGAGCTACGTGCTCGCGGCCGGGCCCGGCATCGCGAGCGAGGGGCCGGCCATGCGCCTGGAGCGGGAGTGCATGGACATCGTGGCAGCCAACCGGCAAGCGGAGGAGGCGGCGCGGGAGATGAAGGCGGAGGCGGAGCGCCAGGCGGCGAAGAAAGCCCCTGCGCCAGCGGTTCCTACGGCGGTGCCCCCGGCGACCCCCAAGGCCGCGACCCCTGCCATCGTCGGCTCCGGAAGCTCGCCCGTCCCGGAGGGCGTGGCGGCAAAGGGCGCAGCCCTCCCCACCAGGTGAGCAAAGTAGGCACGGGTGTTGCTTTCGTGTCCCTCAATCAAGGTGCTAGGCTTCCTGTCGAGAGAAGGTTCCTCCATGCGAAAGACGATTCTCCTCGCGGCCCTCGCCATCCCTCTCCTCGCCCAGGGTCAGGAGAAGAAGCCGCCGGAGGGGCGGGTGGAATACGAGAAGAAGACGGTCATCAACTTCGACGACGACACCATCCAGGGCGACCTGACGCGCCCTGACGGCGAGTACGTCGAAGCCCGCAAGCGCGTGAACCACTCGAACCTCATCAAGATCCGGGAAGACTGGCGGGACAAGGTGAAGCAGGCCGCCGCGGAGATGTGAGAGAGCAGGCCGAGAATCCGATGCCCACCCAGGTCACACTCAAGGTTTTCCGCGGCGACGCGCTCGTCCGCACCGAGAAGTTCACCCGCGAGATCATCAAGATCGGGCGGCTCTCGTCGGCACACCTGTGCCTCGAGGACGACCGCATCTCGCGCATCCACTCGGTGATCGAGGTCACTCCCGAGGGGCACATCTCCATCATCGACATGGGGAGCGCCGAGGGAACCTACGTCAACGGAAAGCGCGTCTCGAAGGGCGCGCTGCGGGCGGGCGACGAGATCAAGCTGGGAGGCCTGCGCATCGTGCTCGACGACGGCGAGGGCGCCGAGGCGCCCGCAGCCGCCAACGCTGCGCTGCCTGCGGCCGCCCCCGCCTCCGGCAAGCCGGCGGGCGCCACCGCCATCGCGCCCGCCGTGCAGGCCTTTCCCAAGGTGAACGGCACTCACGGGAAGAACGGGCGCGCCTACGCGAACGGAAGCGCGCACCGCGCCCCGGCCGCCACGACCGCGGCCGGACTCTCGGCCAGCGCCGCCCGGCCGCTCGCCATCGAGCCCGAGGTCGCTCCCGCTCCCCCCAAGGCCCGCGCGCGCCCTGCCATGGCGCTGGTGCGCTCCATCGACGAGGAGCCCATCGAGGACGGCGCCGCCGACCTGGGCGTCGAGCTGCGCATCCTCTGGGGCGACACGCTCCTCGACGCGGGCACCTTCGTCGCCCCCAAGACCCCGGTGCTGCTGGGAGACGACTCCCGCTGCGCCTTCCGCGTCGCGGGACCGAACTTCCCCGAGGGCGCCTTCCCCATCCTTCGCCACGAGGCGGGCGACTACCGCTTCGCGTTCACCCCCAGCATGCTGGGCGGGATCGTGGAGGGGCCCGGCTCGCCGGTGCAGACCTTCGCGGAGCTGGTGAAGTCCCGCAAGGCCGTGCCGGAGGACGCCTTCGAAGGCGCGCACGCGGTCTCGGTGCCGCGCAAGGGCGTGGTGCGCGCCGAGCTGGGCTCGGGACTTCGGGTGGAGGCTTGCTACCGTCGCCCCCCCAAGCCAGCGGTGGTGCCCTGGTGGGAGAAGCTCGACTACCGGTACCTGAACCTCCTCCTCGTGCTGCTGTTCCTCCTGGGCGGCTTCATCGTGGCGGCGAAGACCACCTCCCGCGACCTCGACCTGGTGCAGGACGACCTCGCCAAGGGCCAGCAGCGCATGGCGAAGTTCGTCATGAAGGCGCCCGAGGCGCAGCCGAAGGTGAACCCCTACCTCGAGAAGCTGAAGCAAGACCTGAAGAAGGAGCGTTCCGGCGAGGCGGCCGAGCGCCACAAGGGCGAGGAAGGCCAGATGGGCCGGCGGGACGCGCCCAAGACGAACGGCCGCTCCGCGCCCAAGGCCATCGACCCCAACGCGAAGGAGCTGGTGAAGAACTCGGGCCTGCTCGCGGCGCTGTCGAAGGGCAAGGGGCAGAGCGGCGGGCTCTCCACCGTCTTCGGCAAGGGCGGGCTCGGCGGCGACCTGAAGGGCGCCGTGGGCAACATGTTCGGCCCGGTGGTGGGCGACAGCTACGGCGTGGGCGGCCTGGGGCTCAAAGGCAACGGCACGGGCGGCGGCGGGAGCGGCGAGACCATCGGCATCGGCGCGGTCGGCACCAAGGGCCGCGGCGGCGGGATGGGCGGGTACGGCTCCGGCGTGGGCGGCCTCGGCTCGAAGCGCGACCGCGACGTGGCCATCTCGACCGGAGAGACGAAGATCCTGGGCGCCATCGACCCCGAGCTCATCCGCAAGGTCATCCGCGACCATCAGGACCAGGTGCGCTACTGCTACGAGCAGCAGCTCACGCTCAATCCCAAGCTGTCCGGCAAGGTCTCCATCCGCTGGCAGATCAACTCGGACGGGCGGGCCTCGGGGCCCATGATGGAGGCGAGCGAGACCACGCTCCAGAACGACGAGGTGGGGCGCTGCATCATGAGCCGCATCGTCACCTGGGAGTTCCCGAAGCCCAAGGGCGGAGGCATCGCCATCGTGAAGTATCCGTGGATCCTGCGCAGCTCCGGCTCGACGGGCGGCGGATAGGATGACCATGAGCTCCGACATGGCAGGCGCGCGGGGCGCGCGCCTCGGCCTCCTCGCAGCGCTCGCGCTGGCCTCGCTGCCGGGCGCCGCGCGCGCCCAGGAGGCGGCCCCGCCCCTCGCCGACGATCCGCGCCGGGCCCGCTTCAACGACGTGGAACGCGGGCTGTTCACCGGCTTCGAGGTGGGCTACCTCGGCCTCTTCAAGACGCCCACCGCCGACAAGGTGAAGTTTCCCTTCGCCGGGGAGGGCGGGGGCCGTTCCAGCGGCTTCCTCGTGGGGGCCACGCTCGGCTATGACATCACCACCCGCTTCGCGGTCGCCCTGTACGCGCTCGGCGCGAGCTCCGCGGCCAGCCGGTCCTACGGTGCCTTCAGCACGCTCTCGGCCGGCGGCGACCTCCGGCTCGCGATCCTGCGGGCGCGCGACGCCAACGAGGTGGAGCGCCTCTTCATCTACCTGCACGGGCGCGGCGGCTACCTGCTGACGCGGCCGGAGGGGCTCTTCGGGACGAGCGACCTCTACCTCGCCGGGGGCCCCGGCGTGGAGTACTACACGCGCCTCCGCCACTTCTCGGTGGGGCTCGCGACGGACCTCGCGTACGTGAAGAAGGCAAAGGCCTTCGGCGTCGCGGTCACGCCCACGGTGCGCTACACGTTCTGACGCCAGGTCATTCCCTCCGTCCTGGGACAAGCCTATACTTTTCGCCCGAGCTTCCGGGCACTTCCCTCATCCCTTGAACCCCTCCGGCCTCGACGAGACGATGCGCTCGCACCTCGCGGCCCCGGGCGTCGCCGCGGCGGACGAGCTCTCGCTGCGCGAGCTGGAGCGGCGCGCCGCGGCGGCGCGCGATCCGTCCGCGGCGGCCCGCCTCTACCTCGAGCTGGGCCGCGCGCTGGAGGAGCGCCTGAGGCGGCCCGACCGCGCGGTCCTGATGCACGCCCGCGCCTCCCGGCTCGACCCCGCGCTGGAGGAGGCCCGGGTCGCCGCGCTGCGCTGCCAGCTCGGGCTGCGCCGCTTCGGCTGGGCGAAGCGCACGCTCGACGGCGCGCGGTCGGCGGGCTCCGACCCGCAGCAGCTCGCCGCCGCGTACGCGCGGCTGGGCGCGCTCCTCGTCGCAGAGCCGCTCGACCACGCGCTCGCCTCCGAAGCGCTCGCGGCGGCGCGCGCGCTCGACCCTGCGCTGCCGGGCCCGGCTGCCGCACTGGAGGAGCTCGAGCGCGCCCGCGCCGGCTGGCGCGCAGAGGCCCAGGCGCTGCTGGACGGCGCGGCGCGGGCGAAGGAGCGGCGCGCCGCGGCCGAGCGCGTGCTGAGGGCCGCCGCCCTGCACGCCGCGCATGCTCCGGACGACGCCTCCCGCTTCCACGAGCTCGTCGGCCGCGCGCTCCTCCTCGCGCCAGGCAACGCGCGGGCGCTCGAGCTCCTGGAGCGCTACCACCGGGCGCACAACGACGCCACGGGGCTCTCCGGGGCGCTGCGCCGGCTGGCCGAATCGGTGCGCGACCGCGCCGCGCGAGCGGCGATCCATTTGCGCCTGGGAGAGAGCGATCTCGCGGCCTTCGGCGACGCCGCTCTCGCCAGCGAGAGCTTCGGGCGGGCGCTCGAGCTCGATCCCGCCAGCGGGCCGGCGGCGGTGCACCTCCTCGAGCTGCACCTCGACGCGGGGAGGAAGGCCGAGGCGCTGGCGGTGCTGGAGGCGCACCTCGGCGCCGCCCCGGAGCGCCCGGAGCACGTCGCCCATCGCCTCCTCGCAGCAGAGCTCGCGCTGGCGGCCGGAGACGACGGGCGCGCCCGGGTGCACCTCGAGGCCGCGTCGCGGCTCGATGCGGGCGAGCCCGCGGTGGCGCGGGCGCTCGCGCCGGTGCTGGAGAGGGCAGGGGAGTGGCGCCGGCTGGCCGACGCGCTGGCGGTGGCCGCTGCGGCGGAGCCGGAGGGCCTCGCCCGCGCGCGGGCGCTGGAGCGGCTGGCGGCGGTGGAGCTCGAGCGCCTTGCCTCGCCGCGCCCTGCCCTGGAGCACCTCGCCGAGGCGCTTCGGCTCGATCCCGGCAGCGCCGCGGTGCAAGGGGCGCTCGACGGCGCGGCGGCGCAGGCCGACCTCTATCCCGAGCTCGCGCGAGCCTATCGCGCGGCCGCCGACGCGCCGTCTGCCGGCCCCGCGGCGCGCAAGCTCCTCCTGCGCCGGGCGGCGGAGGTGTGGGATCGCGATCTCGGGAGGCCGGACCAGGCGGTGGAGGCCTGGCGGGAGCTCGTGTCCGCCGACCCGGCCGATGCGGGCGCGCGGGCCGCGCTCGAGGGATGCCGAATCCGGGCCGGTGAGCTTCACGAGGTGGCGGCCGAGCTACGCGCCCGCCTCGCCGACGCTCCCGAGCCTCAGCGGCGGGAGCTCCTCGCCAAGCTGGCGCGGGTGTACGCGGGGGCAGGCGATGCGTTGCGGGCTGCCGCGGCCTGGCGAGAGGTGGTCTCGGCGGGGGAGGACGTCCCGTCGCTGCGCGCCCTCGCAGATGCCCTCGCGCAGACCGCGGACGGCGGGGCTGCCGAGCGCGCGGAGGTGCTCGCGAGCCTCGCCGGGAAGCTGTCCGGCGTGGAGCGAGCGACCGTCGAGGTGGAGCGCGCGCTCCTCCTGCGCGAGCCGCTCGGGCGCAGGGGCGAGGCGGCGGCGATCCTCCTCGGCGCGGTGCAGGGAGGCGAGCTGCCACCGCCTTCCCTGGGCCAGGCGACCGCCGCGCTGGAGGAGCTCCTCGCCGGCGGCACCGAGCCGGTGCGCATCGCGCAGGCGCTGGCTCCGGCGTTCGCTGCAGCGGGCGACCACGCGAAGAGCGTCGCCATGCTGGAGCTGCTGGCCGAGCGCCTTCCGGCGGGCGCCGAGCCAGGCGAGAGGGCCCGGATCCTGCTCGAGGCCGCCTCGGTGCGCGAGGTGCGGCTGGGCGATCTGCGCGGGGCGCTCTCGGCCGCCGAGGCGGGGCTGCGCGCGGCTCCGGGTAGCAGGGAGGCGCGAGAGGTTTGCGAGCGGCTCGCCGGCGCGGTGGGGGCCTTCGCCGAGCTGTACGCGCTCCTCGACGAGGCGGCATCGCGCTTGGAGGGCCACGGCGCGGAGGAGCGCGCGCTGAGGATGGCCGCTGCCCGGGTGGCGGAGGAGAGGTTGAGCGACCTCGACGGCGCGTCCGTGCAGCTCCGGCGCTGCCTCGCGCTCTCGCCCGGCGATCCGGCGGTGCTCTCGTCGCTGACCCGGTTGGCAGTGGCGAGCGAACGCCCGCAGGAGGCGCGCGAGCTGCTCCTCCTCCGCGCCCGCGGGGCGAGCGGGGGCGAGCGCGCGGGGCTTCTCGACGAGCTCGCCGCCGTGCAGGAGGACCCGTTTGCCGATCCTCCCCGGGCGGCCGAGGTCTACCGGGAGGCGGCAGGGCTGGCCGGCTCCGGCCGCAGCGCGCGGCTCCTCACGAGACTGGCGGCGGCGCTCGGTGCATCCGGGGACGGCGCGGGGGAGGCGCGTGCGCTGGAGGAGGCTGTGAGCGCCGCCGGAGATCCCGCCGCCACCGCAGCGGCCGCGCGGCGGCTCGCCCACCTGCGAGCGGGCGCGCTGTCGGATCCCGCCGCGGCCATCGCCCACTTCCGCGCCGCCCTGAAGGTCTCGGCCGGGGACGAGGACGCCCGCTCGGCGCTGGAGCGGCTCGCCGGCGCGCCGGATCCGGCGGTATCGCGGGCCGCGTCTGGCGCGCTCCTCGCCGCGGCCGAGTCGGCGGGCGAGCCGCGGCGCGTGCTGGCGGCCCTGGAGGTCGTCGCCTCGCGGGCCGCCGATCCGGGCTCGCGCGCGGCGGCGGAGCGGCGCGCCGCGCGCGTCTGGGGCGAGTCGCTCGGGCAGTGGTCCATGGCGTTGGCCGCCCTGCACCGCGCGGTGCGCGCCACCCCCGGCGACGTGGAGCTGCGCGCAGAGCTGCGCGGCGCCGCCGAGCGCGCGCGCTGCGACGCGGAGGCCGCGGCTGCCTACGACGCCCTCCTCCCTGCGCTTCGCCCGGAGGAGGCCGTGGTCGCCTGGCGCGAGCTGGCCGCGCTGCAGGAGGAGCGGCTGGCAGATGCCGCGGGCGCGGAGCGGGCCTGGGGCGAGGTGCTGCGCCTCGCGCCGGGCGATGGAGAGGCGCTCCGGGCGCTGCGCCGGCTTCACCGGGCGGGGGGGCGAGAGCGCGAGCTCGCGGAGGCGTGCATGCAGCTCGCGCGGGCGCCCGCGCACCAGGACGAGGCGGAGCGGCTCGGCGCTCTTCGCGAGGCAGCGAGGCTCTTCGAAGCACCGCTCGGCCAGGGCGCACGAGCGGTGGAAGCCTGGGAAGGGGTGCTCGCGGCGGAGCCGGGCGATGCCGAGGCGCAGGGCGCGCTCGAGCGGCTCCTCTCGGGGCTCGATCGCCCGGCGGAGCTGGCCGCTCTCCTGGAGCGGCGCCGCGCCCAGGGGAGCGCCGGCGCGGAGCCCGACGTCGGGGTGCGGCTCGCCGGGCTGCGGCGCAGGATGGGCGCCCCGGCCGAGGCACTCTCCACGCTCGTGGAGGTGCTGCGGGAACATCCCGGTCATGCGGCCGCGCGCGAGGCGCTGCTCGACCTCGCGTCCGCGCCGGGACCGGTGGGACGGGAGGCGCTCTCCACCGCCGACGCCCTCCTCCGCGGCGCCGGCGAGGGAGCGGCGCGCGTCGCCTTGCGCGAGCGCCGGCTGGCGGCGGTCTCCGATCCGCGCGAGCGCGCCCGCCTGCACGCCGAGATCCGCGCGACGCATGAGCGGGATGGGGGCGACCTCCGGCTCGCCTTCGAGGCGGCTGCGCGCGCCTTCGCGGAGGGCGGCCCCGCGCGGGAGGAGGCTGAGGCCGACCTGGTGCGCCTCGCGGGCGCGGCGGGGCTGCAGGAAGAGCTCGCCCTCGTCCACGAGGCCGCGGCGGCGTCGGCCGCGGGCGAAGAGGCCCTCGAGCTGTGGCGCCGGGCGGCACGGGTGCGGACCGAGCGCGGCGGGGAGGACGGTGGCGGGGCCGCCGGCGCGATCGCCGCCTGGCGGCGGGTGCTGGAGGAGGTGCCCGAGGACCGCGAGGCGCTGGAGGCCCTGGAGCGGCTCTACGGCGACGCGCGCGAGGCGACCCAGCTCGCCGAGGTGGCGCGGCGGCGTGCCGCGCTCTCGCAGGGCCCCGAGCGCGCCGCGCAGCTCGTGCGGCTGGCCGGGCTGCAGGCCTCCCTCGGCGAGGGGGCGGCGGCGCTCGCCACCGCCGAGGACGCGCTTCGCGAGGACCCGCGAAGCGCCGAGGCGCTCGCGCTGCTCGCGCGGGCCCATCGCGAGGGCGGCCGCGGCGCCGATCTCGCGCGCGTGCTGCGCGCGCAGGCCGACCTCGCCCGCGACGACGCGCCGCGCCGGCTCGGCCTCCTCGCCGAGCGAGCGGCGCTGCTGGAGGCCATCGATCCCCGCGACGCGCTCGACGCCTACGCCGAGGTCCTGGCCGAGAGCCGGCAGGAGCGCCGCGCGGTGGACGGACTGGGGCGCCTCCTCGCGGTTCCGTCCACGCGAGACGGGGCGGCGCGCATCCTCGAGGACGTGTTGCGCTCCCAGGGCGACGCCCGAGGTCTGGCGGCGCTCCTGGAGGCCCGGCTGGAGACGGCCGACGCCGCCGAGCGCGCGCCGCTCCTCGCCGAGGTGGCGGTGCTGCGGGAGCGGCTCGGCCAGCGCGCCGAGGCCTTCGCGGCCCGGGAGCGGGCGCTGCGCGAGGTGGTTCCGCCGGGCGAGGACGATCCCACCCTGCGGGCACACCTGGAGCGCCTGGCGGCCGCCACCGGCGACTTCGCCGGGCTGGCCGTGGCCTACGAGGCGGCCCTGGAGCGGGGGCTCCCGCCCGGTCCGGCGGCCGACGTGCGCCGCCGCCTGGCGTCCCTCTATGCGGAGCGCCTCTCCCGGCCCGACCTCGCCGCGCGCGCGCTGGAGGCGCTGGCGGGAGAGGCGGACGGCGGCGAGGCGCTGCGCGCCCTGGCGCGCCTTCACCGTGCGTCGGGCGCCCACCGCGAGCTCGCGAGCGTGCTCCGGCGGCAGGCGGAGCGCGCGACCAACGCAGCGGAGAAGAAGGACCTCCTTTTCGAGGTCGCCACCATCATGGAAGAGCACCTCACCGACCGCGAAGGCGCCATGGACGCATACCGCCAGATCCTGTCCGTCGATCCCGAGGACCCGAACGCGCTCCGGCTGCTGGGAAAGCTGCTAGGAGGCGCCGAACGCTGGGACGAGCTGGTGGAGGTGCTGGGGCGCGAGGTGGAGGTGCTGGAGGGGCGCCCCAACCTGGCGGCCGAAGCGGCGGAGCTGCGCTTCCGGCTGGGCCGCATCCGGCAGCAGCGGCTGGGCGACGTGTCGGGGGCGCTCGCGAGCTACCGCGGGGTGCTGGAGCGCGTGCCGCGCCACCCGGCCGCGCTGTCCGCCCTGGAGGAGCTGGCGCTCGGAGGCTCCGCAGGCGCGGACGAGGCAGCGGCGCTGCTGGAGCCCGTCTACGAACAGGAGGGCGAGCACGCGAAGCGCGTGAAGACCCTGGAGGCCCGGGCAGCCTCGGCGCCCGTGCCCGCCACGCGCGCCGCGCTCCTGCGCCGCGCGGCGGAGATCCAGGCCGGTCCCCTCCGCAGCCCCGAGGTGGCCTTCCTCACCGCGGCGGCGGCGCTGCGCGAGGACCCGGACGCGGCCGAGGGCATTGCCCTCGCGGCGCGCCTGGCCGAGGGCGCGCACCTGCACGACGAGCTCGCCTCGCTCCTGGCCGAGATCGCCGACCGCGCGCGCGATCCGCGGGCGCGGCTCGAGCTGCGGCGCCGGGTGGCCCACCTGGCCGCGCGCGGCGGGGATCCGGCCGCGACCGGGCAGGCATGGGGCAAGCTGCTCGAGCTCGCTCCGGACGATCCCGAGGCGCTGGCTGGGCTCACCGCGGCGCATCGCTCCTCCGGGGACGTGGAGGCGCTCGCCCAGAACCTGCGCCGCCGCGCCGCCGTCGAGGAGGATCCCGGCGCCCGAGCGGAGCTCCTCGCGGAGCTCTCCGCCGTCGAGGACGAGGGGCTGCGGGATCCGGCGGCGGCGGTCGTCACCCTGCACCGCCTGCTGGAGCTCGCCCCGGGCCGCCGGGACGCGCTGGCACGGCTCGACCGCCTCTGCGTCGCCACCGAGCGCTGGGTGGAGCTCGCGGACGTGCTGGCCCGGGAGGCCACCGCGGCCGTGGGGGCGAAGGACATCGCGGCTGCCACGGCGTTCCGCCAGCGCCTCGCCGAGCTGAAGGAGACGCGCCTGCTCGACCGCGAGGGGGCTCTCGCGCTCTACGAGGAGATCCTGGCCGCGCGCCCTGAGGACCCGCAGGCGCTCTCCCGCATCGAAGGGCTCCTGCAGCGGGATCCCGCGCACGCGCGGGCCGCCTCGGTGCTGGAGCGCGCGTACGCCGCGACCGGCGCCTGGGCCAAGTACGCGGCGGTGCTGGAGCTGCGGGCCGGCGAGCGCCCTGACCCGGTGGAGCGCAAGGCGCTCTTCCTGGAGCTCGCCGACGTCCGCGAGAAGCGGCTCGGCAACCGCGAGCTCGCCTTCGTGGCGCTCTGCCGCGCCTTCCGCGACGATCCCGCCGACGGTGCGCTGCGCGGCGAGCTGGCCCGGCTGGCGCGCGCCAACGGCAACGCCGAAGAGCTCGCCGGCGTGCTGGAGGAGGAGTTCGACCGCCTCCCGCCGGCCCCCGCGGTCGACGTGGCGCTCATGCTGGGTGGCCTTCACGAGAACGAGCTCTCCGCGCCCGAGGACGCCATCCGCTGGCTGGAGCGGGCCCGGACGCTCGACGCGGCCGGTGCTCCGCGCGCCTTGCCTGGGCTCGACAGGCTCTACCGCGCCACCGGACGCCACGCGGAGCTCGCCGAGGTGCTGGGGGCCGAGGCTGGGCTCGCGCCCCCCGCCGAGCGCGGCGCGTTCCTGTTCCGCCTGGGCCAGCTCTGCGAGGAGGCGCTGCAGGACCCCGCCCGTGCCGCCCGAGCCTACGAGGCGCTCCTCGAGGTGGAGCCCCGCCAGCCCGCCGCGCTGCGCGCGCTGGAGCGCATCTACGACGGCGCCGAACGCCACGCCGACCTCGCCGAAAATCTCGCGGCCCAGCGGTCGCTCGCCACCGACCCGCCCACGCGGCAGCGGCTCACCGCCCGGCTCGCGTCCGTGACCCAGGCGCTGGGCAAGGACGAGGAGGCGGTGACCCTCTGGAAGGAGACGCTCGCCCAGGACCCTCGCCACGAGGGGGCGCTCGCCGCGCTGGAGGCGCTGTACGAGCGGCTCGGCCGCTGGCCGGAGCTGGCGGAGGCGCTGCGAGGCAAGCTCTCCATCACGGTCGATCGCCGCGAGGTGGCCCGGCTGCACGAGAAGCTGGGAGGGCTGCTGGGGACGCGGCTCGGCCAGCCGGCCGAGGCGGTGCGCTCCTACCTGGCCGTGCTCGACGCCGACCCGCGCAACCGCGGCGCCCTGGAGGCGCTCCGCGACCTGCACGCCGCGAGCGGCGACCTGGAGGGGCTCGCCTCGGTGTACCGCCGCCTCGTTCCGCTCCAGGAGAACGCGGCCGGGGTGAAGGGAATCCGGCTGCAGCTCGCCGAGGTGCTGCTGCGCGCCGGAAAGCGCGGCGAGGCCGCCGAGCAGGGCCGGCGCGCGCTCGAGCTCGAGCCGCACGGCGAGGCGGAGCTGGCGCGGATGGGGGCCATCTTCGAGGCTGCCGGCGCCGCCGCGGAGCGGGTGAAGGCCATCGAGGCGCGCGCGGCGCTGCTCGGCGCGGCGGGCCGCACGGAGGAGGCGGTGGACGGCTGGGCAGCCGCCGCCGAGGCGTGGGAGCGCGGCCTGGGCAAGGCCGAGCTCGCGGCCGCCGCCCTGGAGAAGGTGCTGGAGCTCGCCCCCGCCCGCCGCGACGCATGGGTGCGGCTGAAGGAGATCTACGCCCGGAGCGGCAACTGGCGCTCCTACGTGCGCGTGTCGGACCTCTTCACCGCGCAGCTCACCGAGCAAGGCGAGCGCACCGCGGTGCTGAAGGAGGTGGCCGAGATCCACGAGAAGCGGCTGGGCCAGAAGGACATGGCCTTCATCACCCTCTGCCGCGCCTTCGGAGAGGATCCGGGCGACCCCGCGCTGGGCGCCTCCGCCGAGCGGCTGGCCGGGGAGACGCAGGCCTACGACGAGCTCGCAGCCGTGTACGAGCAGGTGGCGGAGGAGACGAGCGGCCTGCCGCGGGCGAAGCTGCTCCTCGCGCTCGGGCGCGTGCGCGACGCGCGCCTCGACGATCCCGACGGCGCCGAGGCGGCCTTCCGCCGGGCGCTCGAGGCCGATCCGGCGAGCCCTGACGCGCTCGACGCGCTCACCGCGCTCTTCACCCGGCGCGGGCGCGTGCGCGACCTCGTCATCGCCCTGGAGCAGAAGCTGGAGGCGGCGGCCGGCCTGGAGGAGAAGAAGGCGACGCTGCTCGAGATGGCCCGCATCTACGACGGCCAGCTCCACGATCCGGAGGAGGCGGTCACCGCGCTGCGGCGCGTGCTGGAGCTCGACGGCGCCGACGAGGTGGCGCTGCAGTCGTTGGCCGCGCTCTACCGCCGCGAAGGGCGCTTCGCGGACCTCGCCGGCATCCTCGCCCGCGCGCGCGACCTCGCGCCCGACGACGCGAGCCGTATCGACTGCCAGATCCAGATCGCGGGCCTGATGGAGAACGAGCTCTCCGACGAGGAGGCCGCGGTGGAGGCCTACCGCGCCGTGCTCGGCCTCGACGACGGGAAGCGCGAGGCGCTCGCCGGGCTGGAGCGGCTGTACAGCAAGCTCGACCGCTTCGCCGAGCTGAACCGCGTGTACGAGAAGCAGGCGGAGATCGCCACCGACCCCCGCGAGCAGGTGCGCATCCTGGGCAAGAGCGCCTCCATCTGGGAGGAGAAGCTCGGCAATCCCGAGAAGGCCATCGAGCGGAACGAGGCGGTGCTGCGCCTCGACCCCGGCAACCTCGCCGCCGCGCGCAGCCTGGAGGCCCTCTACCGCCGCGAGGAGGCGTGGGAAAAGCTCATCGCCGTCCTGCAGCACCACGCCACGCTGACCCAGGACCGGCGCGAGCTCGTCGGACTTCAGGTCCAGGTGGGCGAGGTCTGGTGGAAGGAGCTCGACCGCATCGACCGCGCCGAGGCGATGTTCTCCCACGCCCTCGAGGTGGAGCCGGACGCGCGGGCGGCGATCTCGTCCCTGGCGCGGCTCTACGAGGAGAGCGGCAACTGGAACCTGGCGCTGGAGATGCTGGGCCGCGAGGCGCGGCTCGCGGTGGGCGAGGAGGCGGTCGAGCTCCAGTCGCGCATCGGCCGCATCCAGCGCGAGGAGCTGGGCGACGAGGCGGCGGCGAGGCTCGCCTACGCGCGCGCTCTCGACGTGGACCCAGGCCACCTGCCCAGCCTGCGGGCCTTGCGCGGGCTCGCCGAGGCGAGCCGTGACCGCGAGGCGTACCTCCGGCAGTTGCTCGCCGAGGCGCGCTACACGAAGGACGACGCCGAGCGGGCGAAGCTGCTCCACGAGGCGGGGCGCATCCACCAGGAGGAGCGCGACGACACCGACGGCGCGGCGCGGCTGTACGAGGAGGCGCTGCGGCGGGTCCCCGACTTCCTGCCCGCGGCCCGGCCGCTGGCCGACCTCTACATCGCGCGGGCGGACTGGAAGCGCGCCGAGGCGGTGCTCGACGTCATCGTCGATCGGCTGACGAAGGATGGCGAGGCGAAGGAGCTCTGCCGGCAGTCCTACCGGCTCGGTTACGTGGCCGAGAAGCTCGGCAACCGCGCCAAGGCGCTCCAGTCGTACCGTCAGTCCTACGAGCTCGACGCCACCTACTTGCCGGTCCTGGAGGGGCTCGGCAACCTGCTCGTCCACGAGGAGGCCTGGGAGGAGGCGCTGCGCATCTTCCAGGCCATCCTCATCCACCATCGCGACGGGCTCACCGACCTCGAGGTGGTGGAGACCTACTGGCAGATCGGGTCCCTCCAGGTTCGCCTCGGCCAGGGGGAGCGCGCGGCGAAGAGCTTCGAGAAGGCGCTGGAGATCGACTCCGGCCACGAGCCCTCGCGCCAGAGCCTGGTAGAGGTGCTGGAAGGGGAGGGAGACTTCGAGGGTGCCATCGAGCACCGGCAGAAGCTGGTCTCCTCGCTCGACGGTCCGCGCAAGGTGGAGGCCTACCTCGCCATCGGCGCCATCTGCCGCGACCGGCTCGGAGATCCCTACCAGGCCATCGACGCCTTCAGCGCCGCCTCGCGGCTCGACCCCGGAAACCTGGTCGCCACCGAGGCGCTCCTGGGCCTCTACCGCGACACGCGGCAGGGTCAAAAGGCGGCCGACGTCCTGGGGCGGCTGCTGCAGGCGCCGGGGGTGCAGGCCGATCCGCAGCGCGCCGCGCGGCTGCACCACAACCTCGGCCTCACGCTGCGCGACGAGCTCTCCGACGAGCTCGGCGCGGCGCAGGAGCTCGAGCGCGCGCTCGACGCCGACCCGCGCCTGGTGCAAGCCTTCGCAGATCTGGAGGCCCTGCTCACGCAGGCCAAGCGCTGGCCCGAGCTCGAAGGCGCCTACGTGCGCATGATCGGGCGGCTTCCCAAGACGCCGGAGACGGCGCCTGCGCGGAAGGCGCTCTGGAAGACCCTGGCGGAGCTCTACCGGCGCGTGCTCGGCGACCCCGAGAAGGCGCGCATGGCCTACCAGGTGGTGGCGAGGTCCGACCCCGACGACGCCGCTGCCGTCGAGGCGCACGCCGACCTCGCGGCTGGCCTCCCCGGCCACGAGGAGGAGGCCGCCGCGGCTTATCGCCAGGCCCTCCGCGCGGGCACTCCGCCGGAGAAGCCCCTCTCGGCGCTCGTCAAGCTCCATGCCGGCCGCAAGGCGTACGACGACGCCTACTCCGCGGCCCAGACGCTCGCCTTCCTGGTGGGCGGCGCCTCTGCCGACGAGGCGCAGGTGGTCTCGCGGCTGCGCCGCTTCGCGCGCGAGAACGCCACCGCTGCGCTCGACGACGGGCTCTGGGTCGGCAGCCTGCTTCACGAGCGTGCCCGGGGCCCGCTCGCGGCCGTGATGAGCCTCCTCGCGCGAGAGGCGGGCGGGGTGTTCGCACAGACCCCCAAGGACTTCGAGCTCGTGCCCAAGCGCGACGAGGTGGACGTCGCCGGCTCGATGCTGTTCTTCGTCAACATGTACAAGTACGCGGCGCGCGCTCTCGGCTTCGCCGCCCCACGGCTCTTCCGCACCGGAGAGGCGTCCGCCCGCCTGCAGCTCGTGCCCCTGCAGCCACCCGCGGTGGTGGCCGGCGAGGAGCTCTTCCAGGACCGACCGAAGAAGGAGCTCTGGTTCCACCTCGGCAAGGCCTTGGCGTTCCTCCGCCCCGAGCTCACGCTCGCGCGGCTCATGCCGCACGACCAGCTCGACGAGGTGTTCCAGGCGGCGGTGAGCCTCGGCACCTCGCGCTTCACCGTCACCGCCGATCCGCAGCGGGTGGAGCGGCTGAAGCGCCGCATGGAGAAGGAGCTGCCCGAGGAGACGCGCACGCAGACGCTCAAGAAGCTGGCCAGGGCCTACTGCGACGTGCAGCGGCCAGGCGACGTGCGCGCGTTCATGGACGCGGCCGAGCTCACGTCGAACAGGGTGGGCGCGCTCTTGACCGCCGACCTCGAGGTCGTGCGCAAGCTCGTGGTGGGGGGGAAAGCGGCCGTCTCGAAGCTGAAGGACGAGACGCGCCTGCGCGATCTGGTGCTGTTCTGCACGTCCGAGGAGTACGCTTCCCTGCGGCAGCACCTCGGGCTCTCGGTGGTGGTCCCGAACGGATGAGAGACCAGAACGGAATGCGATGAGATTCTCCTGCGAGAGCTGCGGTTCGCAGTACATGATCTCGGACGACAAGGTCGGCCCCGGCGGCGTGAAGGTGCGCTGCAAGAAATGCGGGAACGTGGTGCTGGTGAAGCGCGCCTCCGCCCAGGCGGCCGGCGCGACTCCGGCCCCCGCCCCCCGCCTTTCCGGGGTCAGCGATGCCGCGCTCGACCGCGAGCTGGGCAGCGCCTTCGACCAGGCCTTCGGCGGCGCCGAAGCGCCCGCCCCCGAGCCGGAGCCCGCGCCCGAGTCCCGGCCGTCCGCGGGCGGTGCCGAGGCCATCAGCGACTGGTACGTCGCAATCAAGGACGCGCAGGTGGGTCCGCTCCCCGCCGCCGGGGTGAGGGGGCACTGGGAGGCCGGAGACATCGGCCCGGACACGCTGGCGTGGCGCCCAGGCATGGGCGACTGGGTGCCGCTCTCCACCATTCCAGAGATGGCCGACTACCTCGCGCCGGTCGCGCGCGGAGGGAAGGGCGCGCAGCGCGCCACCCCCGCTGCGGCTCGTCCCGGCGCGACCGGGGCCACGGCGGCCGCGGTCGCGCTGCCCTCGCCGGCGGCTTCCCAGCAGGGAAGCCCCGCCTCCGGCGTTCCGGCTGGGAGCTCGCTCGCCGCGACCGGCGGCCCCGCGGCGACGCCTCAGGGACCCGCCGCGGGCGAGGCGGGGTGGAAGCCGGCCGCTGCCAGCGCGCTGGCGGCGCTCGCAAGCGAGGAGATCGCAGCCCGCGACCGGCCCACGCGCTCCGAGGCCCTGCCGGCGGGGAAGCCGGGCTCAGGCTCGGGCTCGCTCGTCGATCGCATGGACCTGCCGGAGGGCGGCGTCGATCCCACCAACATCATGCCCCTCAACCTCAAGGGCATGGATCCCGCGCCCAGCGCCGAGCCGAGGCCGCGCGCATCCGCGAGCGCGCCCGAGCCGACCGAGATCCGGCGCATCAAGAGCTCCGCGCGAAAGAGCGTGCTCGCCACCGGCATCGGCCTCGCGCTCGTCTTCGCGGCCATCCTGGGCGGGGTGATCTGGTACCTCACGCACGACCGGCAAGCGAACGCGCTCGGCCGGCCGGAAGCTCAGCCCGAGGTGGCGCAGGCGGTTCCGCCATCGGCGACCCCCGCTCCGCCGGCCGCGCCTCCCGCGGCCACCGCCTCCACGACGCCGGCGCCTGGCGCGCCCACGGGACCCACCGCCGCGCTGCCGTCGCCTGCGGTGACCCAGGCACCGACGCCCGCCCCTGCTCCTTCGGCCGCCGCGCCCTCGGGCGCGAACCCGAACGGCCAGCCCGCACAGGCCACCGCTGCTCCCTCCACGACGCCCACTCCCGCCGCCGAGCAGCCCCCTCCCCAGCGCGCGCCCGAGCGCGTGGCAGCGGCCCCGCAGCGGGAGCCAGCGCGGGCGACCACCCCGCGCAACCGGCGCAACCGGGACCCCGCCGCCACCCGGCCGCCGCCGCGCGTGGCGAAAGCCGAGCGCAGGCCGGCGGAAGCGCTCCCCCCGGCGCGCGAAGCCGCCCCCGTTCCCGCCGACCCCCCGCGCCGCAAGCCCTCGGGCGATCCCCTGCTCGACGTGGGCGACGAGGACATCGACCGGGAGCTCGCGAGCGGCCCCAAGAAGCGCAGCGTCTACGTCCCGCCAGCCATCGGCAGCGACCTGCCGGAGAGCGTCTCGGTGTCCCAGATCAACGAGGCGGTGGTGGGCCAGAAGGCGGCCCTGGTGCGCTGCATCGATGCCCAGAAAGCAGCCGATTCCGAGACGCGCGGCACCCTCCGGATGCGCTGGACCATCCAGGGCGACGGCAGCGTGCGGGACGTGCGCGTCCTTTCCGACGAGTTCGCCCGCCAGCCCATCGCCTCGTGCATGACCGGCGTGGTGCGGTCGCTGCGCTTCCCGCGCACGCGGACGACCGGTCAGGTGGTGGACTTCCCCTTCAAATTCTGACGGGCCGGAGAGCGGCGTGGCGCGCGGCGCGGGTGCGAGAAGCGGGTCGGCCCATCGCGGGACGGGTGAGCTCGGGCTGGGGCAGCTCGAGGCGGTCCGGCTCATCCTGCGTGGCTCCTCGGTGGTGGACTGGCGGCGGCTCCACTTCCGCGACGCCGCGGAGGTGGACGCGTTCCTCGCGCTCAACCTGTTCGACCTGTCCGACCCCCGGGATGAGCGCCGCCTGCGCTCCATCCTGGCGCAGGCCGTGGAGTACATGCGCAAGGCGTTCGGCTACCGGGTGGCCGAGGCAGTGGCCCAACCGGCCGACCTGCGCGACGTCTTCCTGCAGGCGAGCGGCGCCGCCGACGCGCGCCATCGGCGCATCGCCTGCATCGTGCTGAAGTGCATGCACGTCGTGCATCACCTGGAAGCGCGCGAGCTGCTCTTCCGCACGCCCATCCGCGAGGCGGACCTCGCCGAGCGGGTCGACCGGCGGGTGATGGGCGAGGCGAGGCGCATGCAGCAGCTCGGCCTGCCCGTCATCGAGTTCGTGGGGAACGTGAAAGCGCGCGCGTCGCTCGTGACGAAGCTCCTCGCCAAGGGCGAGACGGTGGCGGCCCAGATCTTCGACCGCGTGCGCTACAGGCTCCTGACCGAGCGCCGCGACGAGATCCCGGCGGTGCTGAACCACCTCTGCACGAGCCTCTTTCCGTTCAATTACGTGGTCCCCGGCCAGTCGCAGAACACGCTCCTGCGCTTTCGCGACATGCTCCGCCGCCATCCCTCGGCGGCGGCGATCGCCCGCGAGCTGCAGGCTCCGCTCGACGCGGAGGCGCACGACCCCGGCCCCGCCAACCAGTTCTCCGGGAAGGGGTTCAAGATGCTCAATTTCGTGGTGGACCTGCCGGTGCGGATCGACGAGCTGGTCGCGCCAGGCGCCTCGCCCACGGAGGACCTGGGCGGCGTCGTCTTCTCGCTGGTGGAGTTCCAGGTGACCGATGCCGCCACCGCCCGCCGGAACGAGGAGGGCGACTCGAACCACGCCCGCTACAAGCGGCGCCAGCTCCAGAACGTGCTGCGCCGCCTCTCCCGCGGGCTGGTGGTTCCGAAGCGCGAGGCGTGATCCCCGGCGACAGCGGCCGGCGGCGACCGGTCTCCGCTATCAGCCCACCGCCGCCGCGAAGCTCACCAGATCGGTGCCGTCGGTCCAGCGGTCGGCCCAAAGGAGCCGCGCACCGCGCCCGCTCGCGCGCACGGCGGCGTAGATCGGAGCGACGCCGCACAGGCGTCGCCGCTCGTCCTCCACGATCGCCGCGCGGTGAAACGCGGCCGCGTCCCCGCGGGCCAGGGGCTCGAGCGTGCGCAGGTCCTCCGCGGCGAGCCAGCTCAGCCTCTCGGGCGAGGGAGGGCGCTCGTCGCCGTACTGAGGCCCTACGTGCGCGAGGTCGGCACCCGCCACGTAGCACACCCGGCGGCCGGCGACCGCCCGCGCCAGGGCGGCGAGGAACGGCCCCGTCACCGCAGCGGGATCCGCGAGGTGCGAGATGGAGGAGCAGAGCACCGGCACCATGCGGAAGGGCTGGTTGCCGAGGAGCCAGCGCAGCCAGACCGCCTGGAACTCGCAGGAGTGCTCGCCCGCGTGGACGAGCTCGTCGGCGAAGAGCTCCTCCTCGCCGAGCTCCGCTGCGAGCGCGTCGGTGACGCCACGGTCGACCTCCACCCGCCCGAGCGGCGTGTCGAAGTCCTGCCGGGTGAGGGTGAAGAGGTGCGGGGGCGAGGCGTGCGCGGTGCCGAAGACGACGAAGAGGTCCGCCTCGCAGCCGGCCAGCGCACCGTAGGCGTGGGCGTAGGCCGCGCCGCCCCGGCGGAAGTCGATGTGGGGCGCGACCAGCAGCCGCGCCTCGCGGCCCGGGGCGCCGGCGCGGTCGAGCGGCCCGGGGCCGTCCGGAAGCGCGAAGAAGCCGTGCAGCATGGCGGCCAGCTCGCCGGGATCGTCGGGGTAGGCGCCGCCCGCGCAGGCGGGTGGGCGCGGGCCGGAGCGGAAGCGGGCCAGCGCCGCCGCGAGCAGGGCGGAGTGCCGCGGCCCCTCGACGAGCCCGCTGGCCTCCGCCTGCGCCGCCACGCGCTCCACGTCCTCGGGAGTGACGCCGCGAAGTCCCGCCGTCTCCAGCGCCAGGGCCACCCCGGCCGCGTCGCGCTCGCCATCCATGTGGGCGAGGACCCAGTACGCCGCGGGTGAGACCACCGCCATGCCCTCCAGCACGCCCTGCGGATCGCGGAGCGCGATGCCCTCGCTCCCGTCGGCGAGCTGCACCGGGCGGGGCTCGAGCGGGATGAGGGCGGACAGGGGC
>JBBQEB010000063.1:0-19951 GCA_038320275.1 Myxococcales bacterium | reverse complement strand
GATCCTCTCGCTGCGGCAGGCGGCCTCGTCGCTCCGCTGCTCGCCGTAGCGCTGCTACGACTCCGCTGCTCCCTCCTCGGGCGCCTGCCTCGCTTCGGTCTCGTCGCTCTCGTCACGTCACCATGCCTGGGTCGAGGCACTAGATGCCACGCGTGGAACGAATCTTTCTCATCGTGAATACCCTCGGGCTGCACGCCCGGGCCGCGGCGCAGCTCGTCCAGTGCGCCAATCGCTTTCGCGCGGAGGTCCACGTCGTGAAGGACGACATGGAGGTGAACGGGAAGAGCATCATGGGCGTCCTCACGCTGGCCGCCGCCAAGGGCACGCGCATCGGGGTCTGGTGCGAGGGCGAGGATGCGGACGTCGCCATGGCCGCGGTCGCGGCCGTGGTCGAGAACGGCTTCGGGGAGAAGTGAACGTGCCGGGCTCCTCCACCTTGCTCCAGGGGCTGGCGGCGAGCCCGGGCGTCGCCATCGGGCGCTGCTGGCCGGTGGACCGGCGCAAGGTGCGCACGCCCCGCCGGCGCATCGCCGACGGCGAGGTCGCGCGGGAGCTCGCCCGGTTGCGCGGCGCGCTGGAGGCTGCCGACCGACAGCTCGAGTCGGTGCGCACGCGCGTGGAGCGGCTCGAGGCCACCGAGCATACCGACATCCTCGACATGCACCGGCTCATGCTGAAGGACGAGATGCTCGTCCTCGAGGCGCAGCGGCTGGTGGCGGACGAGCACGTCAACGCCGAGTGGGCGGTGAAGCGCGCCGTCCGCAAGATCAAGAGCGCCTTCCACCTCTCCGCCGACGCCTACTTCCGCGAGCGGCGGGCCGACCTCGACCACGTGGGCGAGCGCATCATCAAGAACCTGATGGGCGAGGTGGTGGATGTCGCCGAGCTGCCGCCCGACGGGTCGGTGGTGGTGGCGCACGACCTGTCCCCGGCCGACACGGCGCTCCTCCTGCACGAGCGCAAGGTGGCCGCCTTCGTCACCGACGGCGGTTCGAAAACCTCCCACACCGCCATCGTGGCTCGCGCGCTGGAGGTGCCCGCGGTGGTGGGCACCCGGCGCGCCACCGCGCTCGCCCGGCGCGGCGATCTCATGGCGGTGGACGGCACCCGGGGCGTCGTGATCCTCTCTCCCACCGCGGAGGAGTGCGCCGCGCACGAGCTGGCGCGCGAAGCCTGGCTCGAGGCGCAGCGCGCCCGGCTCGCGACCCGCGAGCTCCCGTCCACCACCCTCGACGGCATCACCGTGCGGCTCGTCGGCAACATCGAGTTCGCGGAGGAGGTGACGGCGCTCCTCGCGCATGGCGGCGAGGGCATCGGCCTCTACCGGACCGAGTTCCTGTTCATGGGGCGCCCGCGACTGCCCACCGAGGAGGAGCATTGCTCCACCTATCGCGGCATCCTCGAGGCGATGACTCCTCGGCCGGTGACCATTCGCACCTTCGACCTGGGCGGGGACAAGCTGCCCTCCGGCGCCCGCAGCCACGATGAGAACCCCGCCCTCGGGCTGCGCGCCATCCGCTACTGCCTGCGCCACCCGGAGCTGTTCCGGCCCCAGCTCCGCGGGCTCCTGCGCGCGGGCAAGCACGGGAACCTGCGCATCATGTTCCCCATGGTGGCGGACATCGGCGAGCTGCGGGCGGCCAAGCGATTCCTCGCCGAGGCGCGCGAGGAGCTGCGCCGCGAGGGAATCGAGACGGCGCTCCCCCCCACCGGCATCATGGTCGAGCTTCCCTCGGCGGTCATGGTCGCCGACCGGCTCGCCCGCGAGTGTGATTTCCTCTCCCTCGGGACGAACGATCTCATCCAGTACACGATGGCGATCGACCGGCAGAACCGGGACGTGGCCCACCTCTACCGCCCCCTCCACCTCGCCGTGCTGCGCATGCTGAAGGGCGTCTGCGAGGCGGCCCGCTCCGCCGGGATCCCCGTGTCCATCTGCGGGGAGATGGCAGGGGACCCCATCTACGCGCCGGTGCTGCTCGGCCTCGGTCTCTCCGAGCTCTCCATGAACGGCGCGTCGATCCCCGCGGTGAAGGACGTCATCCGCTCTGCTTCCGCGGCGGACGGACGGCGGCTGCTCGAACGGATGCTCGAGCTGACCGCCGCCGACGAGATCCAGGCCCTGCTCGAAGCGGAGCTGGCGCGCGCGTTCCCGACGCTGGCGAGCCGCCTTCCCCGAAGACCCGCGGCGGCTCCTCCGTTATCTTGACAGCCTTCGCCGCCGGCGCGTAGCCTCGCGGCCCTTTCCCCGGGGACCCTCCATGCCGCAGACCGACTACGTCTTCACCTCTGAGTCCGTGACGGAGGGCCATCCCGACAAGATGGCCGACCAGATCTCGGACATGGTCCTCGACGCGGTCCTCTCGCAGGACGTGAAGGGCCGGGTGGCGTGCGAGACGCTCCTCAAGACCGGGTACGTCATGATCGCCGGCGAGATCACCACCACCGCCCGCATCGACTACTCACGCCTCGCGCGCGAGACGGTGAGGCGCATCGGGTACGTCTCGAGCGAGATGGGCTTCGACGGGACCACCTGCGCGGTGCTCGTCGCCGTCGATCACCAGTCGCCCGACATCGGGCAGGGCGTCGACACCGGGGGCGCCGGAGACCAGGGCATGATGTTCGGCTTCGCCTGCGACGAGACTCCGGAGCTCATGCCTGCTCCCCTCCAGTACGCGCACGCGGTCACCCGCCAGCTCGCCAAGGCGCGCCGGAGCGGGCTCGACTTCCTCAGGCCGGACGGCAAGAGCCAGATCACCGTCGAGTATCGCGGCGGCAAGCCGGTGCGCATCGACACGGTGGTGGTCTCGACGCAGCACGCGGACCACGTCTCGAACAGGAAGCTCCACGCCGCGGTCCGGGACGAGGTCATCGCGAAGGCGCTTCCGAAGAAGATGATGGACAAGAAGACGAAGGTCCTCATCAACCCCACCGGCCGCTTCGTCATCGGCGGACCCATGGGCGACACCGGCGTCACGGGCCGCAAGATCATCGTCGACACCTACGGCGGCATGGGGCGGCACGGCGGCGGCGCGTTCAGCGGCAAGGACCCCTCCAAGGTCGATCGCTCGGCCGCGTACATGGGCCGCTACATCGCCAAGAACGTCGTCGCCGCGGGCCTCGCGCGCCGGTGCGAGGTGGAGATCGCCTACGCCATCGGCGTGGCCGAGCCGGTCTCCGTCTTCGTGGAGACGTTCGGCACCGGCACCGTGGAGGAGGCGAAGATCGCCGCCGCCGTCCGCGAGGTGTTCGACCTCACGCCCCGGGCCATCATCCAGAGCCTCGACCTCCTGCGGCCCATCTACGAGAAGACCGCGGCCTACGGCCACTTCGGGAGGAGCGAGCGCGAGTTCACCTGGGAGCGCACCGACCGCAAGGAGGCGCTCCGCGACGCGGCCGGCCACGCCAAGCGAATCCGGGCGGTGGTGGCCTGATCGCGGGTGGAAGGATCCCTTCGCGGGATTCCCCGGTGCGAGAGTTGGGTCGTCTGGCGGGTGCCCGCGGTTCTGCGGGTGGCCGCTCCGGGCCTGGCCGGTTCGTGGCGCCGCCCCCAGGGGCACCGTAAGATGCGCGACGCATGACGCTCCTCGTCGCCTTGGTGCTCGGGCTGGTGCAGGCTCTCACCGAGTTCCTGCCCGTGTCCTCCACCGCGCACCTGCTCGTCTTCGGCGAGCTCCTGGGCCAGAGCCTCGCCGACGACCGCTTCCGCGCGTTCGTCGCCATCATCCAGACCGGCACCACCCTCGCCGTCATCCTCTACTTCCGCGAGGATCTGTGGAGGCTCGCGCGCGCGGCGCTGGGTGGGCTCGCGCGGGGGAAGCCGCTCGAGACCCCCGAGGCGCGCCTCGCCTGGCTCATCGTGCTCGGCACGCTTCCCGCCGCCATCCTGGGCAAGCTGCTGGAGCGGCGCATCGAGGCGCTCGGCAACATGACCATCGCCTTCTCGTTGGTCGTGTGGGGGCTCGTCCTCCTGGCCGCCGATCGCCTCGCCACCCACCGCCGCACGGTGGACGACGTGCGGCTGCGCGACGCGCTCCTCATCGGCGTGGGGCAGGCCATGGCGCTCGTGCCCGGAACCTCGCGCTCCGGGGCGACGATCACCACCGGGATGGCGCTCGGTCTCCGGCGCGAGGACGCCGCCCGCTTCAGCTTCCTCCTCTCGGTGCCCATCACCCTGGGCGCCGGGCTCTACAAGCTCCGCAAGGTCTTGCCGGCGCTTCGCGGCCAGGGCTCGTGGGCGGCGGCCACGGTGGTCGGCACGCTCGTCTCCCTCTTCGCGGGCTACCTCGTCATCGGCTGGCTCCTGCGCTACCTGCGCTCCCACACGACCTACGCGTTCGTCGCCTGGCGCGTCTTCGCCGGAGTCGCCATCGCGCTCCTCATCTGGCGCGGCGTCCTCCCCGCGAGCGACGAGGCGCCAGCCCCGTCTCAGGCGCCGGCCGTGAGCCAGCCGGTGCGATGACGCTGGAAGGGCTGCGGCGTGCGCTCGCCGAGCGGAAGCTCCCGGACGATCCGTTCGGCGCGCTCCGCCCCGAGCTGCTGCCGGAGGGAGGGCTCCAGCGCGCGGCCGTGCTGGTGCCACTGTACGTGCAGGAGGGAGAGCCGCACGTCATCCTGACCCGGCGCCGCGAGGACCTCCGGCGCCACGCCGGGCAGGTGAGCTTTCCGGGCGGCCGGATCGAGCCCGGTGAGTCGACCCTCGACGCCGCCCTGCGCGAGGCGGAGGAGGAGATCGCCCTCGATCGCGGGCGCGTGGACGTCCTGGGCCAGCTCGAGGAGACGCTGGTGCTGGTCTCCGGCTTCCGCTTGACGCCATGGGCGGGGGTGGTGCCTTATCCCTATCCCTACGCGGGCCACCCCGGCGAGGTGGAGGAGATCCTGTACGTCCCGCTGTCCGCGCTCACGCGACAAGGAGTCCACCGCGTGGAGCGCTTCGAAGCCTACGGCGAGTGGCACGACGTCCACTTCTATCGCCTGCCGGCGGTGACGATCTGGGGCGCCACCGCGCGCGTCCTTCACCGGCTGCTCGAGCTCTGGAGGGAAGCGTGAAGCTCTTTCCCGTGGTGATGGCGGGCGGCTCCGGAACCCGTTTCTGGCCCCTCTCGCGCAAGGCCCGCCCGAAGCAATTCCTGGCCCTGGCCGGGAACGAGCCGCTCCTCGTCGCCACCGTGAGGCGGGTGGCGAAGCTCGCGCCGCCCTCTCGGACGTTCGTGGTCTGCGGCCCGGTGCACGCGCCGGCGGTGCGCAAGCTGCTGCCGCGGCTGCCGCGGGAGAACGTCGTCGTGGAGCCCTGCGCCCGGAACACCGCGCCCTGCGTCGGCCTGGCGGCGCTGCACGTCGCCGCGCGGGGGCAGACTGCCGTCATGGCGGTGTTGCCCGCCGACCACCACATCGGAGATCCGGAAGGCTTTCGCGAGGCGCTGACGGCTGCGGCCGAGGCGGCGGAGGGCGGCGCCATCGTCACCATCGGCGTGAAGCCCACCCGCCCCGAGATTGGCTACGGGTACCTTCAGGTGGGCGCGCGGCTTCGGGGCTCGACGCGCAAAGGGGCGCTCGCGCCGCGGGAGGTGGCGCGCTTCGTCGAGAAGCCCGACCGCCCGACCGCCGAGCGCTACCTGGCGCAGGGCGACCACCTCTGGAACAGCGGCATCTTCGTCTTCCGCGCCGACGTCATCCTGGGCGAGATCCGGCGGCTCATGCCGGAGCTCTCGGAGAAGCTCGACGCCATCGGAGCAGCAGTCGGCACCGCACGCGAGGCGCGGGCGCTGCGAAAGGTCTTCCCCGAGTGTGAATCGATCTCCATCGACTTCGGCGTCATGGAGAAGAGCGAGCGCATCGCGGTGGTGCCGGGAGACTTCGGCTGGAGCGACGTGGGCTCCTTCGCCGCGCTGCCTGAGGTGCGCGAGGCGGACGCGCAAGGCAACGTGGCCCTGGGCGACGCCTTCGTCGTGGACGGCAGCGGCAACGTCATCGTGGCGCAGTCCGGCCGGGCGGTGGCGGTGGTAGGGCTGGACGGGGTGGTGGTGGTCGACGCCGGCGACGCCGTGCTGGTGTGTCCGCGCGATCGAGCCCAGGACGTCCGCAAGGCCGTGGAAGAGCTGAAGCGCCGGGGGCGCGAAGATCTCCTGTGAGCGCGCGGGTGGGCGAGCCGGCCCGGCGGCGCTACTATTCACCGAGAGCACGAGGATGCCTGCCATGACGACGGTCTCACCGACGATCTTTCGCGAGTACGACATCCGCGGAGTGGTCGACCAGGACCTCACCGAGGGGGCGGTCCAGCTCATCGGCAAGGGACTCGGCACCCTGGTGCGCAAGGCCGGCGGCTCGCGGGTGGTGGTGGGGCGCGACTGCCGTCTCTCCGGCGAGCGCTTCTCCGCCCGGATGATCGCGGGCCTGCGCGCCACCGGGGTCTCGGTGGTGGACATCGGCGTGGTCCCGACGCCGCTCGTCTACTTCGCGGCCCACACGCTCCCCGGGATGGACGGGCTGTGCATGATCACGGGCTCGCACAATCCGCCCGAGTACAACGGCCTCAAGCTCGGGGTGGGCAAGACCACGCTCCACGGCGCCGAGGTGCAGGAGCTCCGCCGGCTGGTGGAATCGGGAAAGTTCGCCACCGGGGCCGGCGAGGTCGAATCGCGCGACGTGGTGCCGGCCTACCGCGCCTACGTCGTGAAGAACCTGGAGCTCGGCCCCCGCAAGCTGAAGGTGGTGGTGGACGCGGGCAACGGGACGGGCGGCGTGGTCGCGGTGCCGCTCTTCCGCGAGCTGGGCATCGAGGTCGTGCCGCTCTTCCTGGAGATGGACGGGCGCTTTCCCAACCACCACCCGGACCCCACCGTGGAGAAGAACCTCGAGCACCTGAAGGCGAAGGTGCTGGAGGTGAAGGCAGACCTGGGCATCGCCTACGACGGCGACGCCGACCGGGTGGGCGCGGTGGACGAGAAGGGGCAGGTGCTCTGGGGCGACCAGCTCATGATCCTCTTCTCGCGCGCGCTGCTCGAGGAGAGCCCGGGAGCGGCCATCGTGGGCGAGGTGAAGTGCTCCATGAACCTCTACGACGACATCGCCAAGAAGGGTGGGCGGCCCATCATGTGGAAGGCGGGCCACAGCCTCATCAAGGCCAAGATGCGCGAGGAGGGGGCGCTGCTCGCCGGCGAGATGAGCGGCCACATCTTCTTCGCGCACCGCTGGTTTGGCTTCGACGACGGCGTCTACTCGTCGGCCCGCCTGCTGGAGCTCCTCTCACGCACCCAGGCGCCGCTCTCCACCCTCCTCGACGACGTCCCGCGCACCTACGCCTCGCCCGAGGTGCGGGTGGACTGCCCCGAGGACAAGAAGTTCGAGGTGGTGCGACGGGCGCAGGAGTGGTTCTCCTCCCGGTACGAGTCCGTCACGGTGGACGGCGTGCGCGTCACTTTCCCCGACGGCTGGGGGCTCGTCCGCGCCTCGAACACGCAGGCCCTGCTGGTGCTGCGCTTCGAGGCCACCAGCGAGGCGCGGCTCGCGGACATCGAGCGGCTGGTGCGGGGCAAGGTGGAGGAGCTCAAGGCCGAGCTGGGTGCCTGATGGCGTCTCTCGCGCTGGGCGTGGACCTGGGCGGAACGAACGCCCGCGCGGCGCTCGTCGACCGGGAGAGCGGCGCCATCGTCGCCGCGCACAAGGAGCATCACCTGGACCGCTCGCCGCGTGCCGTGGCGGCGCTGGTGGCCCGCGCGGTCGCGGAGGCGTGCAGCGTCCACGGCAGCCGGCCGCAGAGCTGCGGCCGGGTGGGCGTCGGCGTCGCGGGCCAGTGTCTCGGCACCACCGGCGTCGTCCTCAACGCCCCCAACCTCGGCTGGCGCGACGTCCCCTTCGGCGAGCTGCTGCAGGACGCGCTGGGGATGGAGGTGCGCATCGCGAACGACCTCTCCGTCGCGGCCTGGGGTGAGCAGCGGTTCGGCGCGGCGCGCGGTGTGGACGACGCCATCCTCGTCTTCGTCGGCTCGGGCGTCGGCTCGGGGCTCATCCTCGGCGGGCGGCTGCACGAGGGGTATCGCGGGGTGGCGGGCGAGCTGGGCCATGTGAAGGTCCGCCCGTCGCGGCCGGCCACGCGCGTGCGCACCTGCGGTTGCGGCGAGCAGGGATGCCTGGAAGCCTACACGAGCGGCGTGCACATCGCGGCCCGGGTGCGCGAGGAGCTCCTGGCCGGCGCCGCCTCCCGCGTGCGCGACCTGGTGGACGGCGACCTCCAGCGGGTGAACGCGACCGCGGTGGACCGCGCCTTCGCAGACGGAGATCCCTACGCCCGGGCCCTGTGGGAGGAGGTGGCCGATCTCCTGGGGATGGCCGTGGCGGGCATGGTGACCCTGCTCAATCCCGCCCGCGTCATCCTGGGCGGCGGGGTCGTCCTGGGCTGCCCGGAGCTCGCGAAGCTGGTGCGCGAGTCCTATGCCGTGCGCGTCTCGCGCAGCGCGGGCCAGGGCGTCACGCTGGAGGGCGCGCTCCTGGGCGACGACGCCGGAGTGATCGGGGCCGCGCTGCTGGAGTAGCGGGAGGGGTCCCAGCCAGCCTTGCTGGATGGAACGGGGCGGCATACCCCGTCAATCCAGCTCGAACACCACCGTGAACGGGATCTCGGTGGCGACCGGCTCGCCGTTGCGGCGCGCCGGGCGGAACTTGTAGTAGCGCTTCATCACCCGCACGGCCGCCTCGCCGAAGCCGAATCCGGGGTCGGCGATCACGGTCGCCTGCGCCACGCGCCCCAGCTCGTCCACGTACACGCGCAGCCTCACGCGCGCCTCGCGCTGGAGCTTTCGCGCCTCGGGAGGATATTCCGAGCGAGGCGCGCTCCCGCTCACCACCTCCGGAAGCGTGGTGACCTGCGTGGGCGGGACGTACCTGTCCGAGCGGTACGGCCGCGCCTCGCCCGGCTCGGTCGCGCGCTCCGGGGCCTTCCCGTACAGGCTGTTGCCCACCGGCGCGGCGTACCCTCCGGTGCTGGTGGTGGAGGACATCGAGATGCCGATCCGCACCGGCCCGGGCTTGGCCGCCGGCGCGTCGTTCGGTGGAGGCGGTGCATCCGGGGGCGCCTCGGGCGGTGGCGGAGGGGCGTCGCGCGGCGGGGGAGGCAGGCTCGCGATCCGCTTGGGCGGCCGGACCACCCGCACCGGCTGAGGCCGGGCGGGCTCGGGCTCGGGTGGCGCGGGCGGCGGCGTAGGCGGCGGCGCCACCTCGACGATCTCCACCGTCACCGGTTCGGAGCGGCGCTCCTCCGGGGCCGGCGCCCGCAGCAGGAGCGCAAAGAGCGCGGCGTGGAGGACGGCCGACGCGCCGTAGCCCACCGCCATCGGAGCGCGGCGAGCCGCGGGACGGGGCTTTTGCCCGGCCAGGCCGCCGCCGGCCGTCATCTCTCCTTCTCGATGTTGATGGCGAAGCGGGAGATCCCCTCGCCCTTCACCACGTCGATGATGCGGACCACCGCTCCGTGCAGCGCGGACTTGTCGGCACTGATGATCGCGCGGGCGTCCTTGTCCTTCGCGACCGCCTCGCGCGAGCGGGCGGCGAGCTCCGCCTCGGTGCGGCGCACGCCGTCGAGGTAGATGACGCCGTCCTTGGTGAGGACCACGGCGAGGGTGGTGCCGGTGGCCTCCCCGGCGTGGGCGGCGCGCGGCAGATCCACCTCGATGGCCTCGCGCACGATGTAGGTGGCTGTCACCATGAAGATGATGAGGAGCACGAGCACGATGTCGACGAGCGGCGTCACGTTGATGCCGCTGATCATGTCGTCGTCGTCCCCTCCGCCCGCGACGCCAGCCATCAGGCCCCCCGTGCCCCGGCGGGCGCCTTGAGCCAGGCCACCACCGCGTGCCCCAGCACGCTGGATCGCTGCGTGGTCCGGCGCACCCAGCGCTGAAAGAGGTTGAACATGATCACGGCGGGCAGGGCGACGAAGAGCCCGACCGCGGTGGCGATGAGCGCGTCGGAGATGCCGGCCATGACGGTTCCCGCCCCCGCAGCACCGGGGTGCGAGGCGAGGTCGGAGAAGGCGCGGATGACGCCGAGCACCGTGCCGAAGAGCCCGATGAAGGGGGCGTTGTTGCCGAGCGTCCCCAGGAACGCGAGCCGCTGCTCGTAGTCGAGCCGTGAGCGCTCCATGCGGGCGTTCACCACCTCCACCACGGCGTCGGGCCCCTTTCCTGCGTGCTCCACCGCCGCGCGGACCACGTCGGCCTCCATCCCCATGACGCCCTCCACCGCCTTGCCGGCGCCGGCCAGATCCCCCGCCAGGAGCCGGCGCGAGATGCCATCCGGATCGGGGAGGCGACGCGCGAGGAAGAAGATCGCGCGCTCGATCATGATGCCCACCGACATGACCGAGAGCGCGACGAGGACCCAGAGCACCCAGTCGGCGCCGAGGTGGGTGATCGCGAGAAGCTTCTGCGTGAGCATGCCGGACCCGAGGTTGGAGAGGGGGCTAGTTAAGCCGCCCGCGGTCCCGGAGCAAGGACGAGGTGGCTGGGAATGGCTCGTTTCGCGTCGGTTCGCGCCGCGCCCACCGGCTCTGCCGACGTTGACGGTCCGTCAACGTGCTCCGGCGTCGGCGGCCCGGCGCTCGCCCCGCGCCCGGAGATACCGCTTGGATCGTGCTGCAATTCAGGCACTCGGCGAGTTGCACAACGGATCCGAGAGCGATAACCTGAGCTCGCTTTACCGGAAGTTCGACGCCGTACGGAGGGGGAACCCATGGCAAAGGCAGCCGCAACGAAGAAGACCGCAGCGAAGAAGCCCGCTGCGAAGGCGAAGACCACCACGAAGTCGAAGGCCCCGGCCAAGAAGACGGCGGGGAAGGGCGGCAAGAAGAACTAGGCTCGCTGCCCGAAGAGTCGAGTGCCGCGGCCGCCTCCGGGCGGCCGTCGCATTTCGGGCCTGCCGCAGGGCGATCCATGCACTCCCATCCCTCCGAGCTGACCGCGGTGGCGCGGGAGCTGGCCGAGCTCGCGGGCGCGCGCGTGGAGACGGTGCGGGTCCACGCCGAGCGGGCACTCACGGTCGAGCTCTCGGGGCGCGGCGCGCCGGCCACCATCCTCCTCTCCGCGGAGCCCGGCCGCGCCCGCTTCCACGCGGCGCGCCGCCGGCCCCCCCAGCCGCCCTCGCCCTATGCGTGGCAATCGGTCCTGCGGCGCGAGCTGGAGAGCGCGCGGCTGGAGGCGGTCGAGGCGAGCCCGCAGAGGGAGGTGGTCGAGCTCCGGTTCGCGGGGGCAGCCGGTCCGCTCCGGTTGGTGGCCGAGCTCCGAGGCCCAGCCGGGAACCTCTTCCTGGTGGACGGCGAGGGGCTCGTCCGCGCGAGCGCTGCGCGCCCTTCGGCAGATGGACGGGAGCTCTCGGCCGGAAAGCCCTACAGCCCGCCGGAACCGCGGGCGGGCGGGGCCGGCTGCGATGCCGCCCTCGCGGAGATGGAGGGCGAGGCAGCCGCGGGAGGAGGAGCCCGCTTCCCCTTCTCGGCCGGGCTGGAGGAGCGCGGCCGGGATGACGACGAGGCCCGCGAGCTCGCCCTCGCGCGCCGCCGGCTGCGGGAGCCGGCCCGGGCAGCCCTGGCCCGTTCGCGCAGGGCGCTCGCCAAGCTCGCCGAAGAGGCCGAGCGCGTTCCGGCCGCAGAGGAGGATCGCCGGCGCGCCGACCTCCTCAAGACGAACCTGCACGCGGTGAAGCGCGGCGCTCGCGAGGCGCTCCTCACCGAGTGGACCGAGGAGGGCCCGCGCGAGGTGCGCATCGCGCTCGATCCCGCGCTGCCCCCGCGCCAGAGCATGGAGCGGTATTACCGGCGCTACCGGCGCATCGTGGAGAGCGCGGCCCGCGTGGCGGAGCGCACGGCGGAGGTCCGGCGGAAGGAGGGCGAGCTCGTCGCGCTGCTGGCTGCGGTCGATGCCGCGCCGCTCGCGGAGCTGCCCGTGCTCGAGCGCGAAGCCCGCCGCCTGGGCGCCGCTCCACGGCCGCCCCCCCGCCCGAGGTCGAAGCGCGACGAGCCGCTGCCGCCCTTCCGGCTCTACCGCTCCGCCGCCGGTGTGGCGCTGCTGGTGGGCCGTGGCGCTGCCGAGAACGACGCGCTCACCGTGCGCCACGCGCGAGGGAACGACCTGTGGCTGCATGCCCGCGGCCACACCGGCGCGCACGTGGTGGCGAAGCTCGCGAAGGGCGCCCTTCCCGACGGCGAGACGCTCCTCGACGCGGCGCACCTCGCCGCACACTTCAGCGACGCCCGCGGCGAGGTCCAGGTGGAGGTGGTGGCGACGCGCGCCAAGTATGTGCGCAAGCCCAAGGGGGCCGCGCCGGGCGCGGTCACCTACAGCCAGGAGCGAACCCTCCTCGTGCGCGTCGAGGCGGGACGCGTCGAGCGCCTCCTCGCATCGGAGGAGCACGAGGACGGGTGAGCTTCACGCCGCGGCCGCGGCCCCCCGGAACACCGGCACGACGTACGGTCCCTCCGGGATGACCGCGACGTGCCGGTCGCCGCTCGCGCGGACGCTCGCGAGCACCGCCTCCTCCGCCGATGCGACCAGTTCCACGCCGGTGAGGGCGCGGTCCGCAGGTGAGAGACCATCCGTGTAGAGCTGCACCGTGGACGAGCGCATGGGCTTGAGCTGCATCTGCGTCTGCCACTCGTCCACGTCGGCGAAGCGCTTGCGATGGATGTCCGCCAGGAACCCGTCGCCGCCCAGCCCGAGCAGCCGGCGCTGCGCGTCCACGTACTCCTTCGAGCCCATCCCCTCCGAGCACGCCGAGGCGATGGCGAGGCGGGCGCCGGGCGCCAGGATCTCCATGGGAGCGACCATGCCCTTCACGGTCTGGTAGTAGGTCTTGTCGAGCGGATAGCCGGCGGCGCTGGTGAGGACGGTCGCGAAGCGCCGGGCGACCGGGACCACGGCGAAGCGCTCGACGAACTCCACCGCCTCGCGGTGGCTCGACACCACCTCACCGAAGTTCACGAACGCGAGGCGCCGCTCCTCGTCGATGACCGTGTTCACCGCCAGCACCCGCCCCAGCTTGGCGGCGATGGCGAGCTGCTCCTCATGCAGCGGATTGCCCTCGAGAACGCAATTCTCGGCCCGCGGGTGAGCCATGAAGCGCGCGCTGTGGAAGGTGGTGATGGTCTCGCGGTGCGCGACGCCCGGGGCGATGACCTTCCGGCCGCCGGAGTAGCCGGCCATGAAGTGCGGCTCGACGAGCCCGGTCGCGATCTTCACGTCGGCCTCGACGAAGCGACGATCGAGCTTCACGATGGTGCCGGCCGGGGTGGGCCCGAGATCCACGTGGGCAGCGTCGTCGCGGGCGTCGTGATTCTCGACGCGCACGGTGCGGAGGGTCCATGGATCGCCCACCAGCTCCTCGAGCTCCGCGCCGAGGTTGGGCCGGTGGAGCCCGGTGGCGACGAGGACGGTGATACGCGAGGGGTCGATGCCGGCGGCGATGAGCCCACGCACCAGCGGGGGCAGGACGAGGCCGTTCGGCACCGGCCGCGTGATGTCGCAGATGAGGATGCAGGCGCTCCTCTTGCCGCGCGCTTCCTCTTGCAACGGCCTCGACGAGACTGGCGAGGCGAGCGCGCGCTCCACCGCGCCCGCCTGGTCCCGCAGGAGCGGCATGGGCGGCTTGCGAATGACGGTGACCTCGAGGTCGTCGGGGAGGTGGACTGCGAGCCCGGTGCGCCCATAGAGCAGGTCGACGTTCATGGTGGCGAGTGTACCGCCGCCCGCGGTGAAGAGAGGAGGCGGGCAGGCGAGGGAGGGTCGTCGCGGCCTTGCGGAGGCGCCAGGGGGGCGCCCGAGGCTACCCTTCGGTGAGGCCGTCGGCGCTTGGGCCGTGGAATCACAGCTCTGCTATCAGCGCTTTGCGCTGTCGGACCGCTCACGTAGCATGGCCTTCGTGTCCGGGGCGCAGGCCGAACGTCAGCTCGATCTCCTCGGCGCCCGCGCCTGGCCCGCCGAGCGGCGTCTCGGCGCGGCGCACGTCCTCGCCGACGCGCTCTCCGACGCGGTGGGCGAGCGGGTGCATCTCGTCGTCCACGACAACTCCTCCACCATGGTGTCGTTCCGCCGGTCGCGCGGGCTCGTCCATTGCCGGTTGCACCATATGTTCCTCGACGCGCCGAAGGGGGTGCTGCAGGCCATCGCCACCTTCCTCGGCCCCCCGCACGCGACCAGGATGCGCCGGGAGGCCGCCAGCGAGGCGATCGACGCCTACGTCCGGACGCACCGCTCGCGCATCGCCGCCCCGCGCCTCCAGCGCGTGGAGCCTCGCGGCCGCGTGCACGATCTGCAGGCCATCTTCGACCGGCTGAACGCGGAGCACTTCGGCGGCGCCATCCGGGCCCGCATCGGCTGGGGCGCGAATCGCTCCGTCCGGCGCCAGCGCACCCTCAAGACCGGCGTTTACGTCCACGACGCGAGGCTCATCCGAATCCATCCCGTGCTCGACAGGCCCGAGGTGCCCGAGCTCTACGTCGCGGCGGTCATTCACCACGAGATGCTGCACCAGGCGGTGCCCGCCCAGGAGCGCAAAGGACGGCGCATCGTCCACGGCCCGGAGTTCAAGAGCAGGGAGCGCGCCTACCCTGATCACGCCCGGGCGAGGGCGTGGGAGCGGGCCAACCTTTCGCTGCTCCTTGCGCAGGGTCGCGGCTGACGAGCTCCTGCTCCGCGCCGGAGCGGCCCGGCGGCGCCCGGGACCAGCGCGCCGGCGTCAAAGCCATGGGGCGAGAGCGGCCCCTGTGTCATCATCCCCCCCACACGTGATCTCCCGCCCTTCGCCCCTCCGGCGCGCCCGCTTTCTCGCGCCGGCTCTCGCCCTGCTCGCCATGGCTTGCCTTCACGCGCGGGGCACCCGCGAGCGCCCCGCGGTGGTGGCCTTCGAGATCGAAGGTGCGAAGGCCGTCTCGGCGAGCGACATCCTGGCGCGACTCGCGACGCAGTCCTCGGGACGCTGGTTGTGGCAGGACGCGCGGTACTACGACGAGGACGCCTTCGCGACCGACAAGCGTCGCATCCTCCGCTACTACCAGACGCTGGGCTACTACGCGGCGCGGATCGAAGAGTCGAAGGTCGTTCCGGACGGCGAGGGCCGGGTCCGCCTGCGCCTCCGCATCGAGGAAGGCCGGCCCGCCCTGGTCACCGAGGTGGAGGTGGTCGGGATGGAGGGCGCGCCCGAGGCGGCGTCCAAGGCCGGCACGCTCCCGCTGAAGAAGGGCGACGTCTTCACGGAGGCTGCCTACGACGCGACCCGCGCCGCGCTGCAGGCGGCGCTGGCCTCCACCGGATGGGCCAAGGCGGAGGTGGCCGAGCACGCCAACGTCGATCCCGCGCTCGAGACCGCGCGCGTCCGCTACACGGTGCGCACCGGGGAGCGCTACACGTTCGGCGACGTCTTCGTCGCCGGCGCGTCGAAGATCCCGCGCGCGCGGGTCCGCGAGGAGGCGAACCTCGCGGTGGTGCCCGGCAAGACCTACGACGCCACCGACCTCCCCAAGGCGCAGGCGCGCGTGTTCGACCTGGGCGTCTTCGGCGGCGTGCGCGTGGCGCCGGGGCCTCCCAACGAGGCGCGCCACACGCTGCCGGTGGTAGTCTCCGTGCGCGAGGCGCCTTTCCGTACCGTGCGCGCCGGGGCGGGCATCGGCATCCAGCTCAACCGGTGGGATCTTTCGGCCATCACCGGCTGGCAGCATCGCGACTGGCTGGGCGGGCTGCGCCGGCTCTCGCTCGACGGGAGGGTGGGGTACGCCTGGCTGCCCAACCCCTTCTTCTCCCAGAAGCGCGGGGTGGTGGGCATCGCCTCGGCGGACTTCACCCAGCCTGGCCTGTTCACCCGCTACGTCGACCTCAACCTGCGCGCCGAGCTCGAGCGCGGCCTCGAGCCGGCCTACGACTTCTTCGCCCAGCGGCTTCGCGTGGGGACGCCCTTCAAGCTGGGCAAGCTCGTCACCTTCGTCCCGTCGCTCAACCTCGAGCTCTACGAGCTCAGCAACTCCGCGGGCGGCACGGACCCCGCCACCGGGCAGAACCTGCTCCTCCAGACCTGCCCCGGCCGGAACCCCGACCTCTGCCTTCTCTCCTACTTCGAGCAGCGCATCGGACTCGATCTGCGCGACGACCCCATCAACACGCACCGCGGCTTCTACCTGGGGCTGTCGCTGCAGGAGGGCTTCGCCTTCAAGGGCAATGGCGCGTCCTACCTGCGCCTCCTGCCCGAGGCGCGCGCCTTCACGAGCTTCCCCGGGCAACTCGTCCTCGCGTTCAGGGCGCGGGTGGGGCTGGTGCAGTCGTACGGCAGCGCAGGCGACGTGCCCATCGTGGCGCGCTTCACGAGCGGCGGCCCCAACCTCATGCGCGGCTACTACACGCGTCAGCTCTCGCCGGTGATCTACGCCTGCACGCAGGTTGCTGGGAGCACGAAGGTCGGATCCTGCAACTATCTCCCAGTCGGCGGAGACGGCCTCATCGACGGTTCCACCGAGCTGCGCTTCCCGCTGGGGGGAAATTTCGGCGGCGCGGTGTTCCTCGATTTCGGCAACGTCGCGGTGAAGAAGGCGGACGCGATCAACCTCGCGAACCTCCAGTACGCCGTGGGCGGAGGCATTCGCTACAAGACCATCTTCGGCCCGGTGCGGATCGACGTCGCCGGCCGCCTCCCCAAGGCCACGGGCCAGTCCGGGGTGGAGGTCCTGACGCTGCGGCCCGTGTATGACCCGCGCGACCCGAGCAAGGTGGTGGGCTCCTCCCTGGAGACGACGGGCGTGCACCACGACCCCATCGTCTCGGTGCACCTTTCGATCGGCGAGGCGTTTTGACGGGAGTGGCTCCGCTGCCCCGAGGGTCGCGCGCGCCCAGGCGCGCCCTGGCCACCCGATGGTTTCGGGATTACCTCTCTCTCGCAGGAGGCTCACCCCACGCCACGCGCGCTTCGCATCGTCGGCTTCGCTGCCCTCGGCCTCCTGGCCGCGGTGGGCGTCGCGCTGTCCCTGGCGTTCCTCCTCGTCTCCACCGACCTCGGCCGGGGCATCGTGGTCCCGCGGCTGGTGCGCCTCGCCGACGACGCCCTCGCCGGCAGCATCGAGCTGCGCGGCCTTCACTTCAGGGGCCGCAGCCTGGAGCTGATTGGCCTGCGGGTGCTCGACCCGGACGGCGAGGAGGTGCTGCGCGCGGAGCGGGTGGGCGTGCGGCTCGACCTCGCCGGTCTCCTCACCCGGTCCGTCGGCGTGCGGGTCGAGCTCCTCTCGCCCGCCGTCGTCCTGAAGCGAGAGGCCGACGGCACGCTCTCGATCTCGAAGGCCTTCGCGCCTACCCACCCCTCGCCCAAGAAGGAGCCCACGTCCAGCCCCTCCGCCTGGACGGTTCGGCTCACGCGCCTCACCCTGCGCGGCGGCTCCCTGCGCTATGTCGACGAGGCGGACAGGACCGCCTTCCTCGCGGACGGGCTCGACATCGACGCGCGGGGCGTCTATGGCCCTTCGGGCGGGGAGCTCGAGCTCGCGCTGCGAGGAAGCCTGCAGGCGCCGGAGCACGCGCCGCTCACCCTGGCCGTGGCCGCCAGCACCCGCGGGACCACCGCCACGGTCTCGCTCTTGCGGCTCGGCGTGGGCGAGACCGGGCTCGAGCTGGTGGGCGAGGGAGACGGGTCCTCCAGAAAAGGGCGCGCTGCGCTCCTCGCGCTGGCGGTGGACGCGGGCGAGGTGCGCAAGCTCGCGCCAGCCGTCCCCCTCGCGAGCGATCTCACCGGGACGCTCTACGGCGAATCGGACGGGTCGCTGGCCACCGCCGCGCTCGAGCTGAAGCCGAAGGGAGGGGGCGGTTCCGCCGAGGCCGCCGCCGCGGCCCGGCTTCCTCCCGCTGCAGCCGCCGGAGGGCTCGACCTGTCGCTCGACGGGCTCGATCTCTCGAAGGTGCTGAGGGGTCTCCCCGCAACCGAGCTTCACCTTTCAGCCCGCGGGCGCGCGGAGGGGAAGGACCTGCCCTCGCTGCGCGGCGCGCTCGCGGTGAGCCTCGCGCCCTCGCGCGTGCGGGAGGGGCGGGTGGGGCCAGCGGAGGTGCGCGCCAGCGCGGCCGGCGGGCTCCTCGAGCTCACCCGGCTGGAAGCGACGCTGCCTGGCGCGACGCTGCGCGCGCACGGGCGCTACCGTCAGCACGGGGAGGTGGGTGGCGAGGCGGAGCTCGCGGCTGCCGATCTCGCCGTCCTGCGGCGCAACGCCGAGCTGCTCCTCGACCGTGCCCTGCCCGTCCTGACGGGCGCTGCGCACCTCCACGCGGTGGTAAAGGGCACCGAGGCGGCGCCGGTGGTCACGCTCCACCTCGACGCCCCGCGCCTCGGCGTGCCCGGCCTCACCGCAACGAAGCTCGACCTCGCCGCCGACGTCGCCGGAACGAGCGGCGCGCCGCTCATCTTGATCGATGGGACGGCCGCCCGGCTCGCCACCGCGAACGGCGAGGTGCGCACCGCCCGGCTGCGCGGGCGGGTGGCAGGCCGCCGTGGCGACCTCACCTTCGCCGGCGAGGTGCCGGGGCTCGGCTCGAACGCCGTGGAGCTGCACGCGTCGGGGGCGCTCTCGCCCGACTCGACCTCGCTCGCGCTCTCCGGCCTCGGGTTCGGCTGGCCGGGCGCCCGGTTCGAGCTCGACCACCCGGCGCAGATCGACCTGCGCGGCCCGTCGGTGGATGGACTCGCGCTGTCCGCCGGCCCGCAGCGCATCGCGCTCGCGGGCGGCATCTCGGGGAAGGCGCCGCGCCAGGCCATGGACGCCACGCTGTCGCTCGACGCCATCGATCTCGCGCTCTTGCCCAAGGCGCTCGTCCCCGCATCGGCCAAGCTCGCGGGCAAGCTGTCGGTGCGCGCGACCGCCCGTGGCGCGCTGGCGGCGCCGCAGGTAGAGGCGCACCTCACGCTGGCGGAGGGCAAGGCCATGGGGCTCGAGGGGCTCTCCGCAAAAGGCGACGCGGGATACGACGGGCGGAGGAAGCGCGCCACCGCAAAGCTCGCGCTGCGCCGCGCCGGAGGCGGGGAGGTGGACCTCTCCGCCGACGCGCCCGTGAAGGGGATGAAGGCGCCCCGCGCCTCGCCGCTCGCGCTGGAGCTCGCCGTCCGCGATTTCCCGCTGGCCGAGGCCCTCCTGCTCGCCGACGTGAGCCCGGGAATGGCCGCCGACGGCACCGTCTCCTTCGACGCCCACCTCGGCGGGACGGTGGGCGCCCCCACGCTGCGGGCCGGCGCTGCCCTCGACGTGAAGCGCTACGGCGTGTACCAGGCGCTCGTCGCGAAGCTGCAGGCCGAGGCGGGCGGCCGGGAGGCGAAGCTCACCGGGTCGCTCGACTACCGGCAAGCGCGCGCGGCGAACCTCACCGCCTCGCTGCCGCTCGACCTCGCCCAGCTCATGCGCGACCCGTCGAGCGCGCGGGCGCTCTCCTCCGCACCCCTTCGCGCCGAGCTCTCCGCGCCCGGCTTCGAGCTCGCCCAGCTTGCCGGGAAGGGCGGGGCCCCCGCCGACCTCGCCGGGAAGCTGGTCGCGAGGGTGCTGCTCTCAGGGACGGCGCGCGCGCCACGCGGCGAGGCCCACCTCGCGCTCACCGGCGGGGCCGGCGCGGGCTACAAGGCCGTCGCCGGAGCGGTGGACGCGCGCGCGGGCGCCGCGGGGCTGGAGGCGACGGCCCGGCTGGCGCTGGAGGGCGACGAGGTGGCGCGCCTCACCGCCTCCCTGGCACTTCCGCCCGAGCAGGCCGGAGACGCGGGCCTTCGCGAGGCGGCGCCGCTCCTGGCGCGGCTCACCTTCCCCAAGGTGGACCTGCGCCGCGCCGGCACCTCCGTGCCGCTGGCCGGCGCTCTCGACGGCCACGCCGAGGTCCGCGGCAGCCTGGCCCGGCCGCGCATCGACGTGGACCTGGCGGGCGCCGGGATCCGCGTGGACGGACAACCGCTGGGCGACTTCACGCTG
>JBBQEB010000062.1:0-19995 GCA_038320275.1 Myxococcales bacterium | reverse complement strand
CGGCGCAGCGCTGGGGAAAGCCCGCGCCGAGAACCGCGCGGCCGTGGAGGCGCTCGCGCGCGCGGGCTCGCTGCGCCTCGCGCTCGCCTCCCAGGTCCGCTCGATCGCCGCGCGTGAGGTGGTGCTGGCCCTCGCGGAAGGCGAAGAGGCCATCGCCAACGACTTCGTGATCGTCCAGGCCGGCGGTGAGCTCCCCAACGAGCTGCTCGCCCGCGCCGGGGTGGGGCTGCGGGGCTATTTCGGCGAGGCGCCGGGCGCGCCCAGAACCGGGGTCAAGCGCGCGCGCGTCGCGCAGGCTGGCAAGGAGAGGGACCGCGCCCGGCGCAGGTTCGAGCGCGGGCTCAACCTGGCCCTGTTCGCGGCCGCCCTCGCCATCCTGGCGTTCCTCGCCTGGCAAGGCCGCGCGTACTACCTCCTCGATCCACGCGCCCGCATGCGCTCCCCGCTGCACCACGCGCTCCGATCGGCTGGTGCGTGGGGGCATGGCATCGGGATCGCGGCGACGCTGTTCATGCTGTCGAACTTCTTCTACGCGGCCCGCAAGCACCTCGGAGTCCTGCGGGGGAAGGGCCACATCCGAACCTGGCTCCAGGTGCACGTGTTCGTGGGCTTCATGAGCCCGCTCGTCATCGCCTTCCACTCCGCGTTCCAGTCGCGCAACCTCCTCGCCACCGGCACCGCCAGCGCGCTCGCGGTGGTGGTCCTCACCGGCATCGTGGGCCGCTACATCTTCGGGCTCGTCCCGGGCGCAGGCGGGCGAGCGGTGGAGCTGGAGGAGCTTCAGGCGGGCTTCGTGCGGCTGCGCGACGAGGTGGAGCCGCTCCTCGACAGCGTGCGCGACCCCGCGAAGGTGCGTGCGCTCTTCGCGCGCGTGACGAAGCCACTCGCCCGGCGCTCGCTGGCGGTGGCCCTGCTCGGCTGGCCGGGCCAGGCCCTCCGCGCGCGCGCCGACCTCGCCCAGGTGCGCGGGCTGTTCCCGGAGCGCGCCGCCTACCTGGGCTTCCGCGAGTCCTACCAGCGCCTGCGCCGTCTCCGGCTGCAGATCGGCTTCTACGGCTCGCTCAAGGGGCTGCTCGGTGGGTGGCGGATCTTCCACGCCTCGCTCGCCATCTTCCTCGTCTTCGCCATCGCCGCGCACATCGGCGTCTCGCTGTGGCTCGGCTACGGGATCCTGCACCGATGAGCCCCCTCGGACGCCCTCGCGCGCCGCGGCTCGTCCGCCTGGCTCTCGCCATCGCCCTCGCCCTCGCCGGCGTGGGCGGCGCCGCCCGCGCGGCCGACGTGTTCTCTCCCGGCGACCTCTCCCGCGCGCACGCGAAGCTGTCGGGACTCGACCACTGCACGAAGTGCCATCCCAGGGGCGAGCAGCTCTCGCAAGCGCGCTGCCTGGAGTGCCACACCGAGCTCGCGCCGCGCGTCGCGCAGGGGCGCGGCTTCCATGGAAAGCTCGCCGCGAAGGACCGCGACTGCTGGACCTGCCACCACGAGCACCAGGGCGAGGCGGCGCCGCTGGTGGAGTGGGGCGAGGGCGGCCCGAGGCGCTTCGATCACGCCAGGACAGGGGTCGCCCTGGGCGGCAAGCACGCGAAGGTGGCGTGTGAGCGGTGCCACGATCCGCGCCTCGTCGCCGATCCGGCGGTGAAGGAGCTCCTCGCGAAGTCACCGCGCCGGCAGACCTACCTGGGCGCGCCCGCTCTCGACGCCTGCGCCCGCTGCCACTTCGACGAGCACCGAGGTCAGCTCGGGCCCGATTGCGTCCGCTGCCACGGTGACGCGGGCTGGAAACCGGTGCCGCGCTTCGACCACGCTCGCACCGCGTACCCGCTCACCGGCCTGCACGCCAGGGCCGCCTGCGCGAAGTGCCACCCGCAGGTGAAGGAGCCCGCGCCCGGCCACGGCGCGCTCACCGCCCCGGTCGCCGCCGACCACTTCACGCGCTACCGGCCGGTGGCGCACGCCTCCTGCCTCGACTGCCACAAGGACGCGCACGAGGGTCGCTTCGGGAACGCCTGCGCGAGCTGCCACATCACGGAGGGCTGGCGGAAGATCGCGAGCTCCGCCACCGGCGGGGCGGCGGGCAGCCCCGGGGCGCGCGCCTTCCACGACAGGACCCGCTACCCACTCCTCGGAGCGCACGGCGCAGTGGCCTGCGTCTCCTGTCACGGTCCGTGGAAGGGCGAGCCAGCGCGCTTCAAGGGGCTCCCGTTCGGCGCCTGCGCCGACTGCCACGCCGACGCGCACGTGGGCCAGCTCGCCGGGCGCGGAGCCCAGGGTGCGGCTTGTGACCGCTGCCACACGGTGCAGGGCTTCGCCCCGGCACGGTTCGGGCAAGCCGAGCACGAGCGCACGGCCTATCCGCTCGCCGGAGCGCACCGGGTGGTGGCCTGCGCCGCCTGCCATCCGCGCGATCCCGGGCTCGCCGCCCGCGTACCGGCCCCCGTGCGCGCCGAGGTGGAGCGCCGCGGGCTCGAGCTCCAGATCTCCCCGGCGGTGCTCCACCTGGGCGGCGACCTGGCCCGCTGCGAGACCTGCCACGCCGACCCGCATGCCGGACAGCTCGTCCGCGCCCAGGGCTGTGCCTCCTGTCACGAGGCGAGCTCCTTCCGCACGGTCCGCTTCGACCATGGCAACGACAGCCGCTTCGCGCTCGTGGGGAAGCACGCCAGGGCGCGCTGCGCGAGCTGCCACCGGTCCGATCCCGCGCTGGGCGGCGCGGTGCGCTATCGCCCGATCGCCTCGGCCTGCGCCGCCTGCCACGCCGACCCGCACGCCGGGCAGTTCGCCGCCGTGGCGAGCGCGCCGGGGGTCTCGCCGGAGCCCACCACCGACTGCACCCGCTGCCACGCCGCCGACGACTGGAAGAAGACCCTCTTCCGGCATGAACAGCCCTTCACGGACTACCCGCTCACCGGGAAGCACGCCCGCGTCGCCTGCGCCAGGTGCCACGCAGAGGTGGTGGTGGCGGGCGGCGCGCCGGTCCGGCGCTACCGCGGCCTGCCGCGCGCCTGCGCGGGCTGCCACGCCGACTTCCACAAGGGCGCTTTCCGGGGCTTCGAGCCCACGAGCCTTCCCCGATGATCGCCGCCCTTCTCGCCGCCGCGCTCTCCCTCTCCGCCGCCGCCAGCCCGGAGGCGCTCGCTCCCGGCGCCCGCGGCCGCAACGCGCCGGATCTCCGGCCGCTTCCGCCCTCCCACCCGGACGACACGCGCTGCGAGGCCTGCCACACCCCGGACGGCTGGAGCGAGGTGGCGTTCGCGCACGAGCGCACCGGCTTTCCGCTGCGCGGTGCCCACCTTCGCGCCGGCTGCAAGGCCTGCCATGCCGAGAGCTTCACGCGCGCGCTGGGGCGGACGTGCGGCTCGTGCCACCGCGATGCGCACGAGGGGCGGCTGGGCGCGCGCTGCGAGGCTTGCCACGAGGAGAGCTCGTGGCGGTCCCGCTTCGACGCGGACGCGCACCGGCGCGGCAACTTCCCGCTGGTGGGCCGCCACGCCTTCCTGCCCTGTGAGGCCTGCCACGGCGACCGGCGCGACCGCGGCTTCACCCGCGCGACGCCGGGGTGCATCGCCTGTCATCAGAAGGACTATGACGCCACCGCCGGGCGCGCCGTCGACCATCGCGCGGCCGGGTTTGGCACGCGCTGCCAGGAGTGCCACGGACCGTGGCGCTTCCAGGGCGCCTCCTTCGCTCAGCACGAGGCCTGCTTTCCCATCGCGAGCGGGCGGCACGCTGGGGTCGCCTGCCTGAAGTGCCACACCTCGCTGGGGAGCATCGCGGCGACGGGCGCCTGCAGCACCGGGACGGCGGCCTGCATGCGCTGCCACGATTGCGGCAAGCACCCCACCGTGGCGGGCTTCGCCTGCTTCGCGCGCAAGTGCTACGAGTGCCACCCCGGCGGAACGACGGGCGGCAGCGGCGCGCTGCGCCGGAGCGGAGGGAAGACCCCATGAGAGTGCGCCTCGTCGCAGCCAGCCCTTCATTTGCAATCGCGTCCCTCTGCATCCTTGCCCTCTCCGCCGGGTGCGGCGGCGACGGCGGGGCGAGCCCGAAGCGGTTCGTCCACGCGGACCACTTCGTGGTCATGGGCTCGCACGCGGGCTTCGCCTGCGACAGGTGCCATGAGCCGTCGGCGCCCTCCTTCGCTCTGTCCGCAGGCGGGATGGACTGCCTGCACTGCCACGCTCAGGCCGACGTGACCCCGGCCCACGCCGCCGTATCGGGCTTCGCCTACGGAAACGACAGCTGCGTTCCCTGCCACAAGGGTGGCACGGCCGCGGTCGACCATGCGCTGTTCTTCCCCATCGCTCCGGGCGCCACGCACGAGAAGCTCGCCTGCGCGGCCTGTCACGGCCCCACCAAGGCGGTGACGGATCTCCAGTGCGCCACCTGCCACGGCCATCACGACCAGCCCGCGATGGATGCCGCTCACGCCGGGCTCCCGAACTACGCCTTCGCGAGCCCCGCCTGCTACGGCTGCCACAAGGACGGCGGCATCCCGAGCTTCGACCACCCGTTCCCCATCGACGCCGCCTCCCCTCATCGCGGCATCGGCTGCGCCACCTGCCACGGGCCGACGCGCGCCAAGGCCGACCTCCAGTGCACCGCCTGTCACGACCACGACCGGGCGAGCACCGACGCCGCCCATGTGGGCATCGCCAACTACGCCTACAGCTCGCCCTCCTGCTACGACTGCCACACCGACGGGCGAGCCGGGCTTCCGGCGAACCACGACGCGGCGCTCTTCCCGGTGACCGGCACCAAGCATGCGACGGTCGGCTGTTCGGCCTGTCACGGGGCGACCAAGAAGGTCGCCGACGTCACCTGTGTTCCCTGCCACGCACAGCCCGCCATGGCGACGAAGCACGCCGCCATCCGCGCCGCGACGGGACGCCTCGACCGGATCACGTACGCGAGCTACGCCTGGGCCACCGCCTCCTGCCTCCGCTGCCACGCCGACGGGCAGGTGAATCGCATCGCGAGCCATCCCTCGGTGAGACACGGGCTGACTGGCGAAGGGCACGGCCCGTTCTGCCTCGCCTGCCACCGGACCTCCCGCGGCGACAAGGCCTGGGCCGCCGACTTCAAGGCCTACAGTTGCCTCGCCTGCCACACCGACAACAATGGTGGAGGCGGCGGGTGAGCCTTCGACCCCCGCGAGGGCCCGGGCGCTTCCCGGCCGCGCTCGCCCTGCTGCTCCTCGCCATGGCGCCTGCGCTCGCGCGGGGAGAGGGCGCGGCCCCGCGGCGCGCGGCACGCCCTGCCCGGGCCATGCCGGCCACCCCTCCCGCGCCCCCTCGCGCTCCTGCACGGGTGAAGGCGCGGGCGCGGGTGAGCGGCATCGCCACCGTGCTGAGCGTGGCCGCGGGGCGCGCCTACCTCGACGCCGGCACCCTCGACGGCCTCGCTCCCGGACGATCGCTCCGGCTGAGGCGGGCCGGCGCGCCGGCCGGCACCTGCACCGTGGAGGCGGCTTCGGACCACGCCTCGAGCTGCACCGGGACGGACGTGAAGCCGGGCGACTCGACCGCGCTCGCCGCGGCGGCGCCCGCCCCCGCGCCGCCCCCGCCGCTCCCTCCACTCCTGACCGCCTCCGAGCAGGCGCGCCGCCGGGCCGCCCTCGCCACCGCTCCGGTGGCGACCGTCGAGTTCACCCCTGGGCCGCGCCCCGGCGCGGCGGCGGCGCCCCACGGCGTCGAGGCGAGCCTCGTGCACGCGAGCTTCTTCACCGCGGGCGCCAGCGGGCTCGCGGAGGAGCGGCTGGAGGCGCGCATTCGCGGCGCCGAGCTCGCCCCGGGCTGGCGCCTGTTCGCCGACGCGAGCGCGGTGGCCCGGCCGAACGCGGTCTCCGAGCGCTTCCGCACCGGGGAGTCCGCCTGGGTCGAGGTGCGAGAGCTCTCCGCCAGCTCGCGCGAGCCCGGCCGGGCCTTCGCCCTCTCCATCGGCCGCGTGCTGCCCTGGAGCGCGCCCGGCTCGACCCCGTTCGACGGCGCGCAGGTGGGCTGGCGCAGCGGGGGCACGGAGCTGGGCATCTTCGGCGGTGCCGTGCCGGACGTCCTCACCACCGGGCTCACCACGAGCCGCGCCACCGCCGGCGCCTACGGCGCGCTGGAGAGCTCGGGCGCGTCCACCATGCTGCGGGGCGAGGGGCGCCTCGCCATGGTGCGCTCGCCCGAGCTGGGCACGCGCCTGGAGGCGGAGGCGTCCGGCCATGCCTGGCTGTCCCGCAGCATCGATCTCTCCGGCGGCGCGAGGCTCGGGCTCATGGGCGACCGGACCGCGCCGGGCGCGCTCGACGCCGCGCGCCTCGAGCTCTCCGCCCGGCTCGCGCCGCCACTCTTCGTCACCGGCAGCCTGCGCTACCAGGGGCTCTCGGTGCTGGGCTCGGGCGACCTCGGCGCGCCGGCGCTCTTCCCCAACCCGGCCCGGCACGCCGAGGCGAGCGCCGGGTGGGACCTCTCTCCGGCGCTGACCTTGCGCGCGATCGGCGGCTACGCCAAGGACCTCACCACCGGCCTCGACCGCGGGTACGGCGGGCCGGAGCTCGCGCTGCCGCGCCTCTTCGGACGCCGGGGCGGCGCCTCCGCGGGCTGGTTCGAGGAGCGCGGCTGGGCCGGCGGGCGGAGCCTCTGGCTGCAGGCGCAGGGGGACGCCGCCTGGGGCCTGCGGCTCCTCTCGCGCGCCTCGTTCTTCATGGACACCCGCCCGGCGCCCGTCGCGAGCGACGTCACACTCGGCCTCCTGGCGAGCGCCTCGAAGGATCTGGCGCCCTGGCTCCGGTTCCGGCTGTCGGGCCTGACACGCGTCGGCCTCGCGTCGAGCGGCGCCGCGGAAAAGGGGCTGGGGCTTTCGCTGCTGGCGGCCCTCGACGGCAGCTATTGAGGGCACGAGTTCCTCGCGCGCTCGACGCTCGCCGCGGGATAAGAGAGACGCCGCGCACCACGCGCCGGGAGACCTTCATGAGAACACGCGCCTTCCTCGTCATCGCGATCCTCGCGCTCGCCTCCGTGGCCGCTCGCGCCGCCGAGCCGGCGCCCCTCGCCAACCGGCGCCAGCGCATGAGCTATGCGCTGGGCGCGGACCTCGCGCGGAACCTCAAGGCTCAGGGGGGCGAGGTGGACGCCGACGCGCTCTCCCGCGGCCTGCGCGACTGGTTCGCGGGCTCGAAGCTGGCGCTCTCCGACGGGGAGCTCAAGACCGCCCTGGCCGAGTTCCAGACGGAGATGCGGAACAAGATGAAGGCGGCGCGCGGCGGAGGCTCCAACGCCAAGGTGGGCGCCGCCTTCCTCGCCGCCAACAAGGCGAAGCCCGGGGTGGTGACCACCGCGAGCGGGCTCCAGTACAAGGTCCTGCGTACCGGGACCGGAAAGAAGCCCACCGATGCCGACACGGTGAGCTGCACCTACCGCGGGACCTTGGTGGACGGCACGGAGTTCGACGCCTCGCCCGAGGGAAAGCCCGCCTCGCTTCAGGTCGCGAAGGTCATCCCCGGCTGGCGCGAGGCGCTGAAGCTGATGCCGGCAGGGTCGAAGTGGGAGCTCGTCGTCCCGCCGCAGCTCGGGTACGGCTCCCGCGGGGTGGGCAAGATTGGCCCGTCATCCACGCTGGTGTTCGAGCTCGAGCTCCTGGACGTGAAGTGAGCGGACGGCGAGCGCTCCTCGCGGCCCTCGCCGCCGTGGTGGTGCTCTTCGGGGGCAGCCTGGCGGTCATCGCGTGGGTGACGCGTTTGCCACCGCCACCGCCGGCAGCTCCCGCCGAGGCGGTGGCGGCGCCAGCCTCGTCCCCGGAGTCTCGAGCAGAGCCGGCGCGAGCGCCCCCGCCGGCAGTCGCCTCCGCTCCGGCCTCCGCGGCGTTGGCGATCCCGGTCTCTCCCGTTCGCCGCCCCGCGCCCGCCCCGCGCCCGATGGGGCCCGCGCTGGTGGCCCGGCGCATCACCCGCGGAGGCCTGCGCGGCACCGCCGCTCCCACCGACCTCCTGGCAGGGCTCGACGCCCTGCACGCTCAGGTCGCCGCATGCGGCGCGAGCGCGGCGCAGACGCCCTTCGCACGCAAGCAGCCCACCTTCCTCCCGGCCAGCTCCGGGGGGCGCCACCTTTCGCGCCCCGGAGGCTCACCGGTGCTGCTCCTCGAGCTCGAGCCCGCGGACGGCGAGGTGCGCATCGCGAAGGCGCCAGTGCAGTCGCCGGCGGGCGCGAGCGACGCGCTCCTCGCCTGCGCCCAGGCCAAGGTGGTCGGGCAGGTGCTGCAGGCCTCCGGCGCCCGCGCCGGGACGGCCCGGATCTCCATGCCCTTCGAGCTGCGGTTCCGCTGAAGGCAGGGGGACCTCCGCTCCTTCCCCTGCCCTCGACCTCCTCGTCGTAGCTCGCCTACCCCTTACTCCTCCTTGGCGATGTGGCCGGGCTTGTCGATCTTGGCCGCGATCTGGCGTGCGAAGGCCGGGTCGTTGCGGCGGATCCACTCGAGGAGCATCACCGCGTGCTCCTTCTCCTCGTCGCGGTTGTGCTCGAGGATACTCTTCAGCTCGGCGTCCTCGATGACGTCGATGCGCTGCTGGTACCAGTCGACCGCCTCGAGCTCCTCCTGGAGCGAGGTGAGCGCCCGGTGCAGGTCGCGCGTCTTGGGGGAGAGGTGTTCGAACGGCTCGTGATACCCGGCGGAATTTGCCATCTGGAGCTCCTCCTGTGAGGTGAACGGGTCTCTGCTGCGGGGGCGCGCGCTCGAACGTCAGCGCGCGGAGGCGGGTTTCTCCGGTCCGGGCGCGGGCCGCACCGGGGGCTCTGCCGCCGCCGGCTCCTCCTTGCGGCGCAGCATGGCGTAGATGGTGGAGAGCCGCGACACCGCGGTGGCTGTCGCCCCCACCGCGACCACCGCGCAGGCGACCTCGGCCCCGAGCATGGCCCATCGCTCCGGGAAGAGCGCGATGAAGAGGAGCGTGAACATCATGATGAGCACGCGGTGTGGCCGCTCGAGACCGCCAGGGGGGCAGCTCACCCCGAGCCCCTCGCCACGGGCGCGGGCGTAGCTCACCATCATCGAGGCCCCGACCGCCACGTACGCCCAGTAGGCGCCCGTCCGGTCGGTGAAGCCCGCCGCCATGCCCCCGAACAGCGCGATCTCGGAGAGGCGGTCGAGGCTCGAGTCGAGGAAGGCGCCGGAGGCGCGCGAGGCGTTCTGCAGTCGCGCCAGCTCGCCGTCCATGATGTCGCACAGCGAGCCGAACATGAGCGCGCTGCCCGCGAGCCCCCACCAGCCCTGGGCGGCCAGCAGGCCCGCGAAGGCGGTGAGGCTGAAGCCCAGGAAGGTGACGTGGTTGGCATTGAGCCCGCGGGCGTCGAACCAGCGCACCACCGGCGCGGACCACCAGTACATCCAGCGGCCCATGACGCGGATGACGAGGCCGTAGTTCGCGAGGCGCGGCGGCAGGGGTGGCCGCGCGACGGCCATGAAGAGCAGGCTGATCGCCCAGATCCCGAGGTACGAGAGCAGCAGGAACCGGGCGTAGAAATGCATCTCTCGCCTACCCCACCGCGGTTCCAACAGCCGCGCCCGCCGCCTCTGCGTAGCGGCGCAGGTGCCGGTGCAGGTTCGTCTGCTGCTGGAAGAGGTCGTGCACCGCCATGCGGCCGGGCACCGTGACCGGGCTCTTGAAGAAGAAGGAGAGCCACTCCTGGGGGCCCCGCTCGCCGGCGCGCCGCGCCAGATCGCCGAGGAGCGCCAGGTCGAGCACGATGGGGGCGGCCAGGATGGAGTCGCGGCACTGGAAGTTGATCTTGATCGACATCGGATAGCCGAGCCAGCCGCTCAGGTCGATGGCGTCCCAGCCTTCCTTGTTGTCGCCGCGCGGCGGGTAGTAGTGGATGGTGACCTTGTGGGCGATGTCGCCGTAGAGCTCCGGGTGGCGCTCGCCGTCGAGGATGGCGTCGAGCACGCCCAGCTTCGAGACCTCCTTCGTCTTGAAGCTCTCGGCGTCGTCCAGCACCTCGCCGTCCCGGTTGCCGAGGATGTTGGTCGAGAACCAGCCGTCGAGGCCCAGCATGCGCGCGCGCAGCATGGGGGCGATGGTGGTCTTCATGAGCGTCTGGCCCGTCTTGAAGTCCTTGCCGCCGGTGGGGATGCCCTCGCGCTCGGCCAGTTCGCGCAGGGCGGGGATGTCTGCCGACAGGTTGGGCGCGCCGTTGAGGTAGGCGAGCCCCGTCTTCATGGCGGCGTAGGCGTACATCATGGAGGGAGCGATCGTCGGATCGCTCTTCTCCAGCGCCGCCTCGAACGCCTTCAGCGAGAGGTGCGCCGGCCCTGTCTCCGCGTACACCTCGGTGGAGCCCGTCCACACCATCACGCCTCGCGCGCAGCCGTTCCGGGAGAGGAACTCGCGGATGTCGTGGCAGAGCGCCTCGGCCATCGCCTTCTTCGAGCCCTTCTTCACGTTCGGCCCGTCGAGGCGCTTCACCCAGGACTGGTCGAAGACCGCCGGCATCGGCTTCACCGCCGCCAGCGGTTCCTCCAGCTTGCGCAGGAGCGGAGCGTCGAGCACGCGCGCCCGCAGCGCGGCCTCGTAGGCGTTGTCCGGGATGGGGTCCCACCCGCCGAACACCAGCTCTTCCAGCGCCGGCATCGAGAGCACCTGGGTGAGGCGCGGGCCGGAGCTCCCGTCCTCCTCGATGAGCTCGCCGAGCTGCGTGAGGGAGCCCACCGGCTGGCTCAGCTTCCGCTTCACCGCCTCCACCCCGGCGATGGCGGTGGTCGCGACGGCGCCGAGGCCCGGCAAAAGGACGGCGAGGCGCTCCCCGGAGCGGTGTGGACGGATGCTCAGCTTCTTCATGATGACGACCTCGGCCGGCCGAACGGTGGGAAGGCGGTGGTGAGAGGGGGGGCGCGACCCCATGTAGACCCTCGGCGATAGCTCGTCAATTGCGCCGGGTGACCCCCCGCGACGGGCGCGGTCCTCACGGCGCCTGGCCCGGGGAGACGTGCGGGAACACGGGGCGGAGCTCTGGAGGGTCGGCGCGGCGCTGCGGCTCGAGCGCCTCCTGGCTGCGCATGGGCGGCTGCCCGGAAGGCGGGCGGCGTCGCTGGTAGCGCCCATCGGGCTGGAGCACGCTGCCCTTCGCGTCGTCCGCCATGCCTTTCTCGATGATGTCGACCACCCGGGCGCGGAGCTCGGGATCCTCGACGGGCGCCATGACCTCCACCCGCGAGAGGAAGTTGCGCGGCATCCAGTCGGCGGACGAGAGGTAGGCGCGGGCGCGCTTCCCCTCGCCGAACACGAAGATGCGGGAGTGCTCGAGATAGCGGTCCACCACCTGGTGAACGCGGATGCGGTCGGAGACGCCGGAGATGCCGGGCCGCAGGCAGCAGATGCCGCGCACCAGCAGGTCGACGCGCACGCCGGCCTGGCTGGCGCGGTAGAGGGCGGTGATGACCTCCCGATCGACGAGCGAGTTCATCTTCGCCGCGATGCGAGCGGGCCTCCCCGCCGCCGCCTCCGCCCCCTCCTCCTCGATGAGGCGGAGCACCCTCTCCTTGAGACCGTGCGGCGCGACGGCGAGCCGCTTCCACGGCCACTGCGGGACGATGCCGTGGGAGGCGAAGTCGGTGGTGGTGTTGCCGGTCAGCATGTTGAAGACCGCCGCGACCTCCTCTGCGATGTCGGGGCGGGCGGTGAGCAGCGAGACGTCCGTGTAGAGCCGCGCCGTCTGGAGGTTGTAGTTGCCGGTCCCCACGTGCACGTAGCGGCGCGGCACCCCGGCCTCGGTGCGGACCACCAGCGAGATCTTGCAGTGCGTCTTGCAGCCGTCGTAGCCGTAGACCACCATCGCCTTCGCCCGCTTGAGCTCGTCGATGAGGCCGATGTTGTTCTCCTCGTCGAGCCGCGCGCGGATCTCGAGGAAGACCGCAACCTGCTTGCCCTTCTCCGCGGCGCGCAGGAGCGCCTTCACGAACGGGCTGTTCTTGCCGGTTCGGTAGAGCACCTGCTTGATCGCCTTCACGTCGGGGTCGTCGGCGGCCTCCTCGATGAAGCGCACCACCGGGTCGAAGGCGTCGTACGGGTGGTGGAGGAGCACGTCGCCGCGGGCGACCCTGTCGAGCACCGACTCCGCGTCGGCGAGCTGGACGGCCGGCACCGCGACGAGGGCGCGCGGCGCCTGCCGGTCGGTGCGCGCGAGGTCGGCGATGGTGGCGAGGTCCTGGAGCTGTAGCGGCCCGTCCACCGCGTAGACATCGCCCTCGGTGAGCCCGTGCTGGCGCGCGAGGGGCTGGGTGAGCTCGCGCGGCGCGTCGGCCGCGAACTCGAGCCGGACCGGCGCGCCCTGGTCGCGCCTGCGCACGCCCTCCGAGACGAGCGCGAGGAGGTCGTCGCCCTCCTCCGCATCGACGTCGAAGTCCCAGTTCCGGGTCACCCGGAAGGCAGCCGTCCGGAGCTTGGTGGTGGAGAAGAACAGCTCCGCCACGTGCTCGCCGACGAGGTCCTCCACGAGGACGAAGGTTCGGCCGTCGCCCACCGGGACGAGCCGCTGCAGTGCGGCCGTGGGCACGCCCACCACCGCCATGGTCCCGCCCGCCCGCTTGCGGCGGCGCTGGCCCGGTGCGGGGAGCTGCACCGCGAGCGAGATGGACTTGTTCTGGATCTGCGGGAAGGGATGGCTGCGGTCGTGCGCCAGCGGCGTGAGCAGGGGGAGGACCCGCTCGCGAAAGTGGCGCCTCGCCTCGGCGGCCCCCTCCGGCGTCAGCTCCGACGGGCGCACGATGCGGATGCCGTGCTCGCGCTCCAGCCCCGGCCGGAGCGCGTCGCGCCAGAGGCGGCACCCGTCGTCCACCATGCGGCGCACACGGGTGCTCACCGCCTTCAGCCCTTCCGTGGGAAGCAGGCCGTCGGCGGCGGTGGTGGTCACCCCCTCCTCGATCTGGACTTTCAGCCCCGCCACCCGGACCATGAAGAACTCGTCCAGGTTGCTGGACGCGATGCCGAGGAACTTGAGGCGCTCGGAGAGCGGCAGCGACGGATCGGCGGCCTCGTCCAGCACCCGCTGGTTGAACTCCAGCCAGGAGAGCTCCCGGTTGATGAAGAGGGACGGGTCGAGCGCGGAGGGGCCCTCGGGCGCGGACACCGCCTCGGCGAGGCTCTCTCTGAGGGTGGGGCTGGGCATGATGGCCGTCGCTGCGCGCGCCTGACACCGCGCTGCAGGGTCCATTGTAGTCGAAGGTACGCACCCGATCAGGTTTTGGACCGCGCCTGCCGGCCGGGCGGCTCCCGGAGCACCGTCGGTTCACGGTGAAACCCCCCGGATTTCCGGTACAACGCCCTCCGATGCCCCCGCCGAAGCGCCCGACCCGTGCACGCCGCCCCCGCATCCTGGCGGCCATCGACGTCGGCTCGAATGCGGTCCGGCTGGAGCTCGCCCGGCCCACCGCGGACGGGGAACTGGTGGTGCTGCACCAGGAGCGCGACCCCGTGCGGCCAGGCGAGGGCGTCTTCCTCACCGGGTCCATCCCGCGCCCGGTGGCCGACAGGCTGCTGTTCACCCTCAGCCGGTACGCCGCGCTCTGCCGGCGCGACGGCGCCCGGGTCCGGGCGGTGGCGACGAGCGCGCTCCGGGAGGCGCGCAACGGCGCCGACATCGTGCGCCGCGCGCGGGAGGGCTCCGGGCTCGAGCTCGAGATCATCTCCGGTGCGGAGGAGGCGCGGCTCATCTGCCTGGGCGTGCTCCACGGAACGCCACCGGGCCAGCTCTCCACCGTGCTCGACATCGGCGGCGGCTCGACGGAGGTTGCGACCGCCGAGGGGGAGCGCCCCACCAGCCTCGCGAGCGTCGCGCTCGGCGCGGTCCGGCTCACCGACATGTTCGGGACCGCCTCCAAGGTGAACCGCAAGCGGCTCGCGCTGATACGCGACTACGCGGCGGAGGCCTTCCGGGAAGGGCTGCCGCCGGCGCGGCCCGGCGCGGCCGCGCCCCGCGTCGCCGTCGGCAGCTCTGGCACCATCAACGCGGTGGTGGCCTTCGCGGCGCGCAAGGGCCGCACCGCCACCGCCAAGGAGCTCGCGCGGGCGGTGAAGCTCCTCGCTGCCATGGACCTCGCCGAGCGGCGGCGCCATTTCGAGCCCCGGCGCGCCGAGATCATCGTCGCCGGAGCGGCCATCCTGGAGGCCGCGGTCGGGCACCTGGGCCTCCAGGCGGTGCGAAGCGTCGACACCGGTTTGCGCAACGGCGTCCTGCTGGACCTCCTGCGGCGGAGCTCTCCCGAGGACGACCGCTCCGCCGCCGCGGCCGCGCTCGCCTTCGGGCGGCGCCTCGGGTTCGACGAGCGGCACGGCGTGCAGGTCGGGGCCCTCGCGGTGAGGCTGTTCGAGGACCTCGACGCGCTGCACGCCCTGCCCTTTCACGCACGGCGCATCCTCGAGGCCGCGGCGATGCTCCACGACGTCGGCGTCGCGGTGTCCTTCCACAGGCACCACAAGCACACCTTCTACCTGGTGGCGAACGCCGATCTGGCGGGCTTCTCGGAGCGCGAGCGGCTGCTCGTGGCCCACGTCGCGCGGTACCATCGGCGGTCCACGCCCGACGCGCGGCGCCCCGATCTGGCGGGGCTCTCGCCCGAGGAGCTCGGCCTCGTTCGCAAGCTGGCGGCCCTCCTGCGGGTGGCCAACGCGCTCGACGCCTCGCACCAGCAGCCCGTGCGCGCGCTGCGCGCCGAGGCGCGGCGCGGTGCGGTCGCGATCCGGCTGCGACTGCGCGGGCCCGCGGCGCTCGAGGTCTGGGACACCGCGCGCGAGGGCGCCTTCTTCCGGGAGGTCTTCGGGCGCGAGCTGGAGCTCACCGCGCGGCGCGGATGAAGTTCATTTCGGCCTTCCGCCGGCGATGACCTCCTCGGCGGCCGAGGGCCCCCGCCAGCCCAGCAGCTTGGGGTTCTTGGGCGCGAAGAAGATCTGGGAGGTGAAGAAGTGCGCCAGCTCGTCGCGCAGCCGCTCGGGAAGCTCCTCGACGGAACGCAGGGCCTCGGCGCGGGGATGATCGAGCGGCACCACCAGCACCCGGTCGTTGCGCTCGCGTCCGCCGCCCTTCGCGTCCTCTTCCAGCAGCAGCACCCCGAGCGGCCGGCACCGGAGGACGACGCCCGGATGGCTCCCCACGTCCCAGTAGACGAGCGCGTCGACCGGGTCGCCGTCGGGCCCCTTGGTGCCGGGGATGAACCCCCAGTCATAGGGGTAGACGAACCCGAGCGGCAGCGCGCGCGAAGCGACGAACGCATTGAGCTTGGGGTCGAGCTTCAGCTTGAGGCCGACGCCGCGCGGGGACTCCACCACCACGTGAAAGCCGCCTTCGGTCCGGGTCGGGATGTCGAGAAGGTCCATCCCCATGTCTAGCCTGAAGTTTCGGTAGGTTCCAGACCTCGTAAAGGCAGGGAAGTCCATGCGGCGCAGAGCTTCGGTGCTGCGCCGCTGTCGTAACGGGCTGCATAATGTAGCCATGTATTTGTCATCCATGAGCTTGCAGAATGTCGCCTACATGCGCTACTGTATCCCATGCACGTCGACGTCGTGCCTAACCGAGGCTCCCGTCCCGCCTACCTGCTCCGGGAGTCCTTTCGCGACGGCGGCAAGGTGCGCAAGCGCACGCTCGCCAATCTTTCGTCTCTCGCCGACGAGCAGATCGACGCGATCCGCCGCGTGTTGCACGGCGAGCGCCTCGCCCCGGCCAGCGAGCTCTTCGAGGTCACCGCCTCGCGCATCCACGGCGATACCCACGCCGTGCTCACCGCCATGAAGCGGATGGGGTTCCGACAGTTGCTGTCGTCCCGGCCATCCTGGGAGGCCGAGGTCATCATGGGCGTGGTGGCAGACCGTCCTCTCCGGGGTGGTGGTCGCCGCCGCGCTGGCGCCATCGTCGAGCGCAGCGTCCTCGTCGTTCACCCCATCTTCGAGGTCCCCCGGCCCTACGGGCTCGAGCACCTGTCCTCGCTCGTGATGTACGCCGTGCTGGGGCTCGTGGCGGCGGCGCTCGCGCTCGCCTTCACCGAGTCCCTGGTCGCGTTGCGCAGGCGCTTCAAGGGCGCGCGGCACCGCTGGGCGCACCCCGCGGTAGGAGGGCTCGCGACGGGCCTGCTGGCGGTGCTGGCCGTCGCCACCCTCGGCGCCCCGGGCGTGACGGGCGGCGGCTACGCGACCCTCGGGGCGGCGCTGGCGGAGAAGGTCGCCCTGAAGCTGCTCGTCCCGCTCTGCCTCCTCAAGCTGGCGGCGACCGTCTTCTCCTACTCCAGCGGGGGTGCAGGCGGCATCTTCGCGCCCGCGCTGTTCATCGGCGGCATGGCGGGCGGCGCCGTCGGCGCGCTGGACATGGCGCTCCTGCACCACTCCAGCGACGCCCTGGGCACGTTCGCCCTGGTCGGGATGGGGGCGGTGTTCGCGGGGATCATCCGCGCGCCGACCACCTCCGTCTTGATCATCGTCGAGATGACGGGAGGGTACTCCCTCATCCTGCCGCTCATGATCGCCAACATGCTGGCCTACGGCATCGCCCGACACTACTGGCCCACCCCCATCTACGAGGCCCTGCTCGAGCAGGACGGCGTGCAGCTCCGCGAGGAGACGCTCGCCGACCGGCTGGAGAGGCTCTCCCCCGACTTTGAAAATTTCCGGGCCTCCGAGGCACACGCACCCAGTCATCTCCAGGGGTTGAGCGCCGCTGAGGCCCGAAACTCATAGGCACACGACTTGCGCCTGCTGGCTTGACCGTAGGCATCTTACGTCGTATCAAATAGGCATGTACCTGCGGACGACGAAGCGCCGGAACGCCGACGGCACCGAGGTCAAGTACCACCAGCTCGCCGAGAACACCTGGGACACCGAGCGGCGCTTCGCAGTCGCCAAGGTGGTCTACAACTTCGGTCGGGCCGACGAGGCGAAGGAGCAGGTGCTGCGGAGCCTCGCAGCGAGCATCCTGCGCTCGGTGGGAGAGGTCTCCACCGCGAAGGACGATGTGGTCGTCCCCGACGACGTGGAGCTCCGGCAGTCGTGGCCCTACGGCGGGGTCTACGCGCTCGGGAAGCTCTGGTCCGAACTCGGCGTCGACGAGATCCTGCGGGCGCACGCGAAGACGCGACGGACGGCGGAGGCGTTCGAGCGCGCGCTCTTCGCGATGGTCGCCAACCGCGCGCTGTCGCCGTACTCCAAGCTCTACTGCTGGGAGCAGTGGCTCCGCGAGGAGGTGTTCCTGCCGGACGCCAAGGCGCTCGACTTGCACCACCTCTACTTGGCGATGGACTTCCTGGAGGATCACAAGCTCGACGTCGAGAAGGCCGTCTACTTCAAGATGGCCGACCTGATGAACGCCGACGTCGACGTCATCTTCTACGACACGACCTCGCTGCACTTCGAGATCGACGAGGAGGACGAGGCGCCGCACGCCCATCACGGGCGCGAGTACGAGGCGCTGCGCAAGCGTGGCCACTCCAAGAACGGACGGGGCGACGCGCCGCAGATCGTGGTCGGTCTGGCCGTCACGCGCGACGGCCTGCCGGTGCGGTCGTGGGTCTTCTCCGGCGAGACCAATGACATGACGACGGTCGCCAAGGTGAAGGAGGACCTGCGCGGTTGGCGGCTCGGGCGCTGCGTCTTCGTCGGCGACGCCGGGATGAACTCGGAGGAGAACCGGCAGAAGCTCGCGCTCGGCAACGGCAAGTACATCCTCGCCTCGCGGATGCGCGCCGGCGACGAGGTCACCACCGAGGTGCTCGCTCGCGCCGGCCGCTACCAGGAGGTCCGCGACAACCTGCGGGTCAAGGAGGTCCTGGTCGGTGACGGCGAGCGCCGCCGACGCTACGTCGTCTGCCACAACCCGGCCGAGGCAGAGCGGCAGGCGGCGCACCGCCAGAAGCTGATCGGCGAGCTCGAGGCCGAACTCGCCACGCTCGACCAGCGCGCGGGGAAGGCCCACTCCAAGCGCGTCTGCGAACTGCGCACCAGCGCCCGCTACGGTCGGCTCCTGCGTGAGTCCAAGACCGGCAAGATTGCCATCGACCGCGGCGCCATTGAGGACGCCAGCCGCTATGACGGCAAGTGGGTCATTACCTCCAACGACGACTCGCTCACCGCCGAGGATCTTGCCCTGGGCTACAAGCAGCTCCTCCGCGTCGAGCAGTGCTGGCGGCAGCTCAAGGGCGGGCTGCGGATGCGGCCGGTCTTCCACCATGCATCCTGGCGCATCCAGGCCCACGTCACCATCTCCGTCCTCGCGCTACTCCTGGAGCGCATCATCGAGATCCGCGCCGGCGACACCTGGCGCAACGTCAGTGCCGAGCTGGAGCGCGGGAAGGTCATCGAGTACGACCGCGGCGGCTCGCGCGACCTCCAGACCACCTCCATGAGCCCGGAAACCGAGGGGCTCCTCCGGAAGCTCAGGGTCGATCCCCCGCCCAAGATCCACGGGGTTACGCAGGTACCGAACCCGCCGCCGCCACCCCTCACCTAGTAACACGACCCCTCGACCAGTTCCGTGCACATCTACCCGTAATACCTGGGGGAAGTGTGCCTATGAGGCCGGTGCCATTTTCAAACTCGGGTCTCCCTGCGCGGGGTCCCGCTCGACACCGCGCCCTTCGCCACGCTGGAGCGCAGCGCCGGATGGGGGAGCTCATGCGCATCCTGTCGGGCCGGACGCGGCAGGAGGTCTTTCCCGTCATGGACGGCGGAGCGATGGTCGGGGTCCTCACACTGCAGGATCTCATCGGGCTCGCGGGCGAGCCGCACCTCGACGGCATCGCGAACGCGGGGGACGCGATGCGACCTCCCATCGCCTTGAGCCTCGACGATGGGGTGCGCTCGGCTTTCGAGGCCATGCTCTCGCGCGGCGTGCGGGAGCTGCCCGTCACCGACGCGGCGGGCGCCATCGTCGGGTTCGTCGACGAGACCTCCATCGCGCACGCCTACCTCGCGGCGCGCGGAGGGAAGGGGTAGGGGCACCGGGAATCAGCTCTCGAAAGGAACTGGTGTCGATTGCGCGCCCGCAGTGGGAGGCTGACAGGCGGCGGTCGTTCACCGCCCCGCCGCCCACTTCGCGACCGGTGCCCCCGCGACGGCGCTCGCGGCCGCCTTCCTGAAGTCGAGCGTCTCGCTGTTGCCCTCGTCCACCACGATGTGGTCGCCGGGCTTGAACTCGCCGCGCAGGATCTTGCCCGCGAGCGGGTCCTGAACGAGCCGCTGCAGGGGCCCGTTCAGCACGGGGGGCCGTACACCCGTGTGTACCTCGCATCCGCCGCGAGTTCGCTGGTACAGCCAACCTTGCGCCACCCCGCCGGAAGCGTGACTCGATACGCCCCTTGATCGCGGGATATCCGATTCCCGTTTCGTGCAATACGATCGGTGAAGTAGCGGTGCAAGTGCCCCTGGACCTCCGAGGGTCCATTGCGCCTCCCCCATTACAGGAAGGACCGGTATGCGCTTGGCGCTTCCCTTCTCCCGGCCGCTGCTGGCAATCGCGGTGCTCTCCGTCAGCATGCAGACGGCGAGGGTGTCGATTCCTTGCCCAGAACTCTGGGATGATCCCGGCGAGGCCCCGCCGTGCAAGCGTTGGGCGTGCAATCGCACCGTAGGCTGGACCCTCCAAAACCTGTCTGCTGGAGGAATCTGCGACGACGGCAATGCCTGCACATACGGCGACTCATGTAATGGCGCGGGCCAGTGTGTGGGCACTGCCGTTCAGTGCTCGTCCGACGCGTGCACCGCCCGGTCCTGCAACGGGACGCCGACATGTACGATTGGGTATGCGCCTGCGGGGTCATCCTGTAACGACGGAGATGCGTGTACCTATGGCGACCAGTGCAACGGCGCAGGCGCATGCGGTGGGACCGCGCTGCAGTGCTCATGGGTGTGGCTCTCATCCTGATCACGCCGCCCGCACTGCCTTTCGAAGCGGGCGCAGCGTGAGCTTCATCGCGGCGTCCCACCGGTCGCTGAGGGCGACGGCGCGCAATTGGATGATGCGCTCGCCGCTGTTTTCCTTCCAC